>JAFAXE010000053.1 GCA_019241305.1 Vulcanimicrobiota bacterium
CCTTTCGATTGCGTAGAGTGTGGTGAATCGGCACCTCTTTGTGCCGTCGTTCCAGCAACAGTGTATGATGTTACCGTCTACGCATCGTCTACAGAACGCGAAAAAAACGGAGCCGCTGGCTGCAGCTCCGCGTGATGGTTGGAGGCGCTTCTGGTCGCGCTATTGTTGCAGGACGAAATCCGACGTGGTGCTGTTCTCCATTCCGGTAATTTGTATTTTGGTATGCGACGCCGAATGGATCCCCACGATCCGTTGCATGGTCACATCGTAGTAGACCGTCGCATCGGTCGTCGTCGAACCGCTTTGGAACTCCGTGTCGCTTTTCACATCAAACACCGTCGTGTCGTGGCCGCCGAACGGCGCTTTGCCGGTTACCTTCACGTCGTAGGTAGCGCCATCCACAATCGCCTTCCAGCCATCGCCAGGAGCGAACGATTTCCGCTTAGCAATGCTCAGCGCGACGGCGTTGCCGGCGACAAAGTCGCCCTTCACCTCACGCGCCGCTTCATTGGCCCGATACCGGGGATCGTTGGCCTGCGCCACAATCTGATCGCGATACTGCCCCAGCGACATACTGTCCGGTTTGGCGGAGGCTTGGCTCGATTGATAGCTGTCATCGACCGTCGCCAAGAGGGCGCCGTATTTCGTGAGCGCGACGTCGCAGTCGGCGTTTGCTAGCTTTTCGAACGCCGCGACTTGCCACGCGACCATGCCAGGCGGTGGCTCACGGTGCCGCTTCACGTGAACGTGGGCCGTGCCATCTGCATCAACCGCCTTGATCTCCATCGTGAACGTCGTTACGACATTGGGCTGGGGCTTATACGCCTGCGCCGGCAGATTGCCGCCGCTGATACTGGTGTGGCTCGTCATCGTATACGTCAGCGTGTCGCCGGCCTTCAGTGACGACGCTGAAGCGATACCTGTGCACGTGACCACTGACAAAATGATTACGAAGGAGATGGGCATCGTTCGCATGGTTTACTACTCCTTGGTGTAGTCGGATGGGATGGAAAAGAGCGGCATGCTCGTTGCGTCGAGATGGCGGATGTTATCTCGCTCGAACATGATGCTGACGGCGAGCGGCGTTCCAGGGTCGACGCTCGTCGCGCGGTACACGACGAGCCGGCCCGGTTCGCGATAGGAGGCGGTGCTGTTCGGACTGCAGCCATCCGATAATTGCTGCGCCGGCGAGATATCCGCGGCCGGTTGGACGTCACGCTGGTCGACGACGTACTCGGTTTGCGTTACAGGGTGACGTCCCGCGGCACACCACACGACCGCGTGCGGCAACACGAGCGTTCCGGTCGTGCGATACCCGCGTGCACGCATGCCATCGATCTTCGCTTCGGGGAGCGACTGGATCGACGCTGGGCCGTCGAGTGCCGGCGCTGCGGCGTTGCCCTCGGTGGAAACGACATACGTTTGGTCAGCGGCCGTCGCAACGCTCGTACGTGCTGTCTTCGTCGCCACGTCCAGCACGGTCGTGAAGCGTCCGTCCGGACTGACGATGGTCACGTCTTTTCCAGCGCGCTCTGCGCGCGACCAGCCATGATAGAAGGCGAAGCGCGACAGCTTGCCGGCATTCACGAAGTGCATGACCGCGGCGTTGTTCGCCTGTATCTGCTGCTGCAGATTCGCTTGCGCTGCGGCATTCGCGGCATGCGCCGCCGCCGCGCCGAGGAACCCGCCGACGAACGGAATCATCCCGAGCACGCCGGAGACGAGCAACGAGCCGGAGGCCGCACTCATGGCCGCCTTTTGGGCACCTTCGATCTTCTTCACATTTGCGTCGAGCGGCGGCAGCGAGGCGATCGTGGCGGCATCGGCCGCGAAGGACCCCACCGGCGGAGGGGTCGCACCCTGGATCAGAATGCGATCGATTTGGTCGAAGGCAATCGCCGGCGGTAGCGAAGCGCTCGACGTACCGGTTGTGACCGCCGGCGCCGCGACCGCGCAGACGGCGAAGGTCGGGACCGCGAGGCTCGCAAGCCAAAGTGTGCGGCGCACTGTACGGAGGAGCATGGTGCCATGATAGACGCCGTCCGTCTACGGAACGTCTACGCCGGCGTTGCTTCCAGAGAGCAGGGCCATCTGTCGTGGTCGGCGGCTTCAATGATGTCGGCATTCTTCGGAAAGCGCAGATACGACCCACGCGCTGCCTCATCGGCGATCAACGCCGCTTTGTCCGCAACGATGCCGCGCGCTTGGAGCACCAACTCCTTGGAACGCGCCTCTTCACCGAGGACGTGCAACGCGAGCGCGGCGACCCACAGAAACACTTGCGGACGGGCAACACGCGCGGCGTGCTTTGCGTACAACTCGAGCGCCTCATCCGCGAAGGCTCGCATGCGATCGACCTTTCCAGCCAATGCGGACGTCAGCACGAGTTCGGCGAGATCATCGCCCAGCGTGTCGACCGAGAGAATGCGCCGCTGAATTTCCACCGCATGCTCTTGATGAAGCAGCGCGTTTGCAAGCTCGCCTAACCCGCGCTCCGCGGTCCCCAGGGCGCCATACGCGGTCCCGAGCGCGAATGGATGTCCGAGGCGCGTGGCACCATCGACGGCACGCGTCGCTGCGCCTTTCGCCTCGGCAAAGCGGGCCTGCATCGCGAGCGCCGATGAAAGATTGAGCGCTCCGATTGCGGCGCCAAGATCGTAGCCGATGTTCTGTGCCAGCTCTTCGCACCGCGCCGCGTACGAAACGGCTTCCTGAGGCGATCCGAAGAGCGCAGCCCAGCACGTGAGCGACTCGAGATTTTGCACGCTGTAGCGCGTCCTCCCAAGCTCTCCGTAGAGCGCTGTTGCCATCTCAAGGTGGCGCCGACCCTCTGCGACTTCGTACAGCTCGGTGCAGGCAGGGCCGCACCACGCGTGGCCATAGGCAACTTCGGCGCGATCCCCGGCACTCGCCGCGAGCTCGATAAGTTCGTGCGCCGCCTGCCGCACCCGAATCCAGTCGATCGTTAAGCGAGCCGCCTCGATCTCGCTATGGAGCAACCGGACACGCAGCGGATAGTCGACGTCCACATTGAAGCGTCTCGCTTCGTCCATTGCAGCATCGCCCTCGGCGCGCCGTCCTTGTCGGTAGTTGAGAATCGCCTTCGCGAGGAGCAGCCGTAGCGCGAGATCGGCATACGCGCGAAGTCCCTCTCGCGCTTCGAGCATCACCGCATCGCTGCGCGCCTGTTCCCACGCGCTTCGCACGATCGCCAAGTCGATGCGTGCAAGGACCGCTTCAGCAAACCAGCGCACGCTATTCGTGCGCTCCGCCTCCATCTCGAGCAGCGCAATCTCGTGCTCCTCGCGTTCATGATCTTCGCTCTCGTTAAAGAACGCGATACGCAGGACCCGAATTCGGCAGAGGACATCATGGTCGTCCGTCCGCTCCGCGATGACGACGAGCTCGTCTAGGTAAGATCGTTGCTCGTCCCGGCGTAGTTCGCGACGTGCCGCCTCTGCTCGCACCATCAGCAGTCGTAAGCGAAGCGCGTCCTCGCTCGTTAGTTCGAGCCCACGTGCAGCAAGCAGCGACGCTTCTTGGTTGCCGCCAAGCGATGCGGCGCGTTCCGCGGCCATCGCGTAGAACGCGGCTGCTCTTACGAGCTCCCCTCCGCGACGATAGTGCTCCGCGATCTCCCCGGCGACACCGGCCACTTCCCCGCCGGCCAGCGACTCTAGGACGGCCGCCGTCCGGCGGTGCCGCTGGACGAGCGTCTTCGCGGCAACGCCATCGTAGACAGCGCTCTGAATGAGGTGGTGGCTGAAGGCATACTCGCTCTGCGTGCGCGTGCCGCTATCGCGGAGGATGTGGCGGTCGAGCAGTTCGTCGACTGCGCGCGTCACGTCCGCTTCGTTCCAGCCGCTCACCTCCGTTACGAGTTCAAGATCGAAGTGTCGGCCGATGACGGCGCCGACTTCCGCCACGGAATAGGCATGCGACGAAAGCCGCCCCAGTCGATCGAGGATTGCCGTTTTTGCGCCGCCCCGCGGCGCGTCGCGTGGAACGTCGCGAATTTCCCAGCGCTCGGGACCCGCGACGACGAAGCCCGCTTCCAACGCGTCGCGCAGCGACTCCACAAGAAATAACGGGTTGCCTTCCGTGACCGAGAAGAGCCGCTCCGCGAAAGGATTTGCTTCCGGTCCAAGGCCCGAAATGAGCCGCACGAGCATCTGGACTGCATCCGGAGCGAGCGCCGAAAGCGCCAAGTGCGCGTGCGCATCGTCGCGACGAAGGCTGCGTCGCAGACTCCGTAAGGGATGCGTAAGTCCAATCTCTTCCTCGCGGTACGTTCCAATGAGGAGAATGCGACGTTCGGCGATGTGCCGCGCAAGAAACTCGATGGCGGCCATGATCGCCGCGCCTGCCCAATGCAGGTCCTCGAGAATGAGCAGCAGCGGTCGCGCTGTGCTCAGGCTCGCGACGTAGCGAGAAAATGCCTCGAGGATTCGAGCCTGCTCGTCCTCCGGGCTGAGTTTCGGAACCGTCGCCGCTGTCTTGCGAAAATGGGGCAAAAGTGGAGCAAGCACCCCTTTCCAAAGGGGTTCCAAATGAATTTCTTCCGCCGGTAAGGTACGCAACGCGTCGGCGAGACCATGGAACGGCATGAACTCGTTTGTCGACGAGTGCCCCACAGCGACGAAGCCGTCGCGACGCGCCTCTTCTGCAAGCTCTTGCGTCAGCCGCGTTTTTCCGATTCCCGCTTCGCCCCCAATAAGGACGCAGGCGCCCCGACCACGGCAAGTACGGCTCCATAAGATGCGTAGGCGCTCCAACTCGTGCGCGCGTCCCGCAAGCGGAAGCGTTTCGACCGGCGCGGGGCTTTTCTGGACTTCAACGTGTGACGCCGCAACCGGCCGCGGCGGAGCCTGTAAGACAATTGCCTTCATGCAGGCGACCGTCTCCGGCATAGGATCGACGCCAAGTTCTTGCTTTACGGCACCCGCAAAACGTTCGTATTCCGCTAAAGCGCCGGCACGGTCGCCCATTTTATGCCGGGCAACCATGAGTGCGCGCAGCGCATCCTCCCGCCAAGGATCGCTCTGCAAGAGTCGCCGCGCAAAGAATACCGTTCGTGTCGCATCAGCGGCCGCCGCCGATTCCGCGATAAGTGTTTCGAGCGCGGAGAGATGCATCGTTCTCAGTCGCTCGCGCTCGTAGCCGATCCACTCTTCATCGAGATCTTCGAGCAGGTCGCCGGCGTAGAGATCGACCGCGCGTGCGCGGGTCCCTGCCTGCGTCTGCAGCTCCTCGAACTCCGCGATGTCGAACGCGCGCGCGTGCTTCGGATTCCATTGGACGATGCGTTTGTCGCCCAGCGTCCAGGGCTCGTCCGTCGCAGGCAGAGCGCGGTTCAGGTAGTGCAGATGACGGCGGAGGTTGGCTCGGGCGGTTTCTTCGTCGACATCCGGCCAAAGCGTGAACGCCAACGCATCTCGCGGGGAAGGTCTGCTCCGCTTTATTGCCAGGTATCCCAGCAATGCCAACGTCCGCGGCGGAGCGCGGAAGGGAATGGCCACTCCGCCCGCCGTGATGCGAAACTGTCCGAGCAGGCCAATTGAGACGGTCGCTGAGGGCCTGGCGGCGCCCGGCATGCTTGGTGGTTCTGTGCTGTGGCTCTCGCAACCCGGCCATGGGGCGAGAATAGCCGCTTACCGTCTAGCGAGCGTCCGGCCGTTGCCTACGCGACGCGCACCGCTCTTTTTTTTACGCCGCCGTTTCTGGTTCGAACAGCGCGTCGACGAACGCGCGGGCCTCGAACGGCCGCAGATCTTCGATCCCTTCACCGATGCCGATGAGCTTCACCGGGACGTTCAGCGTGTCTGCGATGCCGACGAGCACGCCGCCCTTTGCGGTCGAGTCCAGCTTGGTCACGACGATACCCGTCAGCGCGGTCGCTTCGTTAAAGAGCATCGCCTGCGAGATGGCGTTCTGCCCGGTCGTACCGTCGACCACAAGCAGCGTCTCCGCTGGGGGCGCTCCGCTTTCGCGTTCGATGACGCGCCGCATTTTCTTCAGCTCTTCCATCAAATTCGTTTTTGTTTGAAGACGTCCGGCGGTATCGATCAGGACGACGTCGATGCCACGCGCCTTGGCAGCGGCAATGCCGTCATACACCACGGCGGATGGGTCAGAGCCTTCGCGGCCTCGCAAAAATTCTGAGCCGCTGCGCTGCGCCCACACCGCAAGTTGGTCGGCGGCCGCCGCGCGGAACGTATCCGCGGCTACCAGCATGACGCTCTTTTGTTGGGTGCGGAAGTCTTGCGCCAACTTTCCGATCGTCGTCGTCTTCCCCGTTCCGTTGACCCCGACAATCAACAGCACTGCAGGACGGGCTTCCAGCCGCAGCGTGCTCTCGGGCATGGTGAGGAAGGACTCGACGTCACGCTTGAATCGGCCGATGACCTGATCGCTCCGCGTCCACAGGTTGCGACGGGCCGCCGCCTGCAGACCGTCGAGAATCTTCTCCGCCGTCGAAACGCCGAAGTCGGCCGCGATCAACACCTCTTCCAATTCGTTCCAAAAAGCGCGGTCGAGCGGGCGCCGCGCCGTCGCGAGCGTCTCGATCTCCGCAAGAGACTGCCGCGAGCCGCCGAGCGCGTCGCGCAGCTTGCCGAACCAGCTCACTAGCGCGCGATCTCGATAGGCGGCTTGCGCACGTATTTTTGGCGCACGTGCGGATCGTTCTCGCGATACCCCAGTTCGGCGCGCAGTTCACGAAGCAACTTACGCAAACGGATCACGGCCTGCGCGTGGATCTGGGAAACGCGAGACTCCGAAACGCCCAGTATCCCTTTGATGTCCTTCAGCGTCTTGCCCTCGAAATAGTACGAGCGGATCACCGTTCGCTCTTGCCGCGGGAGGTGCTCCATCGCGTCTCGGAGCCTGGCATGGATTTCTCGCTCTTCGACGGACGACCCCACGTCGCCACTGGTATCGGGAATGGTATCCCGAAGAAAAACTTCCTGGCCTCGGTCGTTGGGAAGCCGTTCCTCGAGCGAAACGAGCGCCGTCCCTTTGAGCTTATGAACGAGCGCGTCGAATTCGTGCATTGAAACACCGAGCCGCTCAGCGATCTCCTCGCTACTGGGCGTGCGGCCGAGTTCCGCCTCGAGCTCTTGCGAAACCCGCTCCAGTTGACGGCCCCGCTGCCGGACGGCGCGTGGCACCCAATCCATGGCGCGTAGCGCATCCAAGATCGCTCCATGGATTCGCGTGATCGCATAGGTCTCGAACTTTACGCCGCGGGCGTCATCGAAGCGTTCAATCGCATCCATGAGCCCCAGAACGCCATCGTTGATCAGATCGCTCAGTTCGACGTTGGGCGGAAGGTTCACCGAAATGCGGCCGGCGACGTATTTGACGAGGTGGAGATAGCGATGAATGATCTCCTCGCGGCAATACCGGCTTCCCGCGATCACGTAGGCGCGGTTTGCAGTCATCGAGCGACGCTGGCGCGCAGTCCGAAACGCGCAGCCTGTGCGTACAGATACAGCCACTGGGGCAGCGTGAAATCGTGGCGGTCGTGTTGCAAGAGCTTTGCGAACCGCGGTGTGCTTTCGAGCTGCTCGAACAGGATGTCGAATCGCACCGGACGGCGTTCGAGGAACGTCATCAACTTATGACGATGGCGGAGCCTTCCGTAAAACGCGCGCGTGGTCGCCCGGCGGTAATGCACCGCGGCGGACGCCGTCTTTCCTTTCTTCTCGGCCACCACGGCCTCGGCGGCGAACCGTCCGGAAGCCGCCGCCTCATGGATGCCCTCGCCAGTCGTCGCATCGACGAGCCCGGCAGCCGTTCCACCTAAGAGCAGTTGCCCGCTCGCAATCGTCGGTCGCGGCTTGCCGCCGTAGAGCAAGTTGCCTTCCTCTCGAATGGTGTACGCCACGTCAGGGAAAAGCCTGCGCTGGAGCTTCCGTACGAATTCGTCGAGCTCGGCGCGAAGCTCGCTCCCCGCGATTTTGCCCATGACGCCGAGACCAATCGCAAGGTGATCCCGCTTCGGAAACATCCAGGCGATCACGTTGCGCCGGCTGCCGGAAACGTAGTAGTGCATCTCCAGCGTGCGATACGCGACCGGCACTGCGGGCCTCGATGGAAAGAGGCGATACTGAAAGCACGTAATGAGTCCGCGCGGCCATCTATCGTAGCCAAACGGTCCCTCATCGAGCCGCGCGGTCGATCCCTGCGCGAAAAAGACGCGCCGCGCGCTGATATGCCGGCGTCGCCCTGTTTGTCCGTCAGCATATTCGACCGTCGCCGCATCCGACGAGGTCGTGACCCCTCGAAACAGCGCGGACGTTCGAATATCCACGCCTTCCCCGCGTGCCAGTTGCGCGATCGTGCCATCGAGTTCTTCGCGCGTGGTCGTGCGAGCCGCGCCGACCTCGAAATCGTAGCGCCGCCCGCTCGGCGAGATGAGCCCGATGTGCGGTGTCTCGCAATGAACGATCGCCGCCGGCACGTCGAATTGTTCGCAGAAGCCGGGACGTAGGCCGGCCGCACAAACGCGGCGAGCACCGACGACTGCATCCCGCTCGAGCACGACCGTTTGCACGCCGCTCCGCGCCGCCTCGCGCGCTGCGATCCCTCCAGCCGGCCCGCACCCGACGACGACCAAATCCACATCGGGCATGCGGGCTCGTTCGCGCGCGCGTCGATTTCTCCGCGTCTGTGGATGGAAAGGACCGTCTTGTCCGCTTGCCAAACCGGGGGAGGTTCCGCGCCCCCCTCTTGCCTAGAGTGGGGCCTTCGTGTGCGCGCTCATTAAAGGAAGAGGGTTTTGACCGCAGAGACTGCCATCGCGTTCGGGCTGGGAGCCGGCGTACTCGCCATTTTGTACGGTGTGTTTCTCATCACATTCGTGCTACGTCAGCCGGCCGGTAACGCGCGCATGCAAGAGATCGCCGCGGCGATTCAGGCGGGCGCGAAGGCCTACTTGAACCGCCAGTACTCCACCATCGCCCTGGTCGGGGTCAT
>JAFAXE010000138.1 GCA_019241305.1 Vulcanimicrobiota bacterium
GATGACCTCGCCGATCCCCTCGACCGACGCGATTTCGTCTTTACCTGCTGCCGCCAACGCGTCGATCGAACCGAAGGCGCCCGCAAGCAGTGTCGCGTTCTGTCCGCCGACATACCGGATATTGAGCGCGGAAAGAAGTCGTGCAAGTCCGCGTTTCTTCGACTGCTCGATATTCGCGACAACGTTGCTTGCCGATTTCTCGCCCATGCGGGGCAGCTCTGCCAGGCGCGCGACGCTAAGATCGTAGAGATCCGCTACTTCGTGCACGAAGCCCGCATCGACGAGTTGCGCCGCTAACACGTCGCCGACGCCCTCAATATCCATCGCGCCGCGCGAACAGAAGTGGCGCAAACGTTCGCGAATCTGTGCCGGACAGGAAACGTTGGTGCAATACGAAAACGCGTCGCCCTCGAGGCGCTCGACTGCGGAGCCGCAGACGGGACATTTCGCCGGCATCGCGAAAGCACGCGCGCCTTTCGGACGGAGCTCCTTCACGGGGCCCACGACATAGGGAATGACGTCACCCGAGCGTTCCACCAGCACCGTGTCGCCACGGCGGATGTCCTTACGGTGGATGTCGTCCTCGTTGTGCAACGTCGCCATCCGAACCGTGACGCCGCCCAGCACGATCGGTTCGAGTACCGCGTACGGGTTCAATTTGCCGCTTCGGCTCACGTTGATCCCGATGTCGAGCAGCTTCGTCTTGCCCCGCTGCGCAGCAAACTTGAAGGCGATTGCCCAGCGCGGATCCTTTCCGACGTAGCCAAGCCGGTTTTGCATCGCAAGGGAATCGACTTTGATGACGACGCCGTCGATCTCGTAGTCCAGCTCCTCGCGACGTTCTTCCCATGCTTTGCAGAACGTCATGACCTCGTCGATGCTCGCGCAACGTTCCGTGTGCGGATTCACGGGGAGCCCACAGATCCGCATCAGGGCCAGCAATTCGTGCTGCGTCGGCGGCAACGCCTCACCTGCAAAAGCACCGACCGCGTACGCGAAGAATGACAGACGCCGTTCCGCCGTCATGCGCGGGTCTTTCTGCCGCAAACCGCCTGCTGCCGTGTTGCGTGGATTGGCGAATGCCGGTTGACCTTTAGCTGACCGCGCCGCATTTAAGTCGGCGAAGGCGCTCTTGGTCATGTAGACCTCGCCGCGCACATCGAGTACGGTGGGGAACGGTCCGCGCAGCGTCTTCGGGATCTCGGCGATCGTTCGGACGTTTCCGGTGACCTCTTCACCGACGCTGCCGTCTCCGCGCGTCCCGGCCGATACGAGCCGGCCACCCTCGTACCGAATCGAGATCGCGAGCCCGTCGATTTTCAGTTCGCAGGTGTACGCAACGTCTTCGCCGACGAGCTTGCTGACGCGCGAATGAAACGCGCGTAAACCATCATCGTCGAAAGCGTTCGCAAGGCTGAGCATGGGAACCGCGTGCGGGTACGGCGCGAACTCCGTCGACGGAGCGCCCCCGACGCGCTGCGTTGGGGAATCGGGCGTAATGAGCTCCGGATGTTCGCGCTCGATCTCGACCAGCTCGCGCAGCAGCGCATCGTAGTCTGCGTCGCTGATCGTGGGGGCGTCGAGGTCGTGATACCGGTGGTTGGCCTCCGTGATTTGGGCGCGCAGCTCCACCGCCCGGAGTTCCGCGGTTTCTTCCACTGGCGCACGCCCTTTTGGCATGTCCGACCCTTCTCTTTAGAAGCCGCGGTCTTCTTCAGCTACGGGAACGGACGCGTTGTGTGCCGCAACTCAGGCCCGTGAACGTTCGCTTTCCCGTTGCGCTCGGAGTGATGCTGGCGCTCGGCTCGATGTGCGCTGTCGCCCGTCCCTCCATATCGCACTTCCGGAACCTCGCAACTGCGGCGGGGCACGAAACGATCTTGTACTCGTTCAAAGCGGGCAATGACGGCGGCGACCCGCTCGGTGCCCTGATTGCGGACAGCAGCGGTGCGCTCTACGGCACGACGGCGTTTGGTGGCGGCAGCGGTTGCTTGTTCCAGGCAGGCTGCGGCACGGTCTTCAAGTTGTCACCCGCCAAAGTTGGATATCATGAAACGATTTTGTATCGCTTTCAAGGCGGCACCGACGGCGACGGCCCAGCCGCCGGTCTCGTTGCCGACAACAGCGGAGCACTGTATGGGACGACGGAGTACGGCGGTGGTTCAGCAAATGGCGGCACGGTTTTCAAGCTAACGCCCTCAGGCTCGACGTATACTGAAACGGTCCTGCACGTCTTCACGGGCGGCGCCGATGGTTACGCACCGCTTTCGTCACTGTTGCTCGGGCAGAACGGCGTGTTATATGGAACGACGCTGTTGGGCGGCACCGGAAGTTGTGGCGGAGGCATGGGTTGCGGCACGGTGTTCTCCATCACGCCAAACGGGAGCCAGTATACCGAGCGTATCGTCTATCGCTTCAAGGGTGACAAAGACGGCGCAACGCCCGCCGCGCCTTTGATGAGCGACTCGTCCGGGACGTTGTACGGCGCTGCGGCGACGGGAGGGATTGCGCACTGCGGCGGCGCGCCAATCAATGACGGATGCGGCACGATTTTTACGCTGACTCCGAACCGTTCGAACTTCGCGTTTCGTGTTCTTCACCGTTTCCATGGCGCGCCGCACGACGGTGCAAATCCCTTCGGCAGCCTCGTCTCTTACGGTGGAACGATCTTCGGCACAACAGAATACGGCGGAAAACGGAACGTCGGAAGTGTCTTTATGATGATACCCGGCTCGTTCGGCTTCGGGACATTGCGCTATTTCGAGTCCGTGATCCAAAACTTTCATGGGACCGGCGACGGTGAATATCCGTTGGCTGGTCTCGTCGTCGACTCGAATGAAACCCTGTACGGCGTAACGCAATACGGCGGCAGCGCGCACAGCTCGGGGACGGCGTTCCAACTCGTACAATCCGCCGGTGCATTCACGTTCAGCGTTCTGCATCACTTCACCGGCGGAAACGGTGGCGACGACAGCGGATATCCCACCGCCACACTCCTGTTACTGAATGGCGCGCTCTACGGGACCGCGCCGGAAGGCGGAAACGCGCCCGCCTGGGCCGGTACGGCGTATCGCTTGCAACCAAGCTAGCGGCGCGTCGACACAACAGGGGCGGTAATCTGCGCGCCACCCCGAAGGACTTTCTCTTCCGAAGGAGGTTCACATGAAGAAGGCGTCCTCATACATAATGAAGGCCACCCTCTTGGCGTTTGCCGTTGCAGGCCTCTGCGCGGCGAGTTCTTCAGCAGCCGGCAACTATGCCGTCGTGTACGATTTCACCGGTCAAAACGACGGCAGCTTCGCGCACACCTCCGTTGTCTTCGATACGTCGGGGAATGCCTACGCGACGACGGTCATGGGAGGCGCGCAAGGCTGCGGCACGGTTGATCAATTTTCGCCCATGCCGCATTCGAAGTGGAAAGAGACAACGCTGTATACTTTTATCTGTGGCGTCGACGGCAAGAATCCGTACGGTGGCGTGACGATCGGGCCTGATGGCAGCTTGTATGGGGTTACTGCCGCCGGTGGAAGCTCGCCTTGCACGGGTGACGGTTGCGGAGTCGTGTACGCCGTCCGAGGGAAAGGCGAGACCGTCTTGCACGATTTCACCGGAACCAACGGCGACGGGTTCGGCCCGGGCAATGCGCCGGTCTTCGACAGTGCGGGGAATCTCTACGGATCGACGCCGGACGGCGGCAGATTGGGCTTCGGGATCGTGTACGAGTTATCGCCCAAAGGCCTCGGCTGGCAAGAGCACATCATCCATACCTTCACCGGTAAGAAAGATGGTGCGGTAGGCTCAAAGGGGCCGCTGCTCATCGATGCATCCGGTAATATTTATGGTGTGACGGAACAGGGTGGCAACACCGGTTGCGGTGGCTCAGGCTGCGGGGTCGCGTTCAAGATGTCGCTGGTCGCCCATAAATGGACCTTCAAGACGCTCTACGTCTTCAGCGGAGCACCGAACGCCCAGAATCCGTACGGTGGGCTCATCATGGACCACAGCGGCAACCTGTACGGAACCACCTACTATGGCGGCACGGGATCGTGCGTTTCCGTACCAGGCTGCGGGACAGTCTACGAGCTCAGTCCCGGCAAGAAGGGCCAGTACACGGAACGTCTCCTTCACAGCTTCATGGGCGGTTCGGACGGAAGCGCGACAACGACGACGCTGCTCATGGACAACGCAGGAAACCTCTACGGCACGACCTCGATGGGCGGCCGTCCCACGTGTGACTGCGGCACCGCGTTCGAACTGCGTGCACCATCGTGGAAGGAAAGCATCCTCCATCGCTTCGGAAAGAACAAGGATGGCAGTTATCCATATTACGGATTTACCGCCTTCAACGGACATCTCTACAGTTCGACTTCTGCCGGCGGCACGTTCGGACAGGGAACACTCTTCCAGATCTAACGCCGCTGTGGACAAGCGGGGGCGTCACCGCCCCCGCATTGTCATCGTGTGGTGAAGATGGTGTGGGCACGTCCTTCGGTGTCATCCTGAGCGAAGCGACACTTCCGCGAGCGAAGCGAGTCGGCAGTGGAGCGGAGTCGAAGGACGCGCTCGCCGCTCATCTACATCGGAAAACCTTTGTGATTCGCAAGTCTCAACGTCACGTAGGCGACCGACTTCGAAATCAACTCTAAGATGAAGGGATCGTTGTTTTTTAGGTTGTCGCACCAACGGCCCGGATTGTCGACGCAGCCGCCGTTAAAGCTCGGGATGCGGCCTTCGTAGTTGCCGAGGAAACCTCCCCACAGCTGCGTCTCCGAACGATGCTTGCAGCAGTCCTGCTGCGTGAGTATTCCCGAATTCGGAATACCGACCAGGCTCAGCGAGTTTGAATCGGTGCCGGCGTTACCGAAACTCGCCGGCCTCGAGATGATACCGGCGCGTGAGAAGTAGCGCGTAAAAAGGCCATTGCCCAGCGCCGACTCCGGCACCACGTTGGCTGGAAAGCGCTTGACATCGGGCGCATGTCCCGGATCTGCGATCAAGATGTCGAAGTTCGGCGTGGCCGTGACGTCCACGTCGACGTCAAAGACGATGCTCTCGAGCTCCGACGGTGTCAGATGGTGCGCGTAGTGGTGGGAGCCGAGTAAACCAAGCTCCTCGCCGCCGAACCAGACGTACCGAAGATGGTTCCGCGTCGGCGTCTTCGCAAGGTTGAGGGCCACCTCCAGAATCGTCGTTGACCCCGAGGCATTGTCAAGCATTCCAGCCCCAAAGATGGAGTCGAGGTGCGCGTCGATGATGATGGTGTGATGCGGATCGCCAAACGGTGAGTCGGCGATTACATTGTAGTCGAGGCCGATTTTGCGCTGGGTGCGAACGTCGATGTGCACAATCGATGGATGGCCGAAGCGATAGTCGCGCACAAACTCCGCACCGACGGCGTTTGCCGTAAATCCAATCACCGGAATCGCCGCAGAATTCAAGAGCCGCGATTCATGCGCGCCACCGTCGGCGGCATACAAAACAACCCCAGCTGCTCCGGCGCTCTGCGCATTGGCAACCTGCACATCGACATTGCAGGACTCGCTCTGACGAAGCAGCGCAACGTTGCTGCGCTGAAAGCCGAGGAAGTCGTCGCGGGAGCATCCCTCGCTCGTGCCGCTTGGCGGTTGCAGCGCCGCGGTCACGGAACCCGCCGGTGAACCTCGAGCGACGAACCACTCGCGTTCGAAAATATACGCCCGGTTCGACGTCCGAAACTGTGGCGTGCCGACGACTTCGGACGCACGGTACATGTACGGCTGGATCGTGACGGTATAGCCGGCATGCCGCATGAGGCCGGCAACGTAGCCAACCGAAGCCCGGTATCCCGGCGTCCCGGTGTCGCGATTGCCATGCCCGCCGGGATCCGGATTGTCATCCGCGATCTCTTGAAAGTGCGACAAGACGTTCCAGAGCGGACCCAAGCGAATGCACTGCTCCAGTTTCGCGAGCGTGTTGTTCACGCGGTTTTGACACGTGTGGGAATCGATACTCGCACCAACCCGCACGGCTTGTCGCGCCGCTCCCGACTGCCCCAAAGCGAAGACGCACAGCACAGCACACATCGTTAGCAGGATCCGCATTTTGCGCACCTCATGAGCCTACAGAACCGTGAATCCCGAGGCTTCCCGCGTACGAGACACGCTCCTCTCGTCCTGCATACGCTTCCTGCGCCGCCGCGGGAGGAGGCACGCTGTAGCGTATCATCGTATGCACGTCGCATGCTACGAAATTCTTCGCATTTTCGCTTGGCGGTCAGCGCGGCCGCATGCGCTCTTGCCTTGTGCAGCACACCGGCGTTCGCCGCCCCGCCGCCGACCGCGCCGGCGCCCATTGCGTCGTACCAGAGTACCGCTTTGCACGTTAGCGAATACGGGACAAAGGGAAAGCCCGCGCTCGTGTTCATTCCGGGACTCGGATGCGGACCATGGGTATGGAACGCGCAAATAACGCGGCTTTCACCGTCGTACCATATTTACGCGCTCACGTTGCCCGGTTTCGACGGCGTTCCGAAGCTGCCGAAGACTCCGTACTTCGGTCAGGTTACGTCGGCGTTTTGGAATCTGCTTGACACGCAGCACATCGACGCGCCGATCCTCATCGGCCACAGTTTGGGCGGCACGCTTGCGCTCCGCTTGGCTACACAGAACGCGTCGAAGCTCAAAGGCGTGATCGCCGTGGACGGAATGCCGTCGTTCCCAGGATTCGATTTGATGCCTGCCGCGCAGCGCCAAGCTACAGCAGAGCAAATTGCGAACGCGATCGCGGCCGAAACGCACGACCAGTTCGCCGCCGCCGAGCAGCAGCGCGTACTCCCGTCCATGATCACGAGCAGCGACACGGTTGCGCAAGTTACGCCGCTCGTCGCCCGCAGCGACCCCGCTGCGACCGCACAGTGGTTTCGCGAAGACGTGCTCCTGGATTTCCGTCCGGATCTGCCAAAGGCGACCGTTCCGATCGTGGAAATTGCTCCGTATGATGCGGCAACAGACGGCGCTCCGCCCATCTCGTTGCATTCAGCGGATGAAAAGAAGCGCTTTTACGAGCAGCGTTTCGTCGGCGCGCCACACGCCACCGTCGTCATGATCGCGAACTCGCGACATTTCATCATGTACGATCAGCCCGCGGCATTGGACAATCAGATCGACGCCATCCTCGCGGCACACAAGTAACGTCGCTAGATGGTCGTCGGGACGAGGGAGGGCGGTGCCGCCGGCCGGCACTCGCCTTGGCCGAGGTGGAGAAAGCCTTCGCGCGACTGCACGCCCATGAACAGTACCTTCGGCGGCCCGTGCGTGTACGACGACGGATAAAGCCGCCCCAAGCCGATCTCCAAGTACGTGTGGGGGAATCGGTCCTCAATATAGACCACGCGTGGAGTAACGATGAGTTCGTAGATCAGGCCGTCCCCGCGCGGTCCCTTCCAGAAGAGATCGTTGAATTCAACTGGGCTCGCCAGTTCGATAATTTCGGCTGTCCCGTTCTTGCCGCAACCGGTCGTCATAGAAAGATACGCTTCCCTATCTTGCGGCAGGCACTTGGTGGTGTTCGTAATGCGCGTGTGTTGGAACGCGCGCAGTGCAGCCTCGATGCTCTTGACGACGGCGTGATTGCAATACTTCCGCGCGCGCACGGCCCACACAGACTTTACGATCAAGTCATGGCGACCGTGCCGAGCCGCCCGTGAGGTTGCGTCGCTTGCGGTCGCGACCGCTGCCAGGCAGATCGCAAAGAGCACCACTGCGCGCAAGGCTTTCATTGCAAAGTCATCGATGACGTCGGCGAAAAAACCTCGGAAGGGACGTTGCGGGACGATGGGCTGCTTACCGAGAACTCCCTTCCAAACCCAAGCGACCCAACCGTCCAGTAGGAGGAATCGTTTTGTTTTCTTTGTCTCGCTACGCTATCGCCGCGCTCGTAGTGGGCGCGCTCATGGTGCCGGCGGTGCCCGCCGTCGCCGCAATGGGGCCTATCCAGATTCAGCAATGCTTCGTTACCGTCCCGAAACCCATGAGTAAGGTCGCCGGCGGAACGCAGATCAATTACGTCAATCGCGGAAAGCAAGCCGCGTCGACGATCACGTTCCAGGTCGGCTATCGCAATTCGGCACATCATTATCTGCGTACCGTTCACGACGATGGCGACTTTGGACCCGGTACGCTGATCCAGCACCACTTTAGTCTCTATAACGACGTGACGTACGGCGGAAAGAACGTCACGTCGTGCCGCGCGATCTCCGTCAAATGGGCCGACGGCACGATGTGGCGGATGTAGGCACCGCTAGCCGCATCTGAACAGCATCTCGCACGAAGAAGCCCCGTCGACACACGTTCGGCGGGGCTTCTTCCTTATGCGGCTTTCGCGATCCCGGGCATGAAAACGTCGATAGCAAGGCCTTAGCGCTGAACGAGAAATTCGGCGATTTTGCCTTCGCTATCCGTTCGCATCAGCACGTTTACCGTAACGCTTGCGAACCTCACCGTCGCCTGGGTTGACTCCAGTCCGTGGTTCAGCTCACGATGCGCCACCACCGAAAGCGGCTCGCCGAGTTTGCTCAGCCGTTCCGACGCCTCACGCTGGAGCGCTGGAGTGAGGAATGCGTTGTAGTCAGCCGACAGTGCGCTCCGGTCCACGGTATTACGCTGCAACGCGATCAGGAACGCGCGAACGCTAGCGGCACTATCCGCATCTTCTTTGCTCACGCTCGCTGGAGGCACGGAGTGCGGTGTCGCAGCCTCCGGAACGTTGAACATCTCGTGAAAGATCCGGCTCGCAAGCGAGGCTGCCGTCGCGCTATCGGTGTTGTATGTGATCGCGACCGCGACACGATCATCGGGAAAAACAAAGTTCAGCGCGTAGAAGCCTGAAACGCCACCGTCGTGCGCCCAATAACGATGGCCGTGCCACGTCCCGGTGACGAGGCCGTAGCCATAATCGCTGACCGTTCCGTTGCTGAGCGTCGGGGGTGTCGTCATCGCTTTGACGGATGCAGTGTCCACGACGTTACCATTCATCAAGGCAGCGTCCCACTTCAGGAGGTCGGCCGGAGTGCTCATGAGGCAGCCGGCTGCACCGACCCAGCCTGGGGCTTCCGGCGCCGCGACCGTCAGCGAGCTCAAGAACTGCGTGGTGTAGCCAACCGCGATTTGCTTGCTTTCGAGTGCCTTGGATTCACATGACGTGTCGATCATTCCAAGCGGAACGAAGAACCGCTTCGCGAGAAAGCTCTCAAACGGCTGGTGCGCAACGGTTTCAATGACTTTTCCGAGCAACGTGTAGTTCGTGTTGCTGTACGAGTATTTCGAACCGGGCTCAAAGTCTAACGGTTTGGTGGCGTACTCCGCGATGATCGCATCGGCGGTCGTAGCGCGCTGCATTTCCGTGTCGACGTATTCGAGAGGGTAGTAGTCGACGTAGCCGGCCGTCTGGTTGAGAAGATTCGCGATCGTTACCCGCGCCCCGGAAGCCGCGCTGACGACGTACTTCGACACCGGATCGCTAAGAGAGAGCTGATGTTCCTGTACGAGCAGCATGATTGCCCCTGCGACGAACTGCTTCGTAACCGAGCCGATTTTGTAAATCGTTTGCGGCGTAGCTGCAATCGGTGGACTGACGCGTGCGTCACCGTACGCGCGCGAGAACGACGCGGCCCTGCTGCATGATACCGATCGAGACGCTCGCGGCGCCGTTCTGTTTGAGATCGTCACGCGCTGCGGCCGCGACGAAGGCAGTCAAGTCCTTCGCATCAATCGCGCCCGGCCGGAACGTCAGTGCCACGAGAATGGCGAGCGCACCGAGGCTCTTCATGTTGACGGCCTTCTTCCCAGGTGTGTCGCCTCTGAACGCGCTTGGCATACCGCTACGTGTGCGCGTTTGTCTCGTTTAAGGCCTCTGCTAAGAACGCGCGGCAGTCCGCGAGGAACGCCGGTTTTTCCGATTGCTTCATGCCACGAGCGAGAACAATACCGCCGACCATGCAGGCCAGTGCGCCCGCTGCCTGTTGCCTCTTCCGCTCCGCGGTCATTCGGCGCGGTATGAGTGCGAGGAGTTGATCCAGCCGTTTGCGGATTTCTCTTGCCAGCGATTGACGGACGGTCGGTGCGCTGCGCGTGAGTTCTGGTCCAAGTGCCGCAATCGGACAGCCCATCTCGGGATGGCTTACATGCTGCGGGCTGAGGTAGGCGTTTGCTACGGCGAGGAGGTCGCGCGCCGGAGCCGACTCCACGCGATCGAGGTTCGCGGTCGAGTCGGACATCGCGTGCGGGAGCGCTTCAACGAGCAGCTCGTCCTTTGAGTTGAAGTGCGCGTAGAAGCCGCCGTGCGTTAGGCCTGCACGCCGCATCAAATCTGGGACGCTGACCTTTGAAATGCCGGCTTCTCGAAACGCCGCGGAGGCTGCCTCCACGATCCGCTCGCGCGTCTGAGCCTTGTGATGCTCGGGCCAGGGCACGATTAGTCCTTCCGGCGCAGCGGGTAACGAGTTCTTGACACAATATGATGTTTATCATATTCTTGGAGAGTTCGCAAGTTTCGCAACGCAGGAGGCTCACATGCTACTCGACTACGCCGGAACGCTCGGTATCGGAGCGACGGTCGGTCTGCTCCTTGTCGCGGTCGCGACCACGGCGCTCACGCGTCTCGAGCACCGCCTTATGCTGGGCGGGATTGCGGCCGCGTGGGCGGCCCTTGTGGTCGCCATTGCAGCGAAGGGCGCGCTCTCCAACCTCGGCATTTTCGTAGCGCTGTTCGTCCTGCCGTTTGTTGCCGTCGTTGCGCTGAGCGCCGCGCTTCCGGCGTTTCGCTCAGCCGTTGGGCGGATCCCCGTGCCGCTGATCATCGCGCTCAACGTGCCGCGTGTGCTCGGCGTCTTGTTTCTCTTCTTGGCGGCAGCGGGCCGGCTCGGCGGTCCGTTTCCCTTCTTCGCCGGCATCGGCGACATCGTAACGGGGCTGTTCGCACTCCGGGTAGCACGAATTGCGGCGACGCGATCGGCGAGCGACACACGCGTGCTCATGTGGAATGCCTTCGGCACGCTGGATTTGATCGTCGCTGTCGTTCTTGGAGTAACCTCGCAACCTGGCTCACCGCTGCAACTGATTCACGGCGGCGCGGGATCGGCCGCAATCACGACGGCTCCATGGGTCGAGGTCCCATTGTTCCTCGTGCCGTTTTATCTGATCGGCCACGGCATCGTGTTCGTCCAAGCGCGCCGCGCCGTGGCGAGCGGTCTGCGCGAGATCGAACCGGTGCGCAACCTCGAACCAGCGGTTTCCACAAGCTAGTTCAGGGACCGCCGCCGGCTTCGACCAGGGAGCGAGCGGCGTCTCCCGCGGGCGGCCTTATGTGAAGTTGAATCCCACATTCGCCGCGAAGCAGCGGGGCCTGCGGTATGACCGTAGCAGCGACCCCGACATCAAGGAGTTCAAAGCTTGACTCAAAGCGCGTGTCCTGTTCACGTTAGCCCGAAGCGCGGTGCCGCTCGGTTCAATCGCGATTGGTGGCCTGAACAGCTTCGGCTGTCGATCTTGCGTCAGCACTCCGCAGAATCC
>JAFAXE010000114.1 GCA_019241305.1 Vulcanimicrobiota bacterium
CTCTCCGGCGACGAGGCGATGCGCGAAGCGTTCCGGCGCGGTGACGATATTCATGACGTGACCGCGCGCAGCATCTTCACCGTTTCGACGAACGATGCGCCGACGCCGAATCAGCGGCGCATCGCGAAATCGGTTAACTTCGGTCTGCTGTACGGCATGTCCGAGTTCGGGCTCGCACAGCGTCTGGAGATCGAGCGGGCAGAGGCGCGCCGCATGACGGAGGCCTACTTCGCGCAATTCCCGTCGGTGCGCGAGTATATCGAACGCAACTTGGAGCGCGGACGCCAGAACGGCTACGTCGAGACGATTCTGGGACGGCGGCGCTACATGCCCGACTTGAGGACGCGCCATTATGCGTTGCGCGCTGCGGCCGAACGTGAGGCGACGAACGCACCGATGCAAGGCAGCGCTGCCGACCTCATGAAACTCGCGATGGTTCGCGTCGACCGGGCCCTTCGCGGCGAGGGGTTAGACGCCATGATGCTGCTGCAGATTCACGATGAGCTCATTCTGGAGGTCAGAGCAGCGCAGCTCGACGCGGTGGCGCGTATCGTGCGGCACGAGATGGAGCACGCCCTGGAGTTAGCGGTCCCAATCGAGGTCACGCTGAAGAGAGGGCGCAACTGGTACGATGTCGCGTCCTACGATCCCGAACTCTTGGCCGTCGCTGCACCTTAGGGCGGAAACGCTTGCGTTGCAAGCTCGCGCGCTGCGAGCACTCGTGCTGCCGGCGCTTGCACTGCACGTCCTTGTGTTGCAAGGCCTCGCGCTTGGCGCAGAAAAGCCGCCGGCCACCGCCTGCGCCAATCCAGCGCTCCCACGCAGTATTGTTGACGGTGAGGTTTCCGGCGGGCATGCTGCGTTGCAAACCGTCGTCGTCACGGTGCACGCTCGCAAGCTGCGTCTCGCCGTCGCCAGCACCGCGCACGATCGCGAACTCGGGCTCATGTGCGTGACGGCGCTGCGGCCCTATACTGGAATGCTGTTCGTCTTTCCGAATTCACGCCACTGGGATTTCTGGATGAAGAACACCCTCATCCCGCTGGACATGGTGTGGCTCGCGGAAGATGGCCGCATCAACACCATCGCCCGAGACGTGCCTGCCTCGACGCTCGATGAGGCGGACGATGCCGTCGCACGGCGCGCCGGCGACGGGATCTATGTCATCGAACTTCGCGCAGGGGAAGCTGCGCGCTTGGGCTTGTCGTCCGGTGACCACCTCACGCTGCCTGTGTTGCACACGTCGGAGTAATCGTGCGCGCCGCGTTGATCCTTGAAGTTTTGCTCGTTGCGGCGCTGAGCACACCGGTACAGGGAGCGCCTGCGGCACGCTGCGGCGGGCTCGACGCCGAGGCGATTCTTGTGAAGGCGAGGCAAAGCTTTCATGCGAGCCCCGAACCGCCCTACGTCGTGTATACCTTCTCGCGCAAAGAGTATCTCGATCTGAGCCCGCAATTCGAGATGACGTATCAGGAACGCGTGTGGTATCGTTCGCGCGACGGCGCGGCGCTCGCGCGCAAGACCGCCGGCGGCCACGCCTATGGAGCGCTCGAATTCCGCGAGCAGCGCTTCGACGCGCCAATGGATCCGGGGCCGCCCACCGCCGACATCTTCGAGCCGGCTGTTTCCGGTCAGCTCCGCACGAGCGACGCGGAATCGGAACCGGCGAGCCATTTGCCGCTCATCGGTTCGGTTCGAACGCACGCGGAATTGGACTATCGCGCCGAACTGGGCGATTGTAGCGGCACAACCGCGCATTTGCGATTGCAGCCGAGGCGCGAGCCCGATCGCAATCGCCTCCGCGAACTGTGGGTCGATCCCTCCACTGGGGCGATCCAGCGTTTCGTCGCCACGGACCGTCTCTATCGCGGAGTAAGCGATCTCTGGGACCTCGATATGTTTTCGGGATCGATGGGAACCGTAGACGGCGTACCGGTGATCGCGACGCTGCATGCCGAAGCCGATACTCCCGAAGGTCGCGAGTCGGGCGACTATCGTTTTTACGACGTCGCCTTTCCGGCGACGCTGCCCGGCTGGTACTTTGAGCCGCGCACGTACGGCTTTCACCGCGCCGACGCTCCTTCGGCGTAAGCGTTACCGAACGCCGCAAGCGCATGCCGGAATTGCCGGAAGTCGAAACGATTGCCCGCGGTCTCTCGCGCGCGGTCGTCGGAAAGACGATCGACGAGGCGAAAGTCTTTCTCCCAAAAGTGGTGTTGCCGGATCCGGCCACCTTCAGAGCAGGCGTCGCCGGCGAGCATATCTGCACGGTCGGGCGACGCGGCAAGTTTGTGGTCTTTACGTTCGCGTCCGGCACGCGCGTGGCAGTGCACCTACGCATGACGGGCCGGCTTTTGATCCGGCGAGCGGACGACAATGGTACGTATCCGTACGAAAACGTCCGGTGGCTCTTTTCCGATGGTTCGCTGTTGTCGTTTGCGGATATCCGCCAGTTCGGCCGCATGAGGCTGATCGAACCGGGACAGCCTTGGGACGAGATACTCGGTCTCGAACCGCTCTCGCGAAGGTTTACCCGAGACCGTTTTTCAGAACTGTTGCAAGGTCGCACCACCCCGATCAAAGCGTTTTTGCTCGATCAACGCCGCATCGCCGGGATCGGGAACATCTATGCCTGCGAGGCGCTTTGGGAAGCGCGAATCCGGCCGACCCGAGCGGCCGGGTCCCTGTCACGGGAGCGCCGGGAACGCCTCCACGCGGCACTGCAGTCGGTTCTCCGCAGAGCGATCACGATGGGCGGGACGAGCGTCGATGACTACGTCAATGCCGACGGAGAGCGCGGCGGCTTTCAAAACGAGCTCTCTATCTATGGGCAGGACGGCGAGGCTTGCCCCCGTTGTAGCGCGGCGATCGTGCGGACCGTCATTGCGCAGCGCGGGACGTGGTGGTGCCGCTCCTGTCAGCGCAGCTAAGGCGGGCCCGCGCTCGGCAGCGCAACCGCAGAGAGGGCGACCTCGGTTTCGAAGGGAAGGACGCGATTGCTGCCGACTCGGCGTGGAACCGCCCCCCGGAACCTCTCCGAAGCGCGGTCTACCGACTGTGTCGGCAGTAGGTGCGTCCACCGTTTTACGGGGCCTTTGGGCACCTCATCCTTGCTCTATGATCGCATGGGGAACTGCGCGTTCGCGCGGGGCGTTGCCGGCAACATTCTGATCAGGGCCGGCGCGTTATAACGAAAGGGAACATCATTACCACCGACGTCGCTCCATCCACCACCTCGCCTACCGCGCCCACCCCGGGCGAAACCGAAATCGAAGACCAGCTCGCGCTCGAGCAGCGGCTGTACGAAGAAAGCCTGAAGGTTCTCGACGAGGGCCAGGTCCTCACCGGCATCATCGTCGCCAAGTACCAGGACGAACTGCTCGTCGACATCGGCGGAAAGTCCGAAGGCGTGCTGAGTTTCCGCGAGCTCTCACTCGCCGTCGATCCCAAAGAATTGCGTGTCGGCGACAAGCTCGAGGTGATGATCCATCGGATCGACGATCAGGATGGAACGCTCTTCCTTTCCGAGCGTCGCGCTCGCGCGTTGAAGACCTGGGAAAAAGTCATCGAAGCACACGAGGGCGATGAAGTGATCGAAGCGACGGTCACGCAGGTCGTCAAAGGCGGAGTTTTGGTCGACCTCGGGATGCGCGGCTTCGTTCCCGCCTCGCAGATTCGCCGGCAACCTGTCGGCAATCTCGATGAGCTGGTTGGAAAGCGTCTACGCCTCAAGGTGATCGATCTCGACCATAAGCGGCATCGGGTGGTGCTTTCGCAGCGTCTCGTACTCGAAGAAGAACTGAACGCGAAGAAGCAAGAGCTCCTTGGGACGCTGCAGGTCGGGCAGATTCGGGAAGGCGTCGTCGTGCGGCTAGCCGAGTTCGGCGCGTTCGTCGACCTGGGCGGAATCGACGGCCTCATTCATAACAGCGAACTCTCGTACGCACGCATCAAACACCCCTCAGAGGTCGTCAAGATCGGTGACGTCGTTTCCGTCGAGATCATGAAGTTCGACCCCGAGGCGAAGAAGGTCAGCCTGTCGTTGAAACACGCCCTTCCCGATCCGTGGGTCGAACACCAGGACAAGCTCTGGGAAGGGAACCGGCTCGTCGCGCAAGTCGTCAAGGTCACGCCGAACTACTTGCTCGTCGAGATCGTACCCGGTGTGCTCGCGATGGTGCCGAAAGGCGAATTCCCGACCGACAAACAGTACAGTCCGGGCGAAGAGGTCGAAGTCACGCTCCTGACCATCAATCAGGGCACGCGGCGGATTACCGGATCGATTCAGCACGTTGCCGATGTCTCGCCGGAAGAGTTGGCGCAATACGCGCCCGACGACGTCGAAGCTGGTCTCGCCGATCCTCTCGCGACCATCGAATAGCGGCGTTTTTCACTAGCTGCAGAGACCGCCGATGCGCTTGCGCGTCGGCCTAACCGGCGGGATCGGTTCTGGGAAAACCACCGTGGGCGCGCGCTTCGCCGAAAACGGAGCGCTGCTCATCGACACCGACGAACTCGCGCGTGAAGCAGTCGCCCCAGGAAGCGATGCCTTCCACCGTATCCTCGAGCGTTGGCCTGCGGCTCGTGCCGCAGCTGAATCGCTCGATCGAAGTGCGCTCGCACGCATCGTCTTCGGCGATGCAGCACAGCTCGCCGAGCTGAATGCCATCGTTCACCCGTTCGTACGCCGGCGGGCCATGGAGCTGGAGGCCGCGTCAGCAGAACACGACATCGCCGTACACGATGTTCCGCTGCTGTTCGAAACGGGATACGATCGTCTCTGCGATGCAACGGTCGTCGTGATCGCGGATCCGGCGGTGCGCATTGCGCGCACTATCGCGCGCAGCGCCCTTTCCGCCGACGAGGTGCATCAGCGAATGACGAGGCAGATCGAGCCGGAGCGTGCGGCCGGCTTGGCAACGTTCACGGTTCACAACGACGGCACGCTCGACGAGCTCCGCCAAAATGCCGACGCGGTGTGGGGCCAACTCCAGAGGCTCGCGCGCCAGGGCTAACGACCGTTGCGCAAGACGCGGCCCGGTCGCGCGCCCGTCATTTCGCCGTCCCGCACGACGGCGGTGCCGTTGACGAAGACGGCTTCGATTCCACTGGGATAGGCGTAGGGCGCATCGTACGTCGCGCGGTCCAGAATGCGTTCAACGTCGAACAACACGAGATCGGCGTAGGCGCCGAGCGCGATGCGCCCACGGTCGCGCAGTCCGAATGCGTCGGCCGGCAGCGACGTCATCCGGCGCACGGCTTCCTCGAGCGTGAGCGTGTGGCGGCCGCGCACGAACCGACCGAAAACGCGCGGAAAACAGCCGAACGTTCGTGGATGCGGAACGCCGCGCGCCGTTGGGCCGTCGATCGCCCGCGCCGATGCGTCGCTGCCGATGCACGTGAACGGAGCGGTGAGAACCGTTGCAACGTCGTCCTCGCTCATCGCAAAGAAGATTGCCTGCACCGCAAGGCGCTCTTCGAGCAGCAGCCGGATGACGGCGCGAGGTGGCGTGAGTCTCCACAGGCGCGCGATCTCGTCGACGCGCATCCCCGCAAGTCCGGCATTGCGTTCCGACGCGACGGTCGTGATTTGAACGTCGTGCCACGTTCCAGCATGATCGAGCTCGAGGCGCAGCGCGAGCGCGGCCGCAGTTGCCGGATCGCGCAAGCGCGCAACCGTCGCCTCGCGCCCTCCCAAGATCGCATCTTCCGGGAGCAAAGTATCGAGGTCGGTCCACATTGCTACGTACGGATAGACGTCGGCGTTGCACGCGATGTCGTCAGCGCGCGCGCGCTCGATGCGAGCGAGCGAACGTTCGACCTTTCCCCAGTTGCGCTTCCACGCGGACTTGTGATGGGAAAACTGCAGCGCGACGCCGGCCCGCCTGCCGATCTCGAGGCATTCCTCCACCGCCGAAAGCAGCTCGTCGCCTTCGCTGCGGAGGTGTGAGGCATAGCGCGGAGCTCCGGCCGCCGACGCCTCGCGCGCGCACTCCGTAAGCTCGTAGAGGTTTGCAAATCGGGAAGGCACGTAAATGAGTCCGCTGGAGACGCCGAGCGCGCCCTGCTCTACCGCTTCACGGACGAGACGGCGCTCTACCCGCATTTCGTCCTCATCGAGTGGGCCTTCGCGGTCGCCGCGGACGCAGCGACGGACCGTGCCCAGTCCGACGAGACTTGCGACGTTGAGCGCCGGCGGATCGTGTTCGACCTCTGCGAAGAATCCATCGAAATTGCCCCACGTGATGTCGAGCGCATACGCGCGCATGTCGGCGCGCCGATGTTCGAGCGAAAGCCCTTCGAGCGGAGCGACTGAAGAACCACAGTTTCCTCCGACTTCCGTCGTGACGCCCTGCAGGATCTTGCCCGCGCAGCGAGCGTCGACGAGCCACAGCTCATCGCTGTGCGAATGCACGTCGATGAAGCCGGGAGCCAGCGCAAGACCGTGTGCATCGATGCGTGTTATCGCGTCGCGCTCGGAAAGATCTCCGATGAGTGCGATCCGGCCGTCGACGATCCCCACGTCGGTCTCGAATGTACGGTTCGCCATTCCGTCGTAGATGCGCGGCCGCTCGAAAACGGTATCAATCACCGGAGCAGTCCTTGCCATGCGGGACCTTGTTTTGCCCCAGCCTGTCGTACGACCGTTTAGCAGCCAAATGCCTGGGTACCGTTGCAGTACCGCCGCCGAGTCGGAGGCCCGTCGAGCACCTCGCCTTACGACTCAACGTACACAACAGACTGCGACGCACTCACAGAGGTTTGTCATGGCGAATGTTTCCGAGACTTCGGCCCGAACCCCACGGACACTGACGCACGACGAAGGACCCAACGGGGAAATGTCGGTGCGGGAAGCCGGCAAGAAGGGCGGCGACGCCGTCCGCGATCGCTACGGGAGTGGCTTCTACGAACGGATCGGCCGTAAGGGCGGTCAGGTAACGCGCGAACGCCACGGCCAGGGCTTCTACGAAGCGATCGGTCAGAAAGGCGGCAAAGTCGTCAAGGACAAGTACGGCGCGGACTTTTACGAGGAGATTGGGCACAAGGGCGGCCAGAAGGTCAAAGCCCTGATCGAACAAGCCAAGAAATCGCTGGAACGTCCGTAACGGTCATTCCCGTAGCGAGCCGCCGATCTGCTCGAGATGCAGTTGGCCGCTGCGGACGTCGAGCGAAAGTTTGCGCACGTGCAGTGACGTGCCGGGCGAGGTGACCGCGATCGGTTGAGGGAGGTCGAGGCGCTGCGCCGCCTCGGTCCACACGGCCGCGGTCGTTTCGAACGTCCGCGGTTTTGCTTTGTTCGTGCTCTTCACGACGATCGGACCGGACGCCGTGAAGTCGTGGGTGATCATGTTGACGGCGACGTGTGCGGCCCGAAGCCGTAGATACGGCTTTCCATCGCGGTACACGATGCCGTTGCGCACGCCGTCGACGGTGACGTACGACTGATCTTCGCTGGTCGTGATCTTCTGGTAGTCGATCGACCAGGAGTGAGAACGAATCCGCTCGCCGCGTGCGATGCCTGCGCCCACGGTCACCGGTATCGAATGCGAGGCAGGCGGCGCCACATCGAATCCCGCGAGATACACGCGCACCGCCACGTATCCGAGAAAGACGATGATGATGCCGGTCAGCCACCGGCGCCGGATAGTACCGCTCATCGGTAACGGCGTTTGCCGAGCGTGACGATCGCGGCGTAGAGCGCGAACAGCGCAAACGCGATCGGGCCGGCCCCCAAGGTCGCGTACAACGTAGGCTGCGGCAAACCAATCGCGCCGCGCACGATGCGCTTTGTGTTCAGCGGCGCCGTCCGAACGTATCGCCCGTTCGGCGCGACGATGCCGCTTACGCCGGTCGCGGCGGCCCGCAGGATCCACGTTCCATTTTCGATGGCACGCATCTGCGCGATTTCCGCGTGCTGGAACGGCCCCGCGGTCGTCCCGAACCATGCGTCGTCGGTCGAAAGCACCAGCGCCTGTGCGCCGTCGCGTACGGCACGATGCGCAGCGCCGTCGAACGCGGATTCCCAGCAAATGAGCGGGGCGACGCGGAAGCCGCCGATATCGGTAACGCCGCTCGAATCGCCGGCACGAAAACGCGAGATGAGCGAGGCGACGGGAAGGCGCCCAAAGACCCATGGCGCCGGCAGCGTCTCGACGAACGGGACCAGGAGCCGTTTCTGGTAGATCCCGCCGAGCGTTCCGTCGGGCCGGAAGACGTACAGCGAATTGTACTCGCCGCTCGGCGTCGATTGCTTTGCGCCGACCATCAACGTCGCGCGCGCCTGGCGCGCCAGCGTTGCGGTGCTCGTAACGAGCCCCGGGAAGAGATTGAGGTCCGTCGTCAATACGGTTTCAGGCCACAAAATAAGGCGCGGTCCCGACGACGCTGCCGCACGCGTCATCGCCGCATAGCGCGTCCGCGCCAACTCGAAGGCGGCCGGCGTCCATTTGATCGTTTGCGGAATGTTGCCCTGAATGGCGGCGACGTGCACCGTCGGCGTGTCGATGCGCCGCGCGGGCCAGGCCCACCATGCGCCGGCGAGCGCGACCAGCACGCCGAGCACGGCAACGACCGTTGCCCTTCGCAAAGCGCCGTCGCGTGGCGCCCGCAGGAGCGCGGCGACGTACGCGGCTGGGACGCACAGCGCGAACGTGATTCCGAAGGAACCGATGAACGCGCCGAGCGGGGCCAGCGGCGACGCGACTTGACTGTACGAAAGGTTGCCGAAAGGCAAGCCGAGCGGACCGATCGAGCGCAACCATTCAAGTCCCGCGAAAGCCGCAGCGGCTGCGAGCGGCGCGAGCGGCACCGCAGCGCGTCTCCACGCGAACGCGACGAGCGCGCCGGCCGTGGCAAAGGCGAGCGCTTCCAGCAGCGCCGGCGCGAGGACCAGCGCAAAGCCGAACGGGGCGATATAAGTCCCCGCCGTCTCGGAAAACCACGAGAACGCCAGCGAAAAATACACCGCTCCGGCCCAAAATCCGATGAGAAAGCCGCGCCGCGGCGAGGACCCGATGACGGCCCAGAACAAGCCTGCAGCGCCGATCGGCGCCAGCACCGGCAGGTTCGCTTTCGGTAACGCGAGCGACGTCAGGACGGCGCTGACCGTGGCAACCACCAGCGGAACCAGAGAGGCCTCCATGCTCCGTCGCGCCAGTCTGTTGCTGTTCTTGCTCGCCATCGGGCTGGCCGTCGCCTGCGGACGCCAAGTCACCCCGAACCCGACCTTCTCCAACCTCGCCGGCACGTTAGAGATCAAGTTCCGCACGAACGCCCTGGCAAACTTTATGCAGTACAACTATTTCATTGCCGTTAACACGAGCGGCAACGGGCAAGAGCCTTACGCCGTTGGCTTTCAAAACCGCCAGTTCTCGAACTTCTCGTACGCCGTCGTGCAGGGTGTGAACAGCGCTGCCACGGGATCCGTCCTTCCGATCCTGTTGCAATACTATCTCATCCCCAATGTGCAACAGCCCCGCACGCAACAGTTCAACCTCAACCCCGCAACCACGCAACTTCAGCTCAACACGGCAACGACGAGCGCGTACAGCGAGTTCATCGTGATCTTCGCGCGCTCGCAGCTATCGCTGCCTTCGCCGACGGGGACGAGCGGGCCGACGCCCTCCGCGTCCCCAAGCGGCAAGCCGACGCCAACGCCGACCCCGTCGCCGACGGGGACCGGGCCGACCCCAACGCCCACGCCGCTTCCGTCAGGCCCAACGCCCGTCGCCTCGCCTACGATCCCGTCGCAATCGACGTGGTGCATCAACCTGTTCATCACCGATGCCAACGGCGTGAACGTGTACGACGCGCTCGGGCTCGGTGCGCAGGACCACTCGTTCAACCAAGGTTGCTTCGACGTGAACACGCCGCTCGACCGCGTCTATAGACAACCGCTGGAGGTGGCTCCGCCTCCCGATCCCTCGTCGCAACTGTACGGCTTCGAACTGATCAACACGCCGTAGAGGGGTTACGACGCGACGCTCGCTTACAGCGCCACGAACGCAGAGTTTTGCTGTGGCTCTGCGCGGCGACAGTCCCCTTCGGAGACGTGTGCGATTCGTTTCCCTCCGTGCGAATCGCACACTCGACTTGCTCGTCGCTCCAACATCCGTGTCTCCGCTCCTCGCAAACGCTCCTCAGGGAACCGTCGCCGCGCCTCCCCCCAGCAAAACTCCATTTGCACGTGTTGCGCGACCGATCGCCGCGTCGCGGTGAGGAGAAAAAGATTGATAGCTTCAGCAGCGTCGCTGCATTGGCAATCGCAATCAATTCCGTGGCGGTGGCGCGAGGGGTAAGGCGGCGTGACGGTGTTGCGAAGAGCGTTTGCGAGGAGCGGAGACCTGGGGACCCGCGCGCTCTGCGTGCGGGGGCGCGGAGCCGAAGGCGCAGCGCCTTTCAAATTACTTTCGGGGTCCCCGCGATGCGAAGCATCGAAGGGGTGTCGAGAACGACGAGCAAGTCGAGTGAGCGGTTCGCCAGGATGGAACGAACCGCGAACGTCTCTGAGCAGCACCGTCACGCCGCCGAAACCCCTTGCGGCACCGTGACGACGATATCGTTTGGACGGCAATTGGGAAAAAGCAAGACATGAATAGCGAGAAGATCCAGTGCGCCAACGACACGTGCCAGTGCGTCGTGACCGCGGCGCTGGAGCCGGGTGTCGGTTCGGCGGCCGAGGCGTACTGCAGCGGCTATTGTGGCGACGCGGCGACCGGCGAAGAGAGCGACCTCTGCGCGTGCGGACATCCGCCCTGCGACGAGCCGTAACGCACGACTAGTAGTTGAAGCTCGTGGGCAGGAGCGGCTGATTCGGCGCGAGCGTTACGCCCGCCGTGCGTCCCGGAAACGCGAGTAACTCGAAGTTGAGATTGAAGGCCTTGAGATCCTGGTTGTACGACGCGAGGATGTCGTAGCATTCACCGATGATCTTGCGGTAGAAGATCGTCTTATCGGCGATCTGACCTTTGCTCTTCCAGTTGATGTTCGCGGCGAACTGCAGCTCCGTCTCGTAACCGAACGGCGTGAAGACCTGCACCGCGGTTTGATAGAAGCCGTTGCCCGGTCCGGGATTCCAGGAACCGCTGATCGTGAGGGCGGAGCGCGGCGAGGGTCGTGAAGTGAACTGGTACAACACCGGCTGCGCCTGGCGATTGAACGCCGTTCCGGTCGAGAGCGAGAGCGAATACACGTCGCCGTTGAAAATGCGCAGCGTATCCTGCGCTTGGTGTGAACCGCCGGAGAGCTGGTCGAGCAACTGAAACGGCACGATCGTCGGGCCGATGGGGTTTTGTTCGTCGTACGTGATCGCGTTGACGATGTGCGGGCTGAGCGGCGTCGTTAGGGCGAGGTTTTGCGTGATGTTGGCCTTCTCGTCACCGGTTCCGTACAGGAGTTGATCGACCGTAAAGCCGGCGGAGAGGTCGCTCGTCCGAAAGACTTTGAAGAGCCCGGGCCCGACGATGAAATTCATGTCGGCGCGCTCGGTCGCGAAGTGGTTCTGCGGCTCGACGTAGTAGCCGGCGGTGAACGTCGTCTGAATCGGGAGACGCGCGTTTTCGAACGGCAGGTGCGGGATGATCTCGAGTGCGGGAACGGTGTCGTAGCCGAACGGCTGATTCGACGTCGTCTTGTCGAAGGTCAAGGTATAGTCCGCGGCGCGCGAGGTGAGATGGGTCAGCGACTGGATATGCAGCGTCTGACTCGTTGAGCTGAGCTGACCCGGATAGGCGCTCGCGTAGTCGGTATAGCTGAGGTTAATGCCTTGTTGGAGCGTCGGTGAAATCTGGCGCTGATCGATAAAGGCCAAGTTGTCGCTGCTCGATTGCGAACCGGTGAACGACCGGGAGAACTGATAGTTTTCGCTCGAGCGGAGCCCTTGGTGGATGATGCTGCCGCCGATTTGCATGCTGGGCGGCAGGCTCACCAGCGGCCCATATTCGCCCGTGTAGACGAAGTTGAACTGACCTCGCAGGTGCTGCGAGAAGTTTTCGACGTCGGAGATGTTGGCATTGGCTTGGTTGCCGGTCCCGGCGGTACCGTGGAAAAAGTACGTGTCGATGTTGACGACGCGGCGATTGTCGCGGCGGCCGATGTACGCCACGTATCCGAAGGCTTGGCCACGCCTGGTGTATTCTTCGATCCGGTAATACCCGTAGTAGTAGTCCGTCGTCCCAAAACCGATGCGCGCGCGCACGTAGAAGCCATCCGCGCTGTCGTACCCGAACTCCGGCACGAAGCTGGGCTGACGCCGCGGCTCACCGCCCGGCTGTTTGAGCGGGATGATCAGAACCGGGAGAAAGAAGACGCCGAGCAATCCGAGGAAGACCGTGTCCTTGCGCGCGATCAGCTTGTCGCCCGGCGTGACGTCGATCGTCTTCGAATCCACGTGATAGCCGCCGCGCTGATTTTCGCAGGTGGTAAAGGAGCCCGCGACGGCGTGCACCTTACCGGCGCGGTCCATCGTCATGAGGCGGCCAGAGTAATGGATTTTCCCTTGCTCGACCCCTTCATTGCTTTCACCGTGACCGTTGGTCAAGGTCGCGATCCCGCTCTGGCTGTCGTACACGATCTTGTCGGCGTAGAGAATGGAATCCGCGTTGCGGTTGATGATGTACGTGTGCCCGGTGACCGTGACGACGTGCGAACCGTCGTAGTGCGCGAGATCGCCAACGATCGTTCCGTCGGCGTCGAAGATGTGCACGTTACCGCGGTAATCGCTGGGCGCACCGGCCTTGGAAGAACCAGAGATCTCGTCGCCCAGAATTGCAATCTGATTTGGTCCTAACGTCGGTATCGCGACCGGCGAGGGGCTTGGGGAGGGTGAGACGCTCGGCGTCGGTGAGGGGCTCGCCCCCTTCGGTGGGATAGGGCTGGGCGAACCGCTCGGGCGTACGAGGTAGACCGGTCCGCTCGAGGCGCTCGACGTCGGTGTCGGCGTCGGGAGCGGCGGCGGCGATGGTGTCGGCGTCCCGTACGGCTGCGGGGTCGGCGGTATCAGCTGCCCAGGTCCCGGCTGAATCGGTGGGATTCGCAGCGGGGTCGGCGACGCACTGGGCGATGCCGACGGCCCCGGTGAGACCTGTGCCACCTGGGCCGATGCCCCACAGGCGTGCGCCAGCCGTTCCAGCGCGACGCGTTGCGTCATCGCGTCCGTGGTGGATTGCGCCCAGGCGGCACGTGCGTCCGGTAGGACGAGTGCTGCAATGAAGGCCGCGCACACCATCGCTGCGGCCCTCCTCCGGGGGGTCCCCATCCCTGGGGTCAGTGTTCTTCCTGCCAGAACAGCACGCCGCCGGCCGCGCCCATGATGGCGTTGGGAATCCACGCCGCCAAATATGGATTGAGTGCACCGTTCCGGCCCAGCGCGACGAACGCCGACATCATGATGAAGTACACGAAGAACAGCAGGATCGAGAGGGCGATCCCTAGGGTGCGACCCTTCTTGCCGAAGCGAACGGCGAGCGGCAGCGCAAGCACCACTGCAATCAACGAGGCAAACGGAAACGCGAGTTTCTGCGCCAGCGTAATCTTCTTGACGTCTAATGTCGTGCCGCCCTGACCGGTCGCTTCCATCGCGTGAATCTCGGTACGCAATTGCCCGGAGTTGACCGTGAAATCGTCGTTATTGGCCGTGCTGGTAAACTGATCGAGCGTCTCGGCCAGCGGCAACCCGATCTGCATCTTCGCCGGAGAGAGGACGTAGCCGTCGACCGCCCCGCTCCGCTTGAACTTGGTCACCCGCGGATGCAAGAGCGTCATCAAGCTCCCAGATACGATGGCCGTATCGGCGTTGATGACCTCTTTATACGGCGAGTTCGTCGCATTGACGAAGATCATCACGTTGTCCATCGTCTTGTGATCCGGCTCGATGTTGCCGACGTAGAAGACGTTTCCGGTCGACTCGTCTTTGCGGAAAATCTGTGGAACGATGGGAAGCGTCGCGGTATGGTAGACGATCTGATAAAAGGTACGCGTCGAGAGGTCCACGGCTTTGGGGACGACGGTGTCGTTAACGAAATAGGCGAAGGCAAACGCTGCTACGCCCAGCAGAAGCGGCGTTTGGCAGATGCGGATGAAACGGACTCCCGTCGTGCGTAGCGCCGTGATCTCGTTGTCTGCGGCCAGGCGCCCGAAGGCGAGCAACGCCGCAAAGAGGCACGCAAACGGAAAGGCGTACGGCGTGCTTTGCGGCACGCGAAAAATCAGGAACCGCAGAATCAAAAAGAACGGCGCGTGGGCGTTGATGAGGTAGTCCGCCGCCAAGAAGAAAATGTTGAGAAACCAGAACAGCAAAAACGCGCCGAGCGAAAAGGCGAACGGCCCGGCGAGTTCGCGCATCACATAGCTATCGAGGAGCGGTAACCTCAAAGGCGCGCGCATCGGCGCGAGCGGTGCGACGCGAACGCCGGATAGCGAGGCCACGAAGAGCTCTAGTTATCGCGCAGCGCTGAGGTCACGCGGAGCACGTACGCGCGCGTCTCGGCGTACGGGGGGATGCCCTTGGCAGCGTCGACGGCGCCCGGTCCGGCGTTGTATGCGGCCAGCGCGAGCGAGACGTTGTTGTGGTAGCGCACGAGCAAGTCGTGGAGATAGCGGCTTCCGCCGTCCACGTTTTCGTACGGATCGAACCGGTTGACGACCCCATACTCTTGGGCCGTCTCCGGCATCAGTTGCATGAGGCCGGCCGCTCCCGAAGGACTGATCGCACTCGGATCACCGCCGGATTCGGCGCCGATAACGGAGCTGACGAGGGCGCTTGACACTCCATTGCGGGCGGACGCGTCGTTCACCAGCCGGTGCAGCGCGAGGGCGTTGAGGGCGTGGGGGCCTGTGGAAGGCACGAAACCTCCGCCGCTGCAGCCGGAGAGAGCGCACAGGAAGGCGCCGGCGATGATGAGGTTTCTCACGCCCGCCCTCGGTTCGCGCGCCCTCGGAAACCCGCCTTTGTTGGCGCAAACTCTTGTCCGTTTCTTAATCGGCGCGTATAGTGGGGGAAATCGGTGTCACTATGAGTCACCCGGTGGAGGGCTATCCCTGGATCGCGAGTTCCCGCGTTTTGCGGGGTCCTGGAAGCATTCCCTCGATCAGAAGGGCCGGCTCGTCGTGCCATCTCGTGTTCGAGAACGGCTGGGCTCCATTTTTGTTCTCACTGCGCCACCTTTCGTTCCGTGCCTCGTCTTGTATCCGCTCGTCACCTGGCGGGCGATTGGCGAGCAATTGGCGCGCGAACCGCTCAAGGACGACGAGTACTGGGAGGTCGTCCGAGACTGGACGCGCCACGCGGACGATGAGGTCGCCTGCGATGTCCAGGGGCGGCTCTCCATTCCGACGACGTACAGGAACAAGGCGGGACTGGAACGCGACGTCGAGATCGTCGGTGCCCAGACCCGGGTGGAACTGTGGGACCCGCAGCGGCTCGAGGCGGCGCGCCCCGACGCCGACACCGCCAAGCGCGTGGCGGCGAGGCTGAGCCTGTTGTGACGTGCACGTTCCCGTCTTACTCAAGGCCGCGGTGGAGGCGCTCCATCCACTGCCGGGCGGGATCTACGTCGATGCCACCTTTGGGGGCGGCGGACACGCGGGCGCCATTGCGGCTCATCTCGAGCTCCAAGGAACCCGTCCCGGCCGCCTGCTGGCCATCGATGTCGACCCTACCGTTGCGTCCGACCTGCCAGGCGTCGAACTGGTACGCGGCAATTTTGCCGATTTGGAAAGCATCCTCGACGCGTGTGGCATCGAGCACGTCGACGGGGTGCTGTTCGACTTCGGGCCGTCGTCAGCGCAGTTCGATCGACCCGAGCGCGGCTTCTCTTTCCGGGCCGATGGTCCACTCGACATGCGCATGGACCAAAGTCGTGGTCGTACCGCTGCACAACTCCTCGAGCACAGCAGCGAGAGCGAGTTGTCTCTTCTTTTCTCGAGATACGGCGAGGAACGCGTGGCCCGCCGTATCGCCCGCGCGATCGTCGCGGCGCGCGAAGGGGGACGCGCGCCGCGACGTACCCTTGAACTTGCCCGGCTGGTCGCCGGTGTCGTGCACGTTCAGGGACGTCGCGAACGGATCCATCCCGCCACTCGCGTCTTTCAGGCGCTGCGCATCGCGGTCAACGATGAGCTCGAGGCCATTCGGCGAGGACTCACCGCGGCCACTGCCCGCACGCGTCCAGGGGCTCGCATCGTGGCCATTACTTTTCATTCGCTCGAGGACCGCATCGTGAAACACCGTTTCCGCGACGATGAGCGCTTGCACGTGATCACGAGGCGCCCGATCGTACCCGACGCCGCCGAAATCGCACGGAACCCGCGCGCTCGCAGCGCCAAATTGCGCGTCGCGGAGCGCTCTTTGTGATCGCGCGCCAGTTACTCGAATATTCTGATCCGGCCCCGCGGTGGCGTACCGCACGGAACGCCTCAGCGGCGCGCCGGTTACGCGTTCGGCGACAGCGGTATCGTTCGATCGGTTTGTGGGTGCGCGGATTGGGTCTTGCGACTGCCGTCGTGCTGCTGTACCTGGGACTGCTGGCGAACATCACGCGTCTGAATTACGAGGTGAGCCACGCGAAACAGGCGCGCGCCCGGATCGCACTCGGGATCTTGCGCAACGCCGACGTCATTGCACGTCTCGAATCGCGTGAAAACCTCGAGGCCATGGCAGCCCGCTTAGGGATGCGCGAACCGGAAACGTTCGTGGCAATCGCCCTGCCGCCGCCGCGCCGCTCAGCGAAGGCTGCTGACGGGGTGGCATTTCTCGGCGGCGTAACGCTGTCGCGCTAACCGGCTTTTCAGCGTAAACCGAGCGTGAAGCGCGGCAGGAGGCAGCGCATTTCGGGCGATGGGCGCATCGAGATGCTGCTGGCACGCCGTTCGCAGCGGCGCGCGAAGCTGCTGTTTTGGGTGACCGTCGCCCTGGCATCGTTTCTCGGATGGCGCCTGTACTGGATTCAGGTCCACGACGGTCCAGCACTCGCTGCAAAGGCGCTAAGACAGCAATCCGCCGTCATTCGCGTGAGTGCCGAGCGCGGCGCCATCTACACGAGCGATGGCGTCCTGCTCGCGCATTCATTGCCGAGCCGCAGCGTGTACGCGTCTCCAAGGGCGGTCGTCGATATCGAAGCAACCGCGAAAGCGATCGCTCCTATTTTGCATCAAACGCCCGTTGCCGTCGCGGCGCGCATTCGCGCGATGCCGACATATCACGTCATTGCATGGAAAATTCCGGATGAGGAATCGAGCGCGCTCTTGCGACTCGACCTTCCCGGGATCACGGTCGACGAGGAAACGAGCGGCAAGCGCTTCATCCCTTCCGGCCGCCTCGCGTCCACGGTCCTTGGCTTCGTCGGGCGGGACGACGACGGCCTCGACGGTGTGGAATACGAATTCGATCACATCTTGCGCGGCACCGAAGGCCTCATGACCTTGGAGACCGACGAGTTCGCCCGCGCCCTTCCCTTTGCCAAGCCTCATTGGATCACGAAGCCGAAGAACGGCGATACGATCGTCCTGACACTGGACTCGTACTTACAATACACCGCGCAGCACGTGCTCGAAGAAACCGTCCATAGTTTTGGGGCGATGAGCGGCTCTGCGATCGTGATGGATCCCAATAACGGCGCACTCGTGGCGGTAGCGAACGTTCCGAACTACGACGTCAACGCATACGACGCGGTCGCGGCCGACGCGCGCCGCGATCGAGCCGTCGCTGATGCGTACGAACCGGGATCGACGTTCAAGCTCATCACGGCGACCGCGGCGCTGGAGTCGGGAAAAGTCACGACCGAGTCGCGCTTTCCAGCGCGGGATCGCCTTGAGGTCGGCGGCAGCGTCATTCACAATGCCGAGGATGGGTTCATGGCGGGTACCGGCGGCAGCGAACGGCTCGAAGATATCATCGCGTATTCGCACAACGTCGGCGCCGCGGAAGTCGGACTCTTCATTGGTCGGACGAGGCTTTACCGCATGATGCGCGCTTTCGGTTTCGGTGACCCGACCGAAGTGGATCTGCCCGGCGAAAATCCCGGCCTCTTACCCGAACTGCGCGACTGGAGCGCGACCTCGCTTCCCACGATGTCGTTTGGTCATGGCGTGGCGATTACGCCACTTGCGCTGATCCGCGCCTATTGCGCGATCGCGAACGGTGGATTATTGTTGCGGCCGCACATCGTGAGCGCGATCCTCGACCCTCAGGGACATCTCGTCTACCGGTACGGTCGTGAAGTCGAACGGCGCGTGATGTCGCAGCGCACTGCGGCAATTTTGCGAGGCTTTCTGCGTCAGGTGGTGCTCCGCGGCACAGGGCATCCCACTGCGGAGATTCCCGGATATACGACCGCGGGCAAGACGGGGACCGCTCAGGTTGCTGAAGGAGGCGGCTACCTGCCGGGCGCTTACATCGCTTCCTTCGTCGGCCTCGTCCCGGCGCAAGCGCCTCGTTTCGTCATCCTCGTGAAAGTGGAGCGGCCACGAACCGCCATCTACGGCAGCGTGGTCGCCGCTCCGGCGTTTGCCAAGATCGCCCGCGCCGCGATGCTGCAAGCCGGCGTGATGCCATCGCCCTCGCCTTCACCATCCGCTTTGCCGGCGCTCGAGAATACACACCGCTCGGGACATCGACCAACGCTCTCGAAGCAATCCGCATGATCCTTGGGCGGCTCGCCGCCGCGTTGGGCGATCCTCGGGCTTTGGGCACGCTGACGCGAGACGTCACCGCAGTCGTTCACGATTCACGCTGCGTCACGCCCGGTGCGCTTTTCGTGGCACTACGCGGAACGCGAACCGATGGTGCACGCTACGTCAGCGAAGCTATCGCGCGCGGCGCTTGTGCCGTCGTCTTGGACGAAGCGCACGCCGCTTCCGTGTTACCGCTCCCAGCCGATGCAACGGCGCTCGTCGTCGACGATGAAGCGCGTGCGCTCTCGCGCCTTGCGGCCGCGTTCTACGGTGATCCCTCAACGGAGCTCACGGTGGTCGGCGTGACCGGAACCAACGGAAAGACCACCGTCACGCACATGGTGGCCGCAATCTTGGAACGGGCCGGCGTTCCCGCCGGCACGATCGGTACGCTCGGCGCCCGCTTTGGAACGCACGCCTGGAGTTTGGATAACACGACGCCGCTCGCCGACGAGTTACAAAAGACCCTGGCAGTAATGCGCGACGCTGGTGCGCGTGCGGTCGCGATGGAGACGAGCTCTCACGCCCTCGCCCTGCAGCGAGTCGCCGACGTGCGTTTCCGCATCGGCGTCTTTACGAATCTGACGCGCGATCATCTCGACTTTCACGGTTCGCTCGAGGCCTACGCCGCGGCGAAACGATCGTTGTTCGAGCGCGCTGCGACCGCGGTGCTGAATGCCGACGACGCATTCGCGAGGCAGTGGACCGACGAGTTGCGAGCGGCGCGAAGGCCCGTCATCACGTTTGCGCTGGACGCTGCGGCGGACGTCCGAGGGGAACAGGTGCATTCCTCGGCGCGCGGCGTCCGATGCGTTGTGTCGGGGGCCGCGCTTGAGCTTCCGCTGGCAGGTCGCTTCAACGCCGCAAACGCGCTCGCGGCGATCGCCGTCGCGCGGGCGCTCGACATTCCCGACGCGACCAGTATTGCCGCGCTCGAGACGCTTTCTCCAGTCCCTGGACGGATGCAACGGATCGACGGTGCACACTTACCGATTTTCGTCGACTATGCGCACACGCCTGACGCGTTGCGCAACGCGCTTCGCGCCGCGCGCGACGCCGCCACGGGAAGGGTTATCGTCGTCTTCGGCTGTGGAGGCGACCGCGACAAAGGGAAGCGGCCTTTGATGGGACGTCTCGCGACCACCCTCGCCGACGTCGCGATCGTGACGAACGACAATCCTCGTGGCGAAGACCCCGCGTCGATCGCCGCCGAGATTCTGTCGGGCGCGGCTTCGGAGCACGCATCGGTACGAACTATTCTCGATCGCAGAACGGCGATTCGCGAGGCGGTCGCGCTCGCGGGAGCGGGCGATGTCGTGCTGGTAGCAGGAAAGGGGCACGAGCCGTATCAGCTGATCGGAGAGCGCGTGCTCGCGTTTGACGACGCCGACGAAGCACGACGTGCGCTGGAAGAGCGCGTCGCGACGTGACTTTGCAGCGAATCCTCGCCGCGACCGACGGCGAGCCGATCCATCGCCAAGCGTTACCAGAGCGGTTTCGGATTTGCACCGATACGCGGCTGCTCGAGCGAGGTGACACGTTTCTCGCGTTGCGGGGCGACCGCTTCGATGGCCACGCCTTCGTCATGCAAGCGCTGCACGCTGGGGCGAGCGCCGTCATCGTCGACGATCGCTCGGTGCTGCCGCACGGAGCAGCGGCGATCGTGGTTGGTGACACGAAAGCGGCCTACCTGGCGCTCGCGGCTGCGGCGCGCCGCCAGTTACGAGCACCGGTCGTCGCGATCACCGGGAGCACCGGCAAAACGACGACCAAGGCGTTCCTCACGCAAATCTTGGAACGCAGCGGTGCAGGAAACATCCTGGCGACGCCCGCCAACGAAAACAATGAGCTCGGTGTCAGTAAACTGTTGCTTGGCGCGAGCGACGACGCCGATGTGCTCGTCATCGAGTTCGGCGCGCGGCACTATGGCGACATTGCAACGCTGGTTTCCATCGCGCGTCCCGACATCGCCGTGCTGACGAACGTCGGGGACGCCCACCTCGAAGTCATGGGATCGCCGGAGCGTCTCGCCGAGACGAAGTGGAGCATCTTTTCGGGCGGCGCACTGCCGGTGCTCAATGCCGACGATGCCGTTTCCCGCAAGCGCGCGCCGTCGCTTTCCATCGCTCCGCGATGGTTTGGGATCGTCTCGGCCGGGGCAACGCTTCCATCGGCGCCGCCCGAGGGCACGTTCTTACGTGGCCGGGACGAGTTGGTCGTCGTCGCGAGCCAACGTCGCCACTCTTTTCCGGTGCGGTGCACCGTACCCGGCGAACACAACCGCGCCAACGTTGCCGCTGCCTGTGCGGCAGCGCTCAGACTCGGGATCGAGCCGGCGCGCGTCGCGAACGCGATCGAACGCTTGGAACTGCCGGCAGGACGCTACGAGCGCACGCGGCTCGGCGATCTCGAGCTCATCTTCGATGCGTACAACGCCTCGATGGCCGGAACGCTGGCGACGCTGGACACGTTCGCCGGCGAACGCGCTGACCGCCGGATCGCCGTTCTTTCAAGCATGGCCGAGCTCGGAGATGGAGCAGTGCAAATGCACGAACGCGTGGGTGCCGCCGCCGCGCACTCGAACCTTGCAGCGCTGCTTGTCGGGGGCGATCATGCGTGCGATTTAGAGCGCGGTGCCCGGGGAGCCGGTATCGATGCGGAGCGGCTCGTTCGCTTCACGAACAACCAGGAAGCGGTCCGGTGGCTGCACCGTAACGCGCGCGCCGGCGACGTCGTGTTGTTGAAAGGCTCGCGCCGCTACCATCTCGAGGAGATCGTTGCGGGGTTGACAGAGGCGCAGCCTTCCCCATGAACGGCGCGGTGGGTGGCGTAGCGGTGCGTACGGTCGGCGCGCGCGCGGGTGCGCCGCCGGCGCCACAACGTAAACTCGTCGCGATTCCGGTGCGAACGCCGCTCATCGTACCGGACTCCGATATCACCGAGTGCGTGCGCACCGCAGTAAGGGGAATTGCGTACGCCGGCGACGTCGTCGCGGTATCGGAAACGGCGGTTGCGATCGCGCAGGGACGCATGGTTGCGGCCGAACGGATTCGTCCCAGCCGGCTCGCATATGCGCTGTCGCGACGTGCCGGCGCACTCGCGACGGTGAACCAACCCGAATCGTTACAACTGGTGATCGACCGGGTCGGACCATGGCGCGTCCTTTTGGCGGCGGCGTGCCATGTGTTCGGACGGATCTCCGGGCGCCGAGGCGATTTCTATCGGGTTCTCGGCGAGGCGATATCGGCAATCGACGGATACACGGGGACACTTCCGCCGTTCGAACGCACGATCGTGTTCGGGCCGGAGAACGCGGAAGGCGTCGCTGAAACGATCGCCGCGGCTTCCGGCTCTGCGTGTGCGGTCGTCGATGTGAACGATCTCGGAGTCGCCAAGGTCCTGGGGGCATCGCGCGGCGTGCGCCGCTCGGCGGTCGAAGCGGCGCTGCGCACGAATCCCCATGGCAACGGCGACGAGCAAACCCCGATCGTCGTCCTGGCCTGGCGTGGCGAGGGTAGCACGCCGCTCCTCGACGAGAGCGATGCGCGCGTCGCATGAGTGCCGTCAGCGTAGCGCTCGTTTTCGCTGTTGTGCTTGGCTTGACGCTCGTGGCCGCTCCACTCTTGATACGCTCTTTGCGGCGCTCGGGGATACGTCAGCGCGCGTACGAAGACGCTCCCAAGACGCACGCGACGAAATCGGGGACGCCGACGATGGGCGGCATTCTTTTTTTGGTGGCGACGATGGTCGCACTGATCGCAAACCACGACGTCGGTGCCGTCGCGCTCGCCGTTCTTGCCTTGGCGTGCGGTGCCATCGGATTCGCCGACGACTTGCTCGCCGTGCATGGCCGCTCTATCCGCGGGCTTCGCGCACGAACGAAATTTCTCGCGACGGCCTGTGCCGGCGCGCTCTTTCTCTATCTACTCACGCGATTTGCTGCGGGACCTCACGAGCGCTCGCTGTTGCTGTTGGGCTCGCTGCGACTCGATGCACCGGAGTGGCTGTGGTTGCTCGTCGGGCTGTGCGCGATTGTTGCTACGACGCACGCGGTCAATTTGACGGATGGTCTCGATGGCCTCGCCGGCGGTGCGATCGTGCCTCCCCTCATCGTCGTCGCGTGGTTAGCCGCACGAGTCGGGCAGTTCGGCGTGACGACGATCGACGTAGCGACGGTGGCGGCGTGTCTTGGATTCCTCGCGTACAATCGCCACCCCGCCAAAGTGTTCATGGGCGACACGGGTGCTCTTGCGCTCGGCGGAATTCTGGCCGGCAGCTTCGTGATCGCCGGAAACGTGTTGCTCCTTCCGCTCATCGGCGGTGTGTTTGCTGCGGAAACCATCTCCGTGATTCTGCAGGTCGCGTCGTACAAGACCACTCATAGGCGCATCTTCCGCATGAGTCCACTTCATCATCACTTCGAACTCGCAGGTTGGCCCGAAACCACGGTGACGTGGCGCTTTTGGGCCGCCTCCGCCGTGTTGTCAATCGCGGGCGCAGTGGTGGCGCGATGACCGGAAGCGGATTCGATGCCAGCGAGCGCGTGCTGGTCATCGGCCTGGGACGCAGCGGACGCGCGAGCTGCCGTGTGCTGCGCGCGCGCGGCGCAACGGTGTATGCGGTCGACGACAAATCGCGGGACGAACTTTCTGATGCGATCGAAGAAATCGCCGGCACCGGGGCGCAGTTCGTCGCCGCAGACGCACTAGAACCGTTCCTCGATCAACTCACCCTGGCGGTTTTGTCGCCCGGCATCCCGCTGAACAGTGCCCTGGTGCGCCGCGTCCAGGCGGCTCGCGTACCGGTATACAGTGAAATCGAGGTGGCGTACCGGATCTGCGCCGCGCCGATCGTCGCCGTCACCGGCACCAAGGGAAAGACGACCACGACGGCGCTCATCGGGACGATGCTGCGCAGCGCTGGAAGAACCACGTGGGTCGGAGGAAACATCGGCAACGCGCTCATCGAGCAAACAGCGCAGGCTCGTCCCCAAGACTGGGTGGTAGCGGAAGTCTCATCCTTCCAGCTGGAATCGATACGTTCGTTCAAGCCAAAAATCGCGACGATTTTGAACATCTCGCCGGATCATCTCGACCGCTATCATTCGATGGACGAGTACGCGGAAGCGAAGTTCCGCATTTTCGCGAACCAGGGTCCGGGAGACACTTTCGTCGGCAACTTCGATGATCCAGTCGTCGGCGCGCTCGCGTGGACGGAAGGCGGCGCCGATCGCATCCCGACTCGTGCACTGTGGTACGCACGCGCGCCGCATCTTGCGACGGCGCTGTACTTGCGGCAAGGGCGAATCACCTACGCGCCTCCGACTGGCGACCCACGCCCCATCGACATTATGCCGGTCGACGAGATCCCGCTCCTCGGGCAGCACAACGTCGACAACGTCATGGCTGCCGTGCTCGTTGGACTGGCGGCAGGTATCACACCGGACGTCCTGCGCTCGGCGGTACGTGACTTTTCCCCGCTGCCGCATCGATTAGAACGGATCGCAGAGATCGACGGCGTCGAATATGTCGACGATTCGAAAGCGACGAATCCCAGCTCGGTCGCTGCGGCCTTGTCTGCGTTCGAGCGTCCCGTTGTTCTCATCGCGGGTGGAAAATCGAAGCGGACCGACTTTCGCGAAATCTGCGCCGCGGTCACTGCGCATGTGCGGGCCGTCGTGCTCATCGGAGAAGCGGCCGAAGATCTCGCGAGCGCGCTCGGAGACCTCACGGCGCTGCGCGCGGGATCGATGGAGGAGGCAGTGCATACGGCGCGATCGCTCGCGCATCCCGGCGACGCGGTGCTCCTATCGCCGGGCTGTGCCTCGTTCGACATGTTCGAGTCGGCAGAAGCACGCGGCGAGGCATTCCGCGACGCGGTTCTGCGCAGTCCCGTAGGGGCGCGGTAGCGGTATGGCGGTCGCAGCACGGCGCATCGTTCCCCTTCCCGAAGAACCTCGTCCCGCTCCCGACGCGGTGTTGGCCGGCACGGTGGCATTGCTTGTTGCCGTCGGGCTCATCATGATTTTCAGCGCGTCCAGCGCAACGGCATACGCCCTGCACCACGATGCGACGTACTTTTTGAAGCGGCAATTCGTCTGGCTCGCCGTCGCGATCGTTGCCGCCCTTTTCGCCTATCGTGCCGATGAACGTATGCTGCGCCGCTGCGCCACGCCGGCACTCGCACTGTCGGTTCTCGCGCTCGTGCTGGTCCTGGTCCCGCATATCGGTATCGTTTCGGGCGGAGCACGCCGCTGGCTCGGATTCGGGCCCGTCTCTTTCGAGCCGTCGGAGTTCGCAAAACTCGCGCTCGTTCTTTACCTGGCGAACGCCCTCACGCAAAAGGGCGAACGGGTACGCTCGCTCGCCTCTGGCATCTTTCCGCTCGGCGCCATCACCGCGCTCATCGCCTTGCTGGTGCTGAAAGAACCCGATCTTGGGACGGCGAGCTTAATTATCTTCACGGCCGCGACGATGCTCTTCGTCGGTGGGGCGCGGCTCGCGCACCTCGGACTGGTGGCGCTGGCGACGATTCCACCAGCCGCGCTCATCGTGCTCTCCAGCGCTTACCGGCGCGCTCGGATATTCGCTTTCATCGATCCTTGGAAGGACCCGATGAACACCGGTTTCCATATCGTCCAGTCTTTGTACGCGCTCGGGAGCGGTGGTATCGCGGGCGTCGGTCTCGGGTTCTCGCGTCAAAAGTTCTTCTATTTGCCGGAACAATACACCGATTTCATCTTTGCGATCATCGGTGAGGAACTCGGACTGCTGGGGACGCTCGTCGTCGTCGGACTGTTCGTGTTGCTGGCGTATCGCGCCGTACGGATCGCGTTACGTGCGCCCGACCGCTTCGGCCTCCTGCTCGCCGTCGGGTGTGCGAGCACGATCGTCGTGCAGGCGTTTGTGAACATCGGCGTCGTGACGTCATCGTGGCCGGTGACCGGCGTGCCGCTCCCGTTCATTTCGTTTGGCGGCAGCTCGCTCGTCGTCAGCATGGTTGCGGCTGCGCTTTTGCTCGCGATCGGTCGGCGGCGATCCGGCGCATCGTCCTAACCGGGGGCGGGACCGGCGGTCACATCTATCCGGCGCTCGCGATCGCCGAGATTCTGCGCGAACGTTCGCCGACGCCGCCGCAACTGTTGTTCGTCGGCTCGCGCCACGGCCTCGAAGCGCAGCTGGTCCCTGCGGCGGACGTTTCGATTCGTTTCGTTGCCAGTCACCCGCTCTCACGACGTTTTTCGGTTGACTTCGTTCGGACCGTGCTGTGCAATCTCATCGGAATCGCGCAGTCGCTGAACGTGCTACGACGGTTTCGTCCCGACTGCGTCATCGCGACGGGGGGCTACGTCGCTTTCCCGGTCGTCGTCGCCGCTCGATTGCTGCGGCTCCTGCGATGGTCGCGCACGCGTGTGGCGCTCGTCGAGCCAAATGCCGCTCCAGGCTTGGTCAACCGATTGCTCGCGCCACTGATCGACGAGGTATGGCATGAAACGCCCGTTCGTTCCGCGATAACGCGACAGCTCGATCCACGTCAAGCCCGACGCTCTTTAGGCTTGGCGCCCGATGCAACGACGATCGTCGTGATGGGCGGGAGCCAAGGCGCGCGCCGTCTCAACGATGCGGTCGTAGAAGCGGCGGCAAACCGGCGCTTTCCCGCGGCGTGGCAGGTGTTGCTGTTGACCGGTGCCCGTGAGTGGGAGCGTGTGCGTGACCGTGGCGTGGGCGGTGAGTGCGCGGGGGTTCGGATGCTGCCGTATTTGGACGATCTCGCGCAGGCGTATGCCGCAGCCGATCTCGTCGTCGCGCGCGCCGGTGCTTCGACGCTGGCCGAACTGGGCGCGACTGGGACCCCGGCGGTTTTGGTGCCGTATCCGCATGCGACCGGTGATCACCAAATGAAAAACGCGCAGGAAATGCGCGCGCGGGGCGTTGCTCGGATCGTTCCCGATGCCGAGCTCGACGGTCCGCGCCTCGTGCTGGAGATACGCGCAGCGCTCGAAGCAGACGTCGCGCAGCACATGCGAGAGGCGGCGCGCCGAGATGCGCGTGATGACGTGCCGGGACGCCTCTTCGCGCGAATCGCTCAACTCGCTGCTCGCGGGTGAGACCGTGCAGTTCTGCGAACGACAGGCCTTCGTGAACCTCGGCGCGCCACTGCATTTTATCGGCATCAGCGGGATTGGGATGAGTGCGCTCGCGCGGCTGCTTCGGGCCCGTGGTTTCAGCGTCAGCGGCTGCAGCGACGTTCGCACGGAGCTCACGGACCGTCTCGAAGAGGAAGGAATTCCTATCCTTTTTGGACACTCCGCCGACCATCTCCGTGACGGCGTTACGCTCGTCGTAAGCTCGGCCATCGATACACATACGTCCGAGCTGAGCGAAGCAGAGCGCCGCGGTATCCCGGTGATCCGGCGCGGCTCCTTGCTCGCAGCGCTGCTGAGCGGCGCTGACGGTGCGCAAGAAATTCGAAGTTTGGCCGTTGCGGGAACGCACGGTAAAACGACGACCACAGCGATGCTGGGGACGATTCTCGATGAAGCGGGCGAAGAGCCGACGGTGGTGCTCGGCGGCGAATTCGTCGGAGGCTTGTGCGCCGGTTCCAACACGCGCAACGGCACGGGGACATGGTTCGTCGCCGAGAGCGACGAATCGGATGGCTCTTTTTTGGAACTTCGTCCGTCCGTCGCGGTGGTGACCAACGTTGAAAACGACCACGTGACATCCGACGAAGAGTTGACGTCGTTGATGACGGCGTTCGAACGTTTCTTGGCAGGCGTCGGAGAAGTTGCGATCATCGGGGTGGACGAGCCACGCTCGTTGACGCTGGCGGAGTTACCTCGCGCGGCACGCACGGTCACGTTCGGCTTCGCTGCCCAGGCCGATGTTCGCGCGACCTCGGTCTTCTATCGTGGGTTCGGTTCCACGTTTGACGTCGTCGCTCACGGTGCTCCCATGGGAACCGTTTCGTTATCCGTCCCGGGAGCGATCAACATCCAGAACTCCCTTGGCGCAGTCGCGGCTGGACTCGAAATCGGCCTTCCTTTTGCCGGCATCGCGCAGGCGTTATCCCGTTTCCAAGGGGTGCGCCGGCGCTTCGAGATTCTTGCGCAAGGCGAAAGGTTCACGGTCGTCGACGATTACGCGCACCATCCAACCGCGGTGGAGGCAACGCTGGCCGCAGCGCGTGCCGCCTGGGACGGCCCGATCGTCGTTGCCTTTCAGCCTCATCGGTACAGCCGGACGCGCTACCTCGCGCGTGAGTTTGCTTTGGCGTTGCGCGGCGCAGATCGGGTGATCCTCACCCCGATTTACGAAGCATCGGAAGCGCCGCTCCCCGGAGTCGACGCGACGCTCATCGGCGAGCCGTTGCGGGGTTTCGGGACGGAGGTCGCCTACGTCGATTCCGTCGAGCGGCTCGTCGACGAAATTCGCGGAAGCGCGCCCCGCGGCTCGTTGGTGCTGTTGCTCGGCGCCGGAACGATCACGTCTGCCGCCCATCGTCTCGCGCAGCACGCACAAGAACTTCCGCTGCAGGCGCGAGCCGAGCGGTGACCGCGCTCCATAGCGAAACCTCGCTGCTGAACGAGGACGACCGAACCTACCTTGTGCAGCTGTTGAAACAGCGGGTTACCTTCGATGCACCGCTCGCGCCGCTAACGTCGTGGAAGATTGGCGGTCCGGCCGATGCGCTGGCAAATATCGAGAGCGAACGTGAGCTCGCGGAGACCTTGCGACGAACGTTTCGGCGCAAGTTGCCGTGGATGGTTCTCGGCAGCGGCTCGAACTTGCTCGTCGGAGATGGCGGAGTGCGGGGCATCGTCATTCGCCTCAGCGGAAGCTTTACGAAGATCGCCATCAGTGCGCAAGAGAACGAAGTGATCGTGGAAGCCGGTGCCTCCGCTTCCGTCGCGCTGTTGGTCGCGCAGGGCGCATCACACGGAGCCCTCGGAATCGGATCGCTTGCGGGAATCCCTGGGAGCGTGGGTGGCGCGCTGCGCATGAACGCGGGCACCGATCGCGAGTTCGGCGATTTCGTCAAAGAGGTGTGGGTACAGTCACCGGCACGTCCACAGACGCACGCCGTTACGCCGCAGTACTTTTATCGCCACACGACGCTGGCACGCGACGCGGTCGTGGCGCGCGCCACGCTGGCATTCGAGCGAGGCGATTCAAGTACGGTGCGCGCCGAGATGCAAAGTCGCCTCGTCCGTCGCAAGGCAACGCAGCCGCTTGCGTGGCCGAACGCCGGCTCGTGCTTTCGCAACCCGCCGGGGGATGCGGCCGGACGCCTGATCGAAGCCGCCGGCGCGAAGGGTTGGCGACTCGGCGGTGCGGAGGTGTCGCCGTTGCATGCGAACTTCATCGTGAACCGTGACAACGCGTCGGCGTCCGATGTAGCCGGACTGCTGGCTCGCGTGCGGCGTGCGGTCGCCGAGCGCTTCGATGTCGAATTGGAGTTAGAGGTGCACTTCGTTGGAGTGTTTGTCTAGCGTGCGCGCGCGCGTCGTCGTCGTCATGGGAGGCCCAAGCTCCGAGCGTGAGGTCTCGATTGCCACGGGGCAAGGCGTGGTGAACGCGCTCCAGCGCCTGGGCTACGAGGCTCGTTCGGTGGACTTCGACGGGAATTTCGTCGACGCACTGCGCGCGCTGCAACCGGACGTCGTGTTCAACGCGCTGCACGGTCCGGGCGGCGAAGATGGACGCATCCAGGGCGTGTTGGACTGGCTGGATATCCCGTATACGGGCAGCGATTTGCTCTCATGCGCGCTCGCGATGGATAAGCATCTCACGAAAAAGCTGTTCTCGGCGGAGGGCCTTCCAACGCCGGCATGGGACGTGTTCGACTTGAACGGTGGCTCGCTGCCTTTACTGCCTGGCTCCCTCGATTTACCGCTCGTCGTCAAGCCGCGTGGCGAAGGTTCATCCTCCGGCGTCAGCATCGTTCGCACACACGAAGAGTGGACGAACGCGATGGTGCACACCGCGGAGCGCGCGCACAGCGTCCTGGCGGAGGAGTACGTCGAGGGCCGTGAGTTCTCGTGTGGCATTCTTGGTGACGAGGCGCTCCCGGTCATCGAAATCGTTCCGTCCGCCGAGTTTTACACGTTCGATGCGAAATACGCGCCGGGCGGCAGCCGGCATTTTGTCCCGGCGCCGATCGATGAGAACCTTACGAACCGCTTGCAGACGTTAAGCCTTTCCGCGCACCGGCTCCTCGGATTGCGCGACTATTCCCGGACCGACTTCATCGTTTCAAGGGAAGGCCGTCCGTATATCCTGGAGACGAACGCGCTGCCGGGACTCACGCCGACGAGCCTCGTACCGGACGAATGTGCGGCGCTCGGCATCTCGTACGAGGGCCTCGTCGATCGTCTCGTCCAGTACGCGTTGGCACGGTCGCGAGGCCGGACCACCGTGTGAAGCACGGTGAATGGAAACTGCACCTAATCCGAGAAACCTGAGCAGCTATGCCAACTAGTGGAACCGTGGTGGACCGTGGACTCGAGGGCGTTGTCGTCGGTTCGACTGAACTCAGCAACGTCGAAGGTCGCGAAGGACGCCTGACCTATCGCGGTTACGACATCCACGATCTCGCGCCGCATGCCTCATTCGAAGAGGTCGTCTATCTGCTGCTGTTCGGACAGCTTCCGAACAAGCATCAACTCGACGACCTCAAGGCCCGAATGGGTGCGAACCGCATGCTGGCGCAGCCGCTCCTCGACTGGATGGAGCTCGTTCCCAAGACGGCATGGCCGATGGATGTGTTGCGCACCGCGGTCTCCGGATTGGCGCTCTATACGCCCTTCCAACCCGCCGACGGGTGGCATCCTTCCAACCCGCGCACGGCGATCATGCTGATTGCGAAGACACCGATCATCGTGGCCGCCTGGGATCGGATTCGCCGTGGCCTGGAGCCGATCGAGCCTCGCGTGGACCTTTCGACAGCCGGAAACTTCCTTTATATGCGCAGCGGCGAGGTTCCAATCAAGGAGGCCGAGCACGCACTCGACACCTATCTCGTCCTTCTCGCCGACCATTCGTACAACGCCTCGACCTTTTCGGCACGTGTTACCGCCTCGACGCGTGCCGATATGTTTGCCGCCGCGACGGCAGCCCTGGCGACGCTCGAAGGCGATCTGCACGGTGGCGCTCCCGGCAAGGTGATGGCGATGCTGCAAGAGATCGGCAAACCGGAGCGCGCCGAACAATACGTCCGCGATTTGCTGGCGCGCGGCGAGAAGATCATGGGAATGGGCCACCGCGAGTACAAAGTCCGGGATCCTCGTGCGCAGCATCTCGAGGAGATGGCAAAGGAACTCGGCGAGGCGTCCGATCCGAAATGGTATGAGCTGGCGCGGGCGCTCGAGGACGCAGCGCGCAAGGTGCTGCAAGAAGCAAAACCCGGCAAGCCGATTTACGCCAACGTCGAGTTTTATACGGCCCCGACGCTGTACAGTCTCGGAATACCAGCCGACGAGTTTACGTGCATGTTCTCTTGCGGTCGCATGGCCGGCTGGACGGCGCACATCATCGAGCAGCTCTCGGATAACCGTTTGATTCGCCCGCAGGCGACCTACACGGGGCCTGCGGTGATGCCCTTTACTCCGATCGAAGAACGCGGCAGAAACAACGGCAGCTCGTCCAACGGCGTGCCGAAAGCGAGCCCCGCGCGGCCCTAACGTTTCTTACTCGGCGCGGTAGACGCGCGGGATTTCCGCTGGAAGACGCGCGACGATTTCGTAGCCGATGGTGCCGCACCACGCCGCCCAATCTTCCGCGCGTAGCCGTTCCTCACCATCCAGCCCGATCAGGGTTGTGGTAGAACCGGGATGCGCTTGTGGGATATCGGTGACGTCGACCATCGTCACGTTCATGCATACGCGTCCGACGATCGGTGCGCGGCGTCCGTGCACGAGGACGGCGCCGCGGTTGGAAGCCGCGCGTGGTATTCCCTCTGCATAGCCGATTGGGAGCACGCCGATGCGCGATGGTCGCGCTGTAGAAAACGTGCATCCATAACCCACCGGCGTACCGGCGGGGACTTCCTGGATGACGATGAGTTCCGTGCGCCATGACAGCGCCGGCTCGAGGTTGATGGGTTGCCGCAACGCGTCCTGCGTTTCGGGAGACGGCCACACGCCGTAGGTCGCGATCCCGACGCGGACGAGATCCAGCCGCAGCTCAGGAAACAGCATCGTCGCCGCCGACGCGGCAGCATGTTTTCTGACGCCGCGGCGACGCAGTTCGCTTTCGAGCGGACGCAACGCGGTTTCAAACCGTTCGAGCTGCTGGGTGGTGAACGCGGATTCGAGTTCTTCGACCGCCGCCAGATGCGTGAACACGCCTTCGAGTCCGAGCGCGGGCTCGCGAAGGTCTTCGCGCAGCGCAGCGGTGGCGCGTTCGGCAGGAAGCCCGAAGCGCGTTACCCCCGTATCGATCTTCACGTGCACCGGAAACGGGCGGCCGCTCTCTCTTGCGGTGCGAATGACGTCGTCGCGGTAGCCCTGGGTGTCCCATAACGTGATGGCGAGGTGCGCTTCGAGTGCACCCGCGAGTTCCGACGGCGTGACGGGGCCGAGCACGAGCACCGGCGTCTCGATGCCCCGTGCGCGAATCTCGTGTCCCTCTTGCGCGCGATAGACGCAGAAGAGATCGACCTCGCGCTCGAGCGCTTCGGCCACCCCGGCGAGACCATGACCATACGCGTTCGCTTTCACGACCGCGGCAAAACGTGCCGGCGCGGCGATCGTGCGAAGTTGAGCGGCGTTTCGGCGCAACGCCGGCACGTCGACTTCGATGTGCGCGAGCGCTGCGCTAGACCGGACGACGGTGGGCGACGATGACAGCAAGCGGAATCCCAAAGAAAACGGTGTGCGCGACCCATTCGAAAAACGCGACGCCGGGGGTTGCCGGACGTGCAATGCCGCCCGCTGCCGTCACGACGCGCATCACGACATAGACGATCGAGCCGAAGACTGCACCGGAGGTGATCGGCCGTTCGTACAACGCTGCGGTATGGAGCGCCGCGGAGGCGAACGCGACGCCCCAAACGAGTCCAATCATCAGGTGCAGGGCAACGCCGAACCATGCCGCACCGGGAAGCGCGTATGCCGCAGGTCCGAGGATGGCTGAGGCGACGTAACGGTAGTGGTCCTCGGGAATGGCTCGATGCGTGAAATAGCCGACCCCCAGCCGGTACGCGTCCATGATGATTGCTGCCACGACACCCGCAGGACCACCGGCCCGCAGCGCAACCGTGGCGTTACTGCGCCTGCGCACCACGATCGCGTTGATTCAGCATAGCGACGCCTTTCCGCGCGTTCTTCGCTGCCGCCTGGGCTAGCAAGAAACGTCGCCGAGACGGACGAACACCACCGAGCAAGGCGCGCCGCATCACGGTGCGGCGTCGAGGTGTTCCCGCTACTTGCGAGGTTCGGCTATGCGCATTTCCTTGCCGCGTTTTGCCGTCATGCTGGCGCTGTTGGGCGCCGGCGCCCATGCTGCGGTCGCCGGAACGACCGGAGTCTTGGCCGGACGCGTGGTCGATTCGGCGTCACAAGCACCGCTTGCCGGTGCGCGAGTTAGCGTCGTTTCGCCGTCGCAGTCCGCCACCACGACGACCGACGCGAGAGGGGCATACCAGTTCTTGTCGCTAGCGCCGGATACGTACGCCTTCAGCGTCACGCTTCAGGGCTACGAATCCAATGCTCAGTCCGGCGTTACGATTCTCGCGGATCACACGCGCACGGTCAACGTCGTGCTCGTTCGTCAATTGCGGACCATCGGTCAAGTGCGCGCGCGCGTTGCAACCGATCTCGTGAAGCCGGGCACGACCAGCGACGTCTATTCGGTGAGCGGCTCTGCTGCTCAGGCGGCCAACGCGCTGAGCGGTCCAGGAAGTCTCGGTAACTCCTACAGCGCGATCGCGTCGGTTCCCGGAACGGTCGTCCAGCAAGGACAGATGGGCTGGTTCCAGCAGATGTCGATCCGCGGCGGCGACATCGATCAAATCGGCTACGAATTGGACGGGATTCCCGTCAACCGTGCCTATGACAACGCACCCGAAACGCTGCTGTCGAGCCTTGGCCAGCAAGAATTGCAAGTGTATACGGGCGGAACGCCCGCGACGTCCGATGGCCAGGGCCTCTCCGGTTACGTCAATCAGGTCATCAAGACGGGAACGTATCCCGGCTTCAGCACCTTCGTGGGGGCGCTCGGGTCACCGACGTTCTACCACCGAGCCTCATTCGAGTTCGGAGGCTCGACGACGAACCGGTTATTTTCCTATTACTTTGGAACCGCCGGCCAAAATCAGGATTTCCGATATATCGACAACAACAATGGCGCGACGGATCCGCGGTTCGTGTTTCCATTGTATTGGCCGCAGTTCGTCACGGCGCCGAACGGGGCTGTGGTCGGCGAATTCAACATTTACGACGGCACGCCGAACAACGGCACGGGACCGCCTGGAACCAACAGCACCGTGCTGTTCTCGCCGGGCCAAACGTACACGATCGCGAGCGCCGCAACGCGGGATACGATCGCCAACGTGCACATCGGCATCCCGCATCACAACGATGCCGCCCGCGATGACGTGCAATTTCTGTGGCTGATGAGCGAGTTCTTCAACTCGTATTACAGCTCGATCAACGATCAGGGCGGCCCCGGCCACGTTGCGTTGGCGACGGGAAACAACGGCAACGCATTCTGGCACGATGGTTACGTGTACAACGGACCGCTCTTTGCGCCGCCGGTCAAGAGCGACGTGATACCGTACTTCTTCATGAGCAGCGTCCAGGGGCGGCCGCTCTTCTCGCCCCTGCCCAATAGCGCGCGCGACACGAACGATAACGGCGTCGGAGTTCTCAAAGCGCAGTACCAGCGGAACTTCAACGCCCGCTCCTTCGCCCGCATTTTCGGCTACTCAGTCTATTCCAACTGGTTCATCACCGGCGAGGCGAATCAGAACTTCACGGGGTTTTACGGAGCCGAACTAAACGACTATGAGATCCCGAGTCACACGTACGGTGTGAGCGGTCTCTACGCGAATCAGGTAAGCGACAAACACCTGCTCCAAATATCCGGGACGTACAGTCAGTCGAAGTTGCAGCGACGATACTACTACAACTTTCCCGGGAATCAGGGCCCCTCGACAGCCTTCACCAATCTGATCCTCCCAGCGAACGCCGCCCAAACGGGAAGGTGCTACGGTTTGGTAGGGACGTCCAACCCAACGCCGTCCCAAGTCAGTTGCTTCTCGAGCACGTATCGTGGCACGTTCACGACGCCCGAACCCTTCGATCCAGCCGCGTACGCGTGGCCGGGCGGCGTGCAGCCGCAGTGGATTGCGACGGAAAACGGGCCGCTCGGGCGAGTCAACAACGTCTCGCCGATCCAGTCAGCCGGGTCGATCTCCGACAGCTACCGGCCCAGCGACCGCTTGACGCTCAATCTCGGCCTGCGCGTGGAGAACTACTTGGAACGGTTGGCTGACACGGGTGGGGCGAATCCGCAAAACCGCGCATTTTGGGTGGCAGCGTACAACAACGAATTCTGCTACAAGCCCGGTGTGTTCGGCGCGCTCAACGTATCGGGCAGTATACCGGTGAACGGCAAGTTCAATACTCCGCAGAACTGCGCCGCTTTGGGAAGCGGTTATCTTCCCGTGCATTTTATCAACCCGCACGGGACGAGCAATATTTCGGCGACCGTGATCCAACCGCGACTCGCCGGGACGTACCAAGCAAACGCCGATGCCGTCTTCCGGGCCTCCTTTGGGATCTATTCCCGTCCGGTCAATTCGTCGTGGCTTCAATACAACGATCTCAACGACCGTGACTGGCTCCTGTATGCTGGTAACAACTTCGTCGGCTATGGATTCAACTCGCCGGTCCACAACTTGTCGCCCGATACCTCGTATAATTACGACGCCTCCTGGGAGCAGCACGTCAAATCGACCGACATCTCGTTCAAGGTCACGCCGTTTTACCGCAGCACGCGCAACCAGCTGCAAGCGTTTCCCATTGGCGTAGGCGGCATCGTGAGCGGCTTCAACGTCGGCCAACAGCGCTCGTATGGCGTCGAGTTCGCGCTTCGCAAGGGCGACTTTTCGCTCGACGGTCTCAGCGGTCAGTTGTCCTACACCCACACGAAAAGCCAAATCCGCTATTCGCGCTTCCCTTCCGGGACGAGTGTGATCGATAGCATCAACGAGTACATTCAGGAGTACAACTCGTACACGTCCGCCTGCCACACGATTACGCAGGCGAACTCACGGCTCTGCGGTCTTCCCCCAGGGACGTCGAATCCAAACTCGCAGGCGTCATTCCCGCCAGGCTCGGGGTCAGGCGCCGTATCGAATCCCTACTATATGCGGCCGGCGCAGCCGCTGTTCGACCCCAATGCGGAATACACCACGTACGATCAGATTCCACAAGTCTTTGTCGGTTCGAACGGATACGAGACGCCGGACGTCCTGGCGCTTATTCTCAACTACAAGCGCGGACCGCTGAACATCACGCCCAGCTTGACGCTCAGTTCGGGTTCGAACTATGGCTCGCCACTCGCGTATCCGGGATACTACCCGAATGGCGGATGCTTACTCTCGGGTGGCAAGCCGATTCCGTACACGTGCGAGAACCACTTCTCGCCAATCAGCCAACAGTCGTTCTTATTGATACCGGATGCCTTCACCGGCAGGTTCGACAATCTCGGCGCGTTCCAAGAGCCATCCAGATTTACCCTGAACCTCGCACTCGGCTACCAGATGTCGAAGCGGATCAAAGCGACGGTGACGCTGACCGGCCTCATCGATCGCTGTTACCAGCGAGGCTATCCGTGGGACGATCCCAACATCTGCGTGTACTCCGAGCTTCCCTCCGGCGGTGCGGCCGTCGGACCTTCCGGTAATTTCCTGCCACTGAACAAAACGCCGATCCCGTTGCGCTACCCGTACGGTCCGTTCAACGATAATCTCAACACCGGCTTTACCGGCGTGAAAATTCCGATGGAAGCGGTCTTCGAACTCGACGTAAAGTTGTAACGCTCGATTGAGCTGATAGAAGCGTACCATGGCCGTGAACGGCCATAGAGAAGCGCATGAAAAGCATGTGTCATCCTGAGCGAAGCGAGCGTAGCGAGTGGAGTCGAAGGACGGGCCCACGCCATTTTCATGTCAAGATGAAACATTGAGTTGCTTTTCGTACGGCTGCTCGGCGCGCAGAAGACCATACAATGCGACGTCGACGATGTTGCCGTCGCGATCCCTTGCGCCTTGGCGCAGAAGACCTTCGCGCTGAAAGCCCGACTTTTCGAGCACGCGAGCCGACGCAACGTTCGGAAGGTCGACTCTCGCTTCGAGGCGACGCATTTCGCGGACGTCGAAGGCGTACGGAACGAACAGGCGCGCCGCTTCCGTCGCGATTCCGCGCCCCCAGTACGCCGGCGTGAGCCAATAACCGAACTCCGCGACGCCCGAGCGCTCACCTTCGCGCGGTATCAAGCCGATTCCACCGGCCAGTGATTCGTCGACGACGATCGCAAGGTGATTAGGCAGCGACTCTTCGCTGACGGTCGCGATCCACCACTGCGCGTCGTGCAGCGTATAGGGATGCGGAAAGCGCTGCGACATCCAGCGGACGATGGCACGCTCGTTGGCGATCTCCGCGAGCCGCTCGATGTCGGTTTCAACGTAAGGCCGTAGGAAACAGCGCTCGCCCTTCAGCATCGATCTGGCCTTCCCAGCCATCGCGCGGTGCGACGGCACGATCGGGATTTTACAGACCGCGCTGCGTATCTCCGCCGCGGCGGCGGAGATACTATGAGCCCTTGGTGACCGCGACCCCGAGTGCTTGCGTAAAGCCTCCGATGGTATTGACCGTCACGCCGGAGGGGTAGGAGATCTGCTGAACCGTTTGTTGCGGCGAACTGTCGACGACGTACAAATCGCTGCCGGAAAGCGCGACCCCGTATGGATCGTAAAAGCCATTGGCGATGGTCTGCGATGGCGTCGTCGTACCCGGCGGAAAGACGTCCACCGCAGGCGGGTTACCGAACTGATCGGCCAAGAGCAAATTGTCGTTTTTGTCGATCGCGAGTCCGCCGCAAAATGAGACGATCGTTCCGAGATCCGTGCCGGTGCTCGAATGAGGCGCATATTTCATCACGTCTCCCGGACCTGAGGGACCGTTGAACCCTACGTAGAGGTTGTTTTGGGCATCCAGCGCTACGCCCTCAGTATACGCACCCGCGATCGAGAGAATCCGCGATGGCTTCGCGCCGTGGTGTGCGTACTCCACAACCTGACCGCTATAAAAATTTGAAACGTATACGGTGCCGTTTCGACCGACCGCAACGGCAACGGGGTCGGTCAGCGCCTGGGAGTACGTGGCCGTCGGTCCACCCGTGTAGGGCGGCGCGTACACGGTGACGGTCGCATTGGCGAGATTCGTGACGTACACGTTCGAGGCTCCGTCCACCGCAAGCCCGTCGGGAGAGGCCACGCCGTTCGAGATCATCCCAATGGGTGAGCGGCCGTGATGCTTCGGGAAGATGTCGACCACGTTCTTTGCCTCATCCGCAACGAACAGATACCCTTGCGTGCGCGCGGCAGCCATTGCGCGCGACATCCAGTTCGGCTGGCGGTTGACGGCGAACAGCCGGTGCCCGTCGCGATACGGCGGAGCAAGGAAATTGAATGCGCCGAAGGTCACCGTGCGCCGAGCCGTCGTCAAGGACGGTTTGCCGTCCACGATGCCGGGCGACGGAACAGAACTCACCGTCGCGCATCCCCCGACGAGCGCCAGCATAAAGATCGCAAGAACCGGCTTGACGTGTGCCTCTGTCAGCATGGCGCGCCTCTCCTTCACTGCAGTCCGCCTGTCACGGAGCGTCCGACGGAATGGTTGCGATTCCGATTCCCTCGGATAGGGTCGCCGTCGTCGCCACGACGTTACCCGTTGCGATGTCGTATTCGACTCCTTGCGTCTGGTTCGCAATAGACCATACGCGTTTCTGTCCGGGTGTCAGCGCGATCGGCGTGTCGTTCGTCTGGTACGAAAAAAGCTGCGTCGGGTTCCCGGTGTAGGGCGGCGGAACGACGTCCATCATTCCGGCAGAGCCAAAGCGCCCATCGTCGTTGATGTAGAGATTGCCGTCGCGACCGACCTCGATACCACCGGGATAGCGTTGAGGGCCGAGGTTTTGCAATTTCGTCCAGGTCACGCCACCGTCGGTGGACTCATCCACGAGGAGCACTTGGTTGCTGTCCCAACCGTCGTCGAAAAGATTTCCCTTGGCATCGGTCGTGAAGAAGAACTGCGAACCTGGACCAGAGCCGTCGTCGAGATTCGGATCGACGATCTGGTTGCTACGTCCGTGGGCGCATCGCGTGAACTCGTCTTGGAGGTTCGTGTAGCCTCCATAGTCGCCCGCATACACCGTTCCAGCGTCGTCGACGGCGAGACCCCACGGGAAGCCTGTGACCGTGGTACAGACGCGAGTCGGCGTGCCCGTGTACGGAGGACGATACCGTAAGACCTCGCCACGGTCGTACACGCGCCCGCGACCGACGTACAGGTTGTTCCGGCGATCGACGAACAGCCCGCCGGGGATGCCACCAAGTCCATCGTGAAAATTCATCACGTAGCAGGGCTGGGTGCCCTTACCGTGCTGTTCGTAGAAGTTGACAAGCAACAGGTTCTCGTCGCTGATGAGCACAACGGGTGCCTTACACGTCCCCGGAAGGAGGAGCGGCGTCGTCACCGCACGCCACGCGCGTGCCTGCATCGGTCTCGGGACGCCGGCCTGTGCATCCGCAACAGCTACGCTCGCGGAAAACGCGACCAGCGTAGCGCTTGCGATGAAGAGCTTGCTAAACATGCGGTGATCCTCCACGTCGTCGTTGCGGGATTCGTAGCATCACGGTGCGTGGTCGGGCCACATCGCAACGGCTGCGATGCCGCCGGAGGGCGGATCGAGGGTATTGATTCGAGCTCCGCCGGGATACGTATAGGCGTGGACGTTTGCGAACTCGCCTTCCGTGACGTACAGCGCCTTGCCGGAGCTCGTTAGATCGAAGTCCGAGGGGAACCCAGAATTTGGGAGGGATTCGACGTTGCTGGCGCTCTTGTAAGGCGGCGGGTACGTCGAGAGGGTGTTCGCTTGCGCGTCCAACACCAAAAGATTCCTGCCATCAAATCGCAGGTTCCCCGGGAACTGCAACGTGATCGGGAGCTCTCGGACCTTTCCGTGGATGAACTCGTTCACGTGCCCCACCGAGTTCGCGTCGAGGTACGTGGTGAAGATATCGCCCTTCTCATCGACGGCCGGATAGATTTCGTACTTTGCGTTCGGGTCGCTCAGCGTCGTGATCAACTTCCCGTGGCGGTCGAACACGATAACATTCCCGGGGCCGCTCCCCGGCTGGGAAATCTCGTTCGCGACCACGATGTCGCCGTTGTCGCCGATGGCGATGCCCACAGGGAACTCGCCGGCGTCGCTAATCTTGAGTTCGGGATTTTGCGATTGCGGGCGAAACTTCACGATCGACGGCGGCACCGCCGAAGAACCGGAGTTCGTGACGTACACGTTGCCTACGCGGTCGGTCGCGAGGCCTTGTGGGGACATCAGATCTGTGGTCAGTTGTCCGCACTGGTTCTGCATCGGGCCGTCGTTCTGCGGATAAACCAGCACGGCGTTGATTTGCTGGCTGATTACGTAGATCAGCTGCTTGGGACACATCCTCAGCCCTGACGGCGACGCGGTGACTCGCGCTCCGCGGTTCGCGCCGGCGCCT
>JAFAXE010000021.1 GCA_019241305.1 Vulcanimicrobiota bacterium
TGGCAATGGAACGGACGCTTATTTTGTGCAAGCCCGATGCGGTGGTACGAGGGCTGGTTGGCGACATCATCGGCCGATTTGAGCGACGCGGCTACGCGATCGTTGGACTGAAGGTGCTCGACGTGAGCGACGCACTGGCGAAGGAGCACTACGCGGAACACACCGGCAAGCCGTTCTTTGAAGGAGTGGTCGATTACATCACCAGCAGGCCGGTCGTTGCGATGGTGTTGGAAGGCGCCGATGCCGTCGAAGGTTGCCGCTCGACGATCGGTGCCACGAATCCCATCAAGGCCGCTCCTGGATCGATTCGCGGTGACTACAGCCAGACGATCGGCCGAAATCTGGTGCACGGAAGCGATTCGGTCGAAAGCGCGCGCCGCGAGATCGAGATTTGGTTCCGTCCCGAAGAGCTGGTGCGCCGCACCGCCGACATGGAAAGCTGGATCATCAACTCGTAATTTGAGGCGCCGCGACGCGCTATTGAAAATCGAGGCGCGACTTGATTCCTGCGGTCAATCCCGGCGAAAGCTTCGTCACTGCTCCGGGAGTCGCATCGATGAAGTTCGCAAAGGCCGCACGAAGCGCGTCCGGCTGTGTGCGGGCGGCTTCGATCAGCGCCGAAAGGGCCTGCGGTGAGCCGGTCGCGACGGCTTCGTTCGTCGTTCCGGCCTGCGTTGCGAAATCTGCGTCAGTCGTTGCATCGCCGGGCTGCTGCTTCAACGTGCGCAGAATGTGGGCGCCCAGCGCCGCCCGCGACGGCTGATCGAACGACGCAACGCTTTGTTCCAACTGCGCGACAAGCTCGCCGGCGTCCATCTCTCTGATAGATGTGCGCGCCGCTTTGACCGCGTCTTCAACGGTGACGTCGCCGCCGAACCAATGGCTCACGGCGCTGGCTACATTATCGAAGAAAGACATCGCGCACCTCCGCCGGCTAAGAGCGCTGACTTTACTCGCCAAGCGAAGGGCGCCCTTCGTGGGTCGCGAACGCGGCTCGCGTGATCGAGTCCATGCGCGGCGGCGGCCCTCCGGTCATCGAAGCGGTGCATGCGCGTGAGGTGTTGGACTCACGCGGCAATCCGACCGTCGCAGTTGCGGTTGCCACGAGCTACGGCGTCCTCGAGGAAGCCCTGGTCCCGTCCGGCGCATCGACGGGTACGCACGAGGCGATCGAACTGCGCGATGGCGACGCCGAGCGCTACGGCGGGAAGGGCGTACGCAAAGCGATCGAAGCGGTCAACGAAACGCTCGGGCCGGCGATCGAAGGGTTCGATGCTACCGCACAGCGCGAGATCGATGCGCGCCTGTGCGAGCTCGACGGGACGGAAAACAAAGCGCGCCTCGGCGCGAACGCGCTGCTCGGCGTTTCCCTTGGAGTCGCCCGTGCGGCGGCCGCAAGCGTTGGGTTGCCGCTGTTCCGCTATCTCGGCGGACCGAGTGCCGCAACGCTTCCCGTGCCGCTCATGAACGTGATCAACGGTGGCAAGCACGCGGAGGGCGCGCTACAGTTTCAAGAGTGCATGATCGTGCCGGTCGGGGCGCCCTCCATGTCGGAGGCGGTGCGGTATGGGTCCGAAACGTTTCATGCACTCGGCCGCCTTTTGCACGAGCGAAGACTACCGACGTTGGTCGGGGATGAAGGCGGATACGCGCCGCCGCTCGATACGCTGGAGTCGGCGTTGGATTTGTTGCTTGCCGCAATTGAACGGGCGGGTTATCGCCCCGGCCAGGACATCGCGCTGGCCCTCGACTCGGCGGCGACCGAATTCTATCGCGACGGCACGTACTATCCCAATTCCGGTGGACCGGCGTTCGACAGCGCTGCGATGGTCGCGTTTTACATGCGCCTCTGCGAGCGTTATCCCATCATTTCGATCGAAGATGGATTGGCGGAGGACGACTGGAACGGCTGGCATCTTTTGACGGAGCGCGTCGGTGAGCGGGTACAACTCGTCGGAGACGATGTCTTCGTGACGAACACGAAGCGGCTGGCGCGCGGCATCGACAGCGGCGTTGCCAATGCAATTCTGATCAAGGTGAACCAGGTTGGCACGCTCACGGAGACGCTGGACTGTATTGCGATGGCGCAACAAGCCGGCTATCGCTGCGTGATCTCCCATCGTTCCGGCGAGACGGGCGATACGACGATCGCCGACTTGGCGGTCGCGACGGGAGCGGGGCAGATCAAGACCGGCTCGCTTTCGCGCAGCGACCGCGTCGAGAAGTACAACCGTCTGATGGCGATCGAAGAACAGCTCGGCGACGCCGCCCGCTACGCGGGACTATCTGCCTTTCGGACGCGCGTCTGATTTACGACCCCGCACAACACGAAGCGTTCGAACATGAGTCGCCCTGGTCGGATAGCGTCGCCAGCGAGAGAGTGTCGCAGATCGTCGCCGAGGCGTCATCAGCATGGAAGGACGTAGGCTGGCCGGCGCATCCTGACGAGGACCTGCCGGAGCCGTCGTCCATTCTGTACCTTGGCGCTTCGGGGGTCGTGCTCGCATTGGATGCGCTCCGGCGCGCAGGCTATACGTGTCCCTTTGACGTCCCGGCCGCCGCACAACACGTTTTTGAAGCCCTGCCGGCCGCGCACGATGAAGGCTGGGAATCTACGGCCTATCTGATGGGCGATGCGGGTGCTGCGCTTGTCGCTGCGTTATTTGGACATGAAGACGCAGCAGATCGTTTAGCGACGCTCTGTGAGGCGAATCTTTCGACGACCGCCGATGAACTGTGCACGGGTGTGCCTGGCACGATGCTGGCCGCGTTCGCCATGGCACAAAACCGTCACGATGAGCGTTGGGGAGATCTCATCCAGAAAAGCGCCGATGCGCTATGGTCGCGTTGGAACGTTGAGGTCCGCGGCGTCGACATCTGGGAACAACGCGGCCTCTATGGCTTCATCGATAAACGCTTTCTCGGTGCCGGTCACGGATTTGTCGGAAACGTTGGAGCCCTGCTGGTCGCCGAACATTTCCTCGACAACGAACGGCGCGGGGCACTTAAGCGGCGTGCCATCGCCGCAACGCTCGCGTTCGCACAGCGTCAAGGTGAGCGGGTCAATTGGCCGGTCCTCGCCGATGATTCGCCGGCGGACCGCTTACAGTGGTGCCATGGAGCCCCAGGGTTCGTGATCGCGTTGGCCGGCATACCCGTCGGTGAGTATCCCGATTTCGATGACCTCCTGCTGCAGGCAGGCGAAACGATTTGGGACGCCGGGCCACTGGTAAAGGGCCCTTCCCTCTGTCACGGGACTTCGGGAAACGGCTTCGCCTTTCTGGCGCTCTACCGTCGTACCGGCGAGAAGCGCTGGTTACAACGCGCGCGGCGGTTTGCGATGCACGCCATTGCGCAGATGGGGCGCGAACGCGAGCGCTTTGGGCTGGCACGATACTCGCTTTGGACAGGCGATCTGGGCGTCGCGCTCTATCTAAACGCATGCCGAACGGGAGATCCGCGCATTCTCACGCTCAATACATGGTAACAAGCATGGGTGCCTTATGCGACCAGGAGGACGGAATCGATGAACGCCGAGCAACTGCGCAGCTTGCAAACGCCAATAAAAGAGCGCTATCGCGCCGAACCCACAACAGCTGTCGTCACGCTTTGCGCCGAAGGGCGCCTCGACGACCCTGACGCATTGTCGTGCAGCGTCAACACAGGACGTGCGCTGGTCAAAGCGGGCTTGCATCCGGCTACGGGCGGCGATGGGACCGTGGCGTGTTCGGGCGACATGTTGTTGCAAGCGCTCGTTGCTTGTGCCGGCGTGACCCTTCGCGCCGTCGCGACGGCGACCGATATTCCCATTCACGGCGGTACGATCCGCGCCGAAGGCAATCTAGACTTTCGTGGGACGCTGGGCGTCGATCGAGAGGCGCCGGTCGGCTTCAAGAATATTCATCTGCGCTTCGACCTCGATTCCGATGCCACGACCGAACAGCTCGCGACACTCCAGAAACTGACGGAGCGCTACTGCGTGGTGTACCAGACACTGGCTAAGGGCGTCGTTCCAGCGGTCGAATTCACCGCAAGGCGAGCATCGCGACTAGGCTGAGCTTTTGAAATCGCGTTCCACGATGCGCTGATAGTCTG
>JAFAXE010000126.1 GCA_019241305.1 Vulcanimicrobiota bacterium
ACGGATACTCCGCGATCGTCCAAGAGGTCCACATCACACTGGGCCACATCATCTGCGACCTCGTCGAACAAGAACTCGCATGAAAAAAGAAGCAAGGCGTGGCAGCGAGGCGCGCTGGCCAACGTTTCGCCAAGGGGCGTTTCGACGAGCGGAGACACGGAGGTGGAAGCGAGGAGAAGTCGAGTCCGAGCTTTTCCAGGGACGGGAAAGCCGTGACGTCCCAGAGGCGGGACGTTGGCCAGCAGCGCCGAGCGTCGCATAAGATGACGAATACGAAGCGCGCGGCCTTTCTCGACAGGGATGGAACCCTGATGGAGGATACCGGCTTCATCGGCGATCCGCTGCGCGTCGTCGTGCTGAAGGGCGTCCCCGAAGCACTGCGCCGGCTCGCGGAAGCGGGTTACGAGCGAATCGTCGTCACGAACCAGTCCGGCGTCGCCCGCGGTTTCTTCGGCGGCCACGACGTCGATCGTGTCAACGCGGAGCTGTCGCGTCAACTCCGCCTGCAGGGTGCGTCGCTCGACGGGTTTTACGTGTGCGCGCATCTGCACGGTTGCGAGTGCCGCAAACCGTCGCCGGGTCTCGTTTTGACGGCGGCGAGGGAGCGCAGCCTCGATCTCAACGAAAGCGTCATGTTCGGCGATCAGCCAACGGATATCACCCTGGCACAACGACTCGGGATACCCGCGATACTGGTCAACCCAAAAGAGCCATACACGGGACCGGAGCCGATGTTTCGCGCCCAGTCGCTCCTCGACGGCGTGACGTTCTTTTTGACGTACGTCCATGCCTGAAACGCTCGCGCCGCCCAGCGCACGGGAGATGTTTGAACGGATGCGGCGGGGGCGGGTGCTCGTCGTGGGCGACGTCATGCTCGACGAATGGGTGTGGGGAACGGTCACACGTATCTCGCCAGAGGCGCCAGTCCCGGTCGTCGCGGTCTCCGACCATTCTTTCACCCTGGGCGGCGGGGCGAATGTGGTAAACAACTTGTGCGCCATCGGCGCGAGGGTCGGGATCGCCGGTGCAGTTGGATCCGACTGGGGCGGGACGCGCGTTTGCTCGCTGCTGGACGAACTGCAGGTCGACCGCGAAGCCTTGATTCAGGTGGACGATCGTCCAACCACCCGCAAGACACGCATCGTCGCGCACGCACAGCAGGTCGTTCGCGCCGACTGGGAATCGAGCGAGCCGCTGAGTGATGCCGACCGGCACGAGTTAGCACGCCGAATCGATCGCGTCGCGGCGCAGTACGATGCCGTGATTCTGAGCGACTACGCGAAAGGGCTCTTTTCGCGGTCGCTCGTTGCGGCTGCGAAGCAGTGCCGGGTCACGACGGCCGATCCCAAACCCGCGAACTTGTCGCTGTTTTCGGGAGTGACTTGCGTCGCGCCGAACGTGCACGAAACCGAAATCGCGACGGGGATCCGCATCACCGACGACGCGGCGTTGACGCGCGCGGGGGAAACGCTGTTGTCCCGGTTGGGTTGCCGGTATGTCGTTATCACGCGTGGCGAACGTGGGATGGCGCTGTTTGGCTCGCAGGGCGAACGTTCGCTGATCCCCTCCGTCGCGCGGACGGTTTTCGACGTTAGCGGCGCGGGCGATACCGCGATCGCGGTGTTGACGCTGGCCCTCGCGGCGCAGGCTCCGATCGAACTTGCGCTGCACCTCTCGAACTATGCTGCCGGCGTCGTCGTCGAAAAGCTGGGGACCGCGACGGCGTCTGCGGACGAAGTTCTCGCGCTCGTAGAGTCTGCGAACGGTGCATGAGGTGCGACGCGAAGCGTTCGGCCGGATCCTCTCCCTCCAAGAGGGTGTCGCGTGGCGGGAGGCACAGCGCGAACGGCACAAGCGCGTCGTGTTCACCAACGGCTGCTTCGACCTGCTGCATGCCGGACATGTGACGTATCTCGCGTGGGCACGCGCACGCGGCGACGCGCTGATCGTCGGCCTCAACAGCGACGCGTCGGTACGCGATCTCAAAGGCGCTGCACGCCCATTCGTCCCGTTCGCAGACCGTGCGACGGTGCTTGCGGGCCTACGCAGCGTCGACGTGGTCGTGGGGTTCGAAGAGCGAACGCCGGAGGTCGTCCTGGACGCGCTCCAGCCTGACGTTCACGTCAAGAGCGACCAATACCAGCTCGAGGACTTACCGGAACGGATCGTCGTCGAGCGTTATGGCGGTGAGATCCAGTTTGCGCCGCATCTCACCGGCAAAAGCACGACGGATTTGGTGGCAGAGATCCTTCGCCGTTTTCGCTGATGCGTATCGCGATCACCTCGAACGGTCCCGGCGAGTTCGCGGGCTGGGTGCGGCCGCTCGTGCGCTCGCTCTACGAACGCGATCCGCAGCTCGACGTGACGCTGTTTTTCGTCCCGGACGAGTACGCAACGGGCCGCGAAGCCAGCGTCGCTCAGGCGATGTTTCCTGCACTGCGCGTGATCGAACCGCGCCGCTACACGCGCTTTGCCTTGGGCGCCAGTGCAGATGGCTTCCCAGAGCACGCGGATCTCGTCCTCTATCTCGGCGGCGATTTGCTCCATGCCGTTCGCGTTCACAAACGGTTGGGAGGGCGGGCGCGCGCCTACAAGTTTGCGCGTCCGCGCTACCGGAACGTCTTCGAACGCTTCTATGCCGTCGATGCGGCGAATGAAGCACAACTCACCGGCTGGGGGGTCGAGCGCACCCGAATCGAGACGGTCGGCAACCTTGCGGTGGACGCTGCCTTCGCCGAATCGGTCGCCGACGTTGCTGGGGACGAACTGGAGCCTTCGTCGCTCGACGGCGGCGTGCTCATCATGCCGGGTGCGCGCCGGCACGAAATCACGAACCTCGTACCGTTCTTCCTCGAAGTCGCGGTGTGGCTGCGTCGCTTTGACCCCCGGGTCCCGGTGGCGTTCGGCCTTTCGCCGTTCACGACGATGGAACAAGTGGAGCACGCGCTCGCGCACGGCGGCGATCCCCGTTTTTGGGGGGCGCGCGGAAGGGTCGAAAACGATCACATCGTCCCGGAAATGAACGGCGAGCGCTTCCCGATCGTGCGGCAATCGATGCGCTACGCGACGCGCGCCGGCGTCGCGCTCACCATTCCAGGGACGAAATGTATCGAACTCGCAGCGCTCGGAATTCCGTCGGTTGTCTGTGCGCCGCTGAACGCGCCTGAGCTGGTGGTTATCAACGGTCCGCTCACCTACTTGGACCGGCTACCACTGCTCGGTCCCACCCTCAAGCGGAGCGTCACGTTAGCGGTTGCGCGCCGCTTTCATTTCCTCGCGCAACCGAATATCGACGCCGGCGAAGCGCTCATGCCCGAGCTTCGTGGCGCGCTCATGCCGGCGCACGTCGCGCACGTCACGCTCGACTACCTGCAGAATGCGGCCGTGCGACAGCGCGCCGCGGCGGCGCTGCGGCTGCTCTACCGCGCGCACGCCGGCGCCGCAGCGCGCATGTCCGCATCGCTCGTCTTGGCATGATGCTCTCCGTCGTTATCGCGACGCGCAACCGCGCCGCGCAGCTTTCCGATGCGCTGGACTCCCTTACCGCGCAACAAGAGGCACCACCGTTCGAGATCGTCGTCTCGGATAACGGATCGACGGACGGCACGGCCGACGTCGTCGCCGCCAAGCGCGCCAGTTTCAAGGGCGACCTCCGCCGGGTGTTCGTCGCGGCACCGAACCGCGCGGCCGCGCGCAACCGCGCCGTTCAGGAATCGACCGGCGACGTCGTGGTCTTCGTGGATGATGACGTCGTGGTCCCGATGGGTTTTTTGCGTGCGCATGCGACACGGCACGAAGCTGGAACGATGCGAGCCGTCTCCGGCCCGATCATCGTCGTCGCCTCACCACGCTCTCGCCCTCGTCCGACGTTGGCCAATGCGTCGCGCGCATTTTTTTGCACGTGCAACGTCTCGGTGACACGCCTCGCCTTCGACGCCGCCGGGCGGTTCGACGAACGCTTTGACCTCTATGGATGGGAAGATACAGACCTCGGGATTCGGCTACGGCGGCTTGGGACGCAGCGCGTCTTCGCCTGGGACGCGTACCTGTATCACGTGAAACCGGTGCAGAGTGAAACGCTGGACGACGCGCTGCGCAGAGCGACGGAAAAGGGCAGAATGGGAGCTCGCTTGATCGGGAAGGACGCCTCGCTGCGAACCCGGCTCGCGACGGGGGCGCACGCGGCGAATTTCTTCCGCGCCGCGCTTTTTGTGCCACCGTGGTTATTGCCATGGTACGAGCGCATGGCGCGAGCGCCAGTCGTGCCCGGGCCGCTACGCGCTTTCGCTCGCGCCCAGGCGCTCGATGGGACCTACGTGCACGCGCTCCAGGGTGGACTGAGGGCGCAGCGCTGAACCGATGAAGCGGATCCTGCTGGTTCGGCTCGACGGAGTGGGAGATGCGCTCGCTCTTGTGCCGCTCGTCGCCGCGCTGCGCGACGCCGGACACGTGGTCGGTGCGCTTCTCGCGACGCGGAATGCGGATGCCTTTGCGGCTGATACGTTTTCCTGGCGTCACCTCGTCGAACGAATCCCCTGGCCGCAACACGGTTCGACGCCGCAAACGTATCGCCGTGCTCTCGAGGAGGCGCGCACGTGCGGGTACGATGTCGCGCTCGTCGCCTCAGAAGAACCCGAGGCGTACCATTTTGCGAAACGCGCCTGCATCGCGGAACGAGTCGGCTTCGTCAACGGCATGGAGAAACCACTGAAAACGGTGTGGGCAGCATCCATGCTCACGCGCTGGATCGTGCGGCCGGCCTCGGCCCGGCGTCACGGTGAGCACGAAGTCGAAACGCTGTTTCGGCTCGGGAAGGGTTTGCATAAGGAAGCGCGGCCGACAAAGGATGTCGCGAGGCTCCGCCCCCTAGTGACGGAGCATCCTCCCGCGTTCCACGGACGCGTGGTCATTCAACTGACGGAGAAACTGCACCGACTCGGCCTCGATACCGAAAAACTCCGTGCTGGCTTTCGTGCAGTCGCGCAATCGTACGCTTCGATCGGCGTCGCGCAACCGTCGGAAGCCGAGGCGGCGCGGTCGCTCGCCGACGAATGTGGCTTCGACGTCGAGACGATGGAAAATATGAGCCAGTGGAAAGCGATCATCGCCGGAGCCGGCGCGGTGCTCACTCCGGACAGTGGCGCGGCGCATGTGGCGGGGATGACGGGAACCGGCTGCGTCGACCTGTTTGCGGATGGAACGTGCGCCGAACGTTCACTCCGGCGGTGGTATCCATGGGCATCCGAGCGGACGTGGCCGATCGCCGTGACGCCCCGCGTCGCCGACCGTTTCGCGGACCACGTGCGGGCCGGCATCGCGTATGTTTCGGGGAACGCGGCCGCATGAGCGCCCGCACCGCGCGCCTCGTCCGTCCCTCGTTGGCGTACCGCGATGGCTACATCGCGGCGATTCGCGAACATCAGCTCGATGGTCGTTACTTGGATCGCCGCTACGTCGGGGCCGACGTCGCGCAACTCGAACGCGACTTTGCGTCATTCGTGCGCGACTTGCTGGAACGCGAACAGCCGTCGCTATGGCTCGGCCGCGTAGCCGAAACGTTTTACTGGTTCGTGGACGCTGACGAATATGTCGGCCAGGCGTCGTTTCGTGATTTCCGCCCTGACGATCCGGGTTTACGCGAAGTTGGGCACATCGGCTACGACATCCGTCCGTCGCGGCAGGGCCAAGGTTACGGGACCGCCATCCTCGGCGCGATGCTCGTCGAAATGCGACCCCGCGGCGTTTCTTCGGTGTACGTGAATTGCGACGAAGATAACCCTCGCTCACGTCGCGTGATCGAACGGTGGGGCGGGACATTCAGGGAATCGATCGTCATTCCCGGACGCAGCGTGCGCCGCCGGCGCTATCGCATCGACATCGCGTGAAGGCGCTCGTGCTCTGCACCGGTGGCGGAATCGGTGACGTGTTGTTGGCGACCCCGTGTATCCGTGCGCTGCGCCAGCGTTACACTGAGGTCGTCGCGTTGACCGCTCCCTCACACCTCGCAGTGCTCGCGGAAAACTCCGAGCTCTCCGGCGTCCTCGTCGACGATGCAGACTTTTTCACCGTGCGACGCCGGCTCGCCGCTGCGAGCTTCGATGCTGCAGTCGTGACGTGGGCAACGCTTCGCTCTGCACTGCTTCCCTTCGCCGCGGGGATCCCGGTGCGCGTCGGACAGTCACGCCGGCTGTATTCGCGGCTCTTCACGCATCGCGTGACGGTGCGGAGCGAACTTGGAGATCGCGCGACGCACTGGACGCAAATCTTGCTCGATTACACGCGGGCGATCGGGTGCGATCTCGCGGACGCAACGCCGACATTCGTTGTCCCTGACGATGCGCGGGTCACGGCGCGATCGCTGTTGCGCGCAAAGGGCATCACCGGACCGTATGGGGTCTTCCATCCTACCCGCGGGATCGCCGCCGCGGCGCGCCGGCGTTGGCCGACGCCGGCACTGGCCACATTGGCGCGAGCGCTTCGAGCGGCCTTTGGCGTGCCAATCATCGTCACCGGTTCCCGTGAAGACGGCGAAATCGCGCAAGCCATCGCGCACTCAGGCGGTGTGGTCTCCGTTGCCGGGCAAACCACGATTGCCGAGTTCGGAGCGCTCGCACAGGACGCGGAGTTCGTCGTCGCAATGGACAGTGGGCCGATGCATCTCGCCGCGGCGACCGGCGCCGCAACGATTGGAATCTTCGCCTTGCGTTCCGACGAACCGCTGCGCTGGAGTCCTCTCGGTCCTCGTGTCGCGATCGTGCGCGGCACGTATCCCTGTCCGCAGTGGCATCGCAAAGAAACGTGTCCGAACTTTGCCTGCATCAGCGAACTGCCGATCGACGAGGTCGTGCAGGCGGTACGCGTGCTCCGTAACGCGTCCTCACAAGGCGGCTTGGGAGAAGCGGAAGGATTTGCCGAACAGGCACTGCATGGTCGCGGCCCTCGAGACGATTCCGGAGCGCATCGGTGAGACCGTTTTACGGCGCGTCGAGCGCGACGATCCGGTCAACGCGCAATTCGTCGGACTCTACGCCGATGCGTACACCGCCCTAGACCTCGGCGACCAGGAAAAGCGCGAGCGCTTCGAACGGCGCTTGCGCGAAACCGCGGAAGAGCAAAACACCGTACGAATCGCCGCCTATCGCAACGGCACGCTCGTCGGAGCGATGAAGTGGTTCGACTTCACGATGCGGTTGCGCGATCGCGACGTTTTGGCGGGTGGCTTGGGTTCGGTTGCCGTCGCGCTCGATGCACGGCGTCGAGGGATCGGCCACGATCTCGTTCGCGCATTCATCGAAACCTATCACGGCCGCGGCGCGACGATCGCCCTGTTACATCCCTTCCGGCACGACTTCTATTACGCTTTCGGTTTTGGTCATGGCACGAAGATGAACGAATTTCGTCTATCGCCGCAGACGCTTCCGGCGAGGGGCGATCCGACGGTCGTTCGGCAGGTGGGCAGCGAGTCTGCCGGAGCGATCGCGAGCTGTTACGAGCGCGTGCGGGTGAAGGGGAATGGGCTCATCGTCACCCCACCCGAGGAGTTTGTTCGCCAGCTCGACGACCCCACGCTGCGCGCCTTCGCGGCCGTGCACGACGGAGCGGTCAGCGGGTTCATCTTCGCGCGGCCCTTCGTCGAACATGCGCAGAACCCGAACACCAACGCGTTACGGGTCTTCGAGCCGATGGCCGAAACTCCGGACGCCTTGCTCGCACTTTTGGCGTTTCTTCGCGGACTAGGCGATCAGTTTCGCGCGATCGTCATCCAAACGCAAAACGACGCGTTTTATCTCGTCCCGTCGGACGCGCGCAATGGGTCGGGGCGGATCGTTCAGCCCCCGGCGTATCACGAGACGAACGTGCAAGGTGCGGGGGTGATGTATCGCGTCCTGGATCCGAGGGAGGTTTTTGCGGCCTTTGGAGGACGAAGCGGCGGGGCGCTGCGGGTCGTCTTCGACATCGACGATCCGTTCCTCGCGGGCGGCGGAATCTCGCGTGAGCTCGCTTTCGATGACGGCGGTCCGCTGGCGCTGGCGCGCCTGACGCTCGGCGTCGCCGAGTTTTCTTCGCTGGCGGTCGGCTCTGTCGGTTTGCGATCGCTCTACGAGCTGGGCTTGGCCGGCATCTCCGATCCTGCAGCGGTGCGCCGCGTCGATCGCGCGCTCGCCGCCCCGAGTCCTCCCCTCTGCACGACGCGCTTTTGATGCGTGCAACGATTCAGCTCTGCACATATAATCGCGCGACGCTGCTTCGCCGTGTGCTCGAGGCGTGTTTTGCACAGCAGCACGTCGCGTTCGATGCCTACGAAGTCGTGGTCGTCAACGACGGTTCTTCCGATGCCACGCCGCGTGTCCTCGAAGACGTGGCGAAGCGTGCAACCTGCGCCTTTGCCGTTTTGCACCAACGGAACGCAGGGTTGGCAGCGGCGCGCAATGCCGGCGTGGCACGCTCGCGGGGAGAGCGCATCATTTTCATCGACGACGACGTGCTCGTGACCCCACGGTTCGTCGCCGAACACCTGCGCGCGCACGAACGCCTCCCCGCCGCGATCGTCCGTGGCGGCGTGATCAATACGGAAACGTTCGACGACCTGCCGCCCCCGGTATGGAGCCTTCGCAACTACAGCGGCAACTTTTTCTGGACGACGAACGTCTCGCTTCCGCGCTCGCGCCTTGAGGCGCTCGGCGGCTTCAATGAGACGTTCCGCGAGTACGGCTGGGAAGATATCGAACTCGGCCTGCGTCTCCGTTTTGCGGGAACGCAAAGCACCTTCAATCCCAAAGCCCTCGTCTATCATCTAAAACCACCGCTCCGCGCGCGGGACGTCGAGCGGATGGTGCGACAAGCGCGCGCGCAGGCGCGTACCGCGCGAGAACTCTATCGCTTGCATCCGCACTGGCGCGTCGTCCTCGCGACGGGCGACGACCCGTTCAACCGTGCCGCGCGACGAATGGCGCGACGTATCATGCCGCCGGAAGGGCTCGCGGAGCGTTTTGCTCAGCGGGACCCGGAGAGCATTCTGTCGCGCCGGCAGCGCCGCGGCGCGCGGGCGTTGGCAACAGCGGCGTACTATGAAGAGCTGGATGCCGCGCATCGCACTGCTGCGGCACGATGACATCGCCGTCCCGCATCGTCCTTTCGCGGCTCGACCGCATCGGCGATTTGATCCTGTCGACGCCGGCGATCGCCTCCGTGCGGCACTCTTGGCCCGATGCCCACGTCACGCTCGTCTGCAGCGGCCACAATGCGGGGGTCGTGCAGCGCAACGTCGACGTCGATGAGACCGTGGTGCTTGCGTCCGGTGAAAGCGCGTGGCGCGCCGGCGCACGGTTTCGTGGCAAGGTCGATCTTGCGATCGCGCTCGCTCCGCGAGCGCACGACTTCACGTTGATCGCGGCGACCCGCGCCGCGCGCCGGATCGGCTACACCTACGTCCGGCGTTACGCCGCTCGGCTTTCAGCCTGGCTTTTTCTGACCGACGTTGCGGTCTCGGAGGCCGATCCCGACTTGTGTGACCGCGACGGCGCGTATGCGGTGCGGCACGAGGTCGACCAAATTCTCAGCCTGGTATCGCTGGCCGGCGGAAAACCGGTCTGCCGCGATCTGGTCATCACGATCTCCGAGGAGGATCGCCGCGCGGTCGCGAGCGTTCCGGCAGGCGGCATCGCGGTGCAACTTGCGCCTCGTTGGATCTCCGATGGGAGCACGCTCGAGAGTACGCTCGAATTGTTGCGCATGCTGCGCCGCTTCGGCGTCCCCATCGTTGCCGTGTACGGCAGCGACGCGACCGATCTCGCGGAGCGCGTTCGCATCGAAGGCGTTGCGGACGCCGTGCTTGGCGGGCTACCATTCTCGCGCTGGGCTGCGGTGTATGAAAAATGCGCGGTTGTCGTGACGGTGGACACGGGGGCGACGCACCTCGCGAGTGCGACCTGCCGGCCCACCGTCGTCCTCTTCGAGCACCGCTACTTCAATCTCAACTCGCAAGAGTGGTCGCCGTACAACGTCCCCTCCGTGTTGCTGCGCAAACCAGTTGACGATCGGCCGGCGTCGCTTGAACGAATGCGAGCCGAGATCGTTGCAGCGGTCGCCTCGCTGCTCGGCGCCGCATGATCGACGTCTCAGTGGTCATCCCGACCTACAACCGGCTCGACACGCTGCAGTACGTGATACCGTCGTTGTTGGCAAACGAGCTCGGCAACGCGCGCATGGAGGTGATCGTCGCCGATTCATGCTCGACAGACGGAACCGCCGCATATCTCGCCGGGGTCATGGAACGTCATCGCAATGTCCGGCATCTTCCGGGCGACTATAGCGGCCGCGCGATGGCACGTAATGCCGGCATCGCTGCCGCGCTCGGGTCAATCGTGCTGTTTACCGACGCGGATATCATCGCGTCGCCGGATCTCGTCGTGCAACATCTTGCACACCACGGCGGTGGCGCTCGCGTTGCCGTCGTCGGGATGGAAGTGCAAGTCGATTCGTACGAGGAGTACGAGCGCAAACGCGCCAACCCGTCGCTGCGCCGGCCGCTGCATGGCGAGCGTCCCAAATCCCTGAGCTGGCTGTACTTCTTGACGGGCAATGCGTCGGCGCGGCGCGCCGACCTCGAGCGCGTCGGAAAATTCGACGAGTCCTTCACGGGATACGGGCATGAGGACCTGGAGCTCGGGTATCGCTTACAACACGCCGGCGTCCGTCTCGCGTACGAGCCGCGCGCGGTCAACTATCACTGGCACCCGGTGCCATATGAGGAGCAGAAGAAAAAGATGGAACTGGCCGGGCGCTCGACCGTGCGCTTTTACCGTAAGCACGCATCCCCCGACGTCTGGCTGCGGCTCGGGATGACTCCGGTTTCGCTTGCTTTGCACTCGCTCGCTTCGCGCAGTCCAGCGTTGCTTTCCCGGCTGAACGACGCCGGCGAGCGTCGTGCCGGACTCGCGCGGAACGTCGTGTATCAGTATCACTACATCAGTGGAATCAAGGCGGCCCTCGGAACGACCGATGCATAAGCGCTCGTGCGGTGAACTCCGCGCCGTCGATGCCGGTGCGCGCGCGGAGCTGAGCGGCTGGGTCCATCGCAGGCGCGACCATGGTGGCCTCGTCTTCATCGATGTGCGCGACCACGATGGGATCACGCAGATCGTCTTTGCCCCGCAAGAATTGCAAGCGTTCGCGATCGGTGAATCGCTGCGGAGCGAGGACGTCGTGCGCGTGCGCGGCGCCGTCCGGCGGCGCCCGGCCGGGACGGAAAACCCGCGTTTGCCGACGGGTGAGATCGAGCTCGCCGTCGACGAAGCGGAGCTCGTCTCGCGTTCGCTCACGCCGCCGTTTCCGATCACCGGCGACGAAGACATCGACGAGAGCCTGCGCCTGCGCTACCGCTATCTCGACTTACGCCGCCACAAAATGCAGCGCAATCTAAGGATCCGGCACCGCATCGTCAAGGCGATGCGCGACTACTTCGACGACCATCACTTTCTCGAGATCGAGACACCCGACCTCATCAAATCGACTCCTGAGGGAGCGCGCGATTATCTCGTTCCTAGCCGTCTCCATCCCGGTACGTTTTATGCGCTGCCGCAGTCCCCGCAGATCCTCAAGCAAATCTGCATGATCGGAGGTCTGGGCCGGTACATGCAGATCGCGCGCTGCTTTCGCGATGAAGACCCGCGCGCCGACCGTCAGCCGGAATTCACGCAACTCGACGTCGAGATGTCGTTCGTCGACGAGGACGAGGTCCTCGAGATCATGGAGGGCTGCATGCGCTTTGTGTGGCGGCGCGTGCTGGAAGTCGAGCCTCCCGCGTTTCCCCGGCTTTCGCATGCAGAAGCGATGCGCCGCTTCGGGAGCGACAAACCGGATCTTCGCTTCGGCCTCGAATTGGCCGACGTCCTCGACGCGTTTCGGGAGAGCGAATTTACCCTGTTTCGCCGGCTCACCGAGGAGGACGGCCACCGCATCGTCGCGTTGCGGTACCCTGGCGGCGCGTCGCTTTCGCGGCGAGAGTTCGACGCGCTTACGGAGACGGCGAAGAGCTTCGGAGCGCTCGGCCTCGTGCACGTTTCGTTCACGAACGACGGCGTACGCAGCCCCATCGCGAAATTTCTGTCAGCAGAGACGGCGCAAGCCTTAGCGCATGCGACCGGTGCCCAAACCGGCGACGCCGTGCTTTTGGTCGGCGATGCGTCGGCGCGCGCAAGCGATATCGCCGGAAAGTTGCGGCTCGAGCTGGGAGACCGCTTGGGGCTGCGCTCAACGGCAGACTTTGCGTTTTGCTGGATCGTCGGTTTTCCACTCTTCGAACGCGATCCGGAGAGCGGAGCGATCACCTTCGCGCACCATCCCTTCACCTCGCCCGCGCCTGGACAGGAACGCTTGTTCGACACCGATCCGCTGGCGATGCGCGCGTTGCACTACGACATGGTGCTGAACGGCTATGAGCTTGGAAGCGGCTCGATTCGAAACCACCGCCCCGAGGTGCAGCGGAAGATCTTCCAACTGTTGGGGCTTTCTCAACTCGAGATCGACGAACGCTTTGGCTTCTTCATGGAGGCGCTGCAGTATGGTGCGCCGCCGCACGGCGGGATGGCGCTCGGTGTCGACCGGATCGCGATGATCGCCTGCGGCGAGCCCAACATTCGCGAAGTCATCGCGTTTCCGAAGAATCAGGCGTTCCGCGACATGATGATGGATGCGCCCTCACCCGTTCCGAAGGGTCAACTGGATGAGCTGTCGCTTCGGTCCACGACCGCGGTCCAGGCGACCGCGGCTGGAACGACGTAAAAGCGCCGAGGTTTCCTACTACGGCGGCTTCAGCATGACCGTCCCGGGAAAGACAAAGTAGAACAACACGCCGATCGCGATGAGATACACCAGCAGGGCGAACGTCCAGCCCATGTTGTAACGGATGACCGCGCCTTCGTTGCGCACGAAACGCGTCGTGGAGACACCGACGCTCGCGGTCTGGGGGGCGACGGGCTTACCGATCTCCGCCCCGACCGAGTTCAGCGAGGGCAGCAGGAGCGCCGGGAAACCGAGCAGCTTTCCAACGATGTTCTGAAACGAGCCGAACATCGCGTTGGTCGACGTGTTGCTGCCGGATAGCGCTACGCCGATCCAGCCGAGAACCGGGGCGATGAGCAAGAACGCCCAACCGATCTTCGAAAAGGCGAAAGCGAGTGAGCCCGCCATCCCTGAGTAATTGTAGACGTAGGCCAGTCCGAAGATGAAGATACCGACGAGGAACGCTCCCCACATTTGATGCCACGTGCGCCGCGCGACGTCGGCCAGTTGCGCGCGGCTCACACGCAGGATCAGCGCGACGATGATCCAGGAGACGCAGATCGCGGTCCCTGCGACGAGCGGGCTAAACGTGAAAACGGCGTTCACGGGCGTCGCCGGTGTAATCCCCGACACGGCCGAAACCTTCATCGAAAAGATGCTCAGCTTGGGGAGCGCCGACCACGGGCCCGTCCACAACACGACGACCACGATCAGGACGATGAACGGCATCCACGCCCACGCGAGCTCGGTGAGCGTGAACGTGGGCCTCACCGCTTCAGGGTTTGCTATGACCGGTGCACCGCCGAAAGAAAGCATCGTTTTTGGCCGCCACACGCGCAACAGCAACAACAGCGCCGCAAAGCAGACGAGCGACCCGACGACGTCAGGCAGATATGGTCCAAGGTACACGGAAACGGGAAATTGCCCGGCGATGTAACCGAGGGAGCCTACGATGGCCAGCGGCCAGCCATCGCGTAACCCTCGTTTTCCGCTGACGAGATAGATCAGCACCCACGGCGGCAAAAGGGCGAGCACGGCGACGATGTGTCCTATCGAGCTCGACAGGCTCAAAAGCGGAAGGCTCGTCACGGCGGCGAGCGCGATGATCGGCGCGCCCAGTGCGCCATAGGAAACCGGCGCGTTGTTGGCAATTGCAGCGACCCGCAATGCGTCCAGGTCCGGAACGCCGAGCGAAATCAAAATGGGCGCGACGACAGCCCAGGGATAGCCGAAGCCCACCAGGCCCTCGAGAAGCGCGCCGAACGCCCAGGCGTACAGAATCGTCTGAACCCGAATGTCCTGCGTCCCTTGGTGCGAGAGCCACAAGCGAAAGCGTTCGAACGCACCGGTAACGACGAGCGTGTTGAAGAGTACGACGCCCCAAAGCGTAATCCAATCGACGTTCTGGATCCCCGTCGCCGAGCCGTAGAGGTACGCCTTCAGTCCGGAGCCGATCGGCATCTGCCACGCAGCGACTGCGAGGAGGAGCGTGACGATCGAGCCGATGAGCGTCGCGAGCCACGCTGAGAGCCGAAAGACCGCAAGCAACAGCAAGAGCAGCGCGACGGGGATGAGCGCGGCGACCCACGTGAGGAACAGATTGTGCAGGGGATCGACAAGCTGCGTGAACATGGCGCTAGAAGTGGATGCCGCCGCCGACGAACGCGCCCGTATGCGTGAAGTCCGACGGCGAATCGCCGCGCGCGAACCCTCGGTCGCCCAGGAAGCCACCTTCGACGAAGAACGGCGTTCGCGCAAGCGTCAGCGTGGCGCCGACTTCGTAGCGCAAGACGTTGTACTCCATGTTGAACGATGCGCCTGAGAGCGGACCCAACAAGAACGACGTTGGTCCGACGTACGTGCCCTTGGCGTTCGGGTACATGAAGGCGCTCCCGTAGAGCGACAACGTTTGATCGAGGTCGGGGAGCTTTTCTATCCCGAAACCGAGCCCTTTGAGTTGCGGATACCCAAGGTAGTTGTAGTTGCGGCCGTAGTAGCCGGCCGCCAGGTAAATGCGCGGCTCCGCGATCCGTAATCCGAGTCGCCCGTCGATATCGCGTTCTTGCGCCAAAAACGACGGAACGTACGCCTGCCCGCTTTTGACGAAGTTGACGTACTGCTGGTAGCCCGGCACCGTCACGCAGCCCGGATCTGCCGCGTTCGGACAGGTGCCGAGACGGTAGCCGTTATTGCCGATGACGGTTTGACAGCCGGGACTTCCCGGTGTGGTGCATGTCGTGTCGGGAAAGAGCGACTGATGCTGGTACTGAAACTGACGAAACTCGCCGCTCAGCATCAGTGTGATCCCGGCAGTGGGAAACTCGAGCGCGCCTTTGATGTCGAACGAGTTCTTGCCGGATACGCCGCTCGCGAGTTCGTTATAGACCTTCGGTGAGATGATGTCGTCGGCTGCCACAAACTTCTCGTAGTAAGGCGCGCGCGGCTGGGGTGTAGGCGGCGGCGTTGGCAGCGGAGGCGGCGGCGCCGTCGGGCCGAGGGACGGCGCCGGTGCTGGCGGCGTAGGCGGCGACGGCGGCACGGCCGGGATATACCGGACCGCGACGAGGTGCTTCTCCGGCACCCACTGGACGTAGGCACCCATCCCTTCGGAGATCACGCGAACCGGGACGACGATGACGCCCTGATAGATCTCGGGCGGAACGTCGAGCGGGCGGCTCTCTCCGTTGATCTGGACTTCCGGCTTACCGACCGTCACTTTGACGTCGGAACCGCGCTTCTGAACATCGACGGTCTTGGTGACTGGGTTAAAGGAGACCGTTGCTCCCATTTGCTCGAACATCGAGCGAAGTGGAACGAGG
>JAFAXE010000221.1 GCA_019241305.1 Vulcanimicrobiota bacterium
TGTCGTCCGGATTTCCAACGAAAATGGAACGATCGCGCAGGCGCGGATACCGCGCGATGTGCTCGATCATCTCCGCGTTGTAATCACTGGTGACGAAGGCCTCGCGTTCGCCGCCGTCAGGCATGGGTAGCCATCCGACGAAGTCCGTCATCCAGACGTACGAGGCGCGTTTCTCTTCCGGGTTCTCGTGCAGGAAGTAATCGAGCTCCCAGGCCTCGTCGCCGATCCATAGATCGTATGGTTCGTCGCGCACGATGTCGTGAAACACCATGAAGTTGTTCACGAGAATCTCGTCCATGTTGCGCACCGCCTGGAACGCGTGCAAATCGTGCTCTGCGGATTCGCTCTCGATGTGTGCGCTTTCGCTGGCGAGAAACGCGCTCGCAGGATGAATGCGTTCGCCTTCGGCCTCGAGCACACGCGTCACGGGATCCTGCGCGAGCCAATCGATTTCAAGATCGGGATGGACCTTCCGCAGCTCCTTGGCAATCGCAATATCGCGCTGCGCGTGGCCGAGGCCGATCGGCGAAGAAATGTACAGCGCCCGCCGCTTGCGCGTCCGAGCGACAGGCCAACGCGACGCGGGTTGCATCGAGTACCTCCTTTCGGCGAATTCGCGGATCATCAAATTCACCTTTACCGGATGGCGCGCCCACAACAGGTGACCGCCGCCCTCGAAAACGACATATTCGGCTTCCGTCGCGCGCGCTACCGCATCGCCACGCGTCGGCGACACGAGGCCGTCGCGGTCGCCCTGAAACACCATCACGGGACAGCGGATTTGGCCATACAGCGCTGCCAGTTCAGGGCTGTCCGCGGTCAGTGTGGCGAGGTACTCGGGAGCGTCCACTGTCGCCGTGAGTGTATGCGGCGTCGTTTCCATGCCCCAGGCGATCGAGTCCTCGAGCTGCTTCGTCGAGTGCGGTTCGTACAGCGCTTGTGTGAAGAAGAACTCGAGGAAGTCTCGGAAGTTGGACGCCCAGTAATGACGATTCTCCTTTGCCCAACCTTCATGCGTCTCCAGCACGTCGTCGAAGCCGTACACCTCGCGTTGCGCCAACGTCTCACCGTACGGCGTCACGGGCGCGAAGAAGATGAGGCCATCGACGCGCTCGGGATGCTCCGCCGCGAGCAGGGTCGCTGTCCATGCCTCGCTGCAGATCGCGATGACGATCGCGCTACGTGTTGCGGTGGCATCCATCACGGCGAGAGCGTCCGCGACGCGTTTCCAATCCGTATATTGTGACGGGTCCTGCGAGCGATCAGACTTCCCGTTTCCGAGCGGATCATACGTCACCACGCGAAAGTGGCGCGCAAGGTAGGGAATTTGCGCCTTCCATGCACGCGAGTGAACGATCGCCCACGGTGGCATCAGCAGTAGTGTGCGGTCGCCGTGACCAAACGTCTCAAAGGCGAGGCTCAAGCCGTCACGGCGTGCGGTGCCGGCGCAATCCGGTTGCCGCGCCCTCATTGCGTTCTCTTGCGCTGCCGCTTGCGAATTTCGAGTTCTTCGAGCCAGCGATCGATCGCCTTTAAAAGCGCGCTGTGGCCTGAGCGGATGCCGGAAAGCCGCTGCAGGGTAATGCCTTCGTTGAAGGTTCCGACGAGCGTGACGACGGCCTCTAAAGGAAACTGCGTTCGATCGAGCCCGTATTCGTCCATCGCCTTGTCCAAGGCTTTCGTGATGACTTTGAACCAGGCACGGTCGACGTTCGCCACACGCTTCCGTATTTCAGGGTCGTTCCACCCCATCGCCTGAAGCTCGTACCAAACCTTTGAGTACCCGCTCTCTTCGTCTTCGTCGAGATATCGCATCGCGGCGCGCCATTTGTCGAGGAACGGCCCAGGCGCCGCGTACATCTCTTCCTGGCGCTCGATGAGGCGGTCGGTGAAACGCTCCAGCACTTGCAGCAACAATTCTTGCATCGAGCCGAAGTAGTAGTGAACGAGGCCGTGATTGAGCCCGGCCTCCTCCGCGAGTTTGCGCGTCGTGATGCCCGCGTATCCGACGCGCAGCAGAAGCCGCTCCGCCGCGTCGAGAAATTGCCTTTCGACGTCCTCGCGGGCCGGCGTAACGCCGGCCCGTTGACGTTGACCGTTGTTGTTCCGTTGCGATGCAGAACGTCGTGGTGGTTTGCGCGGTGCTTGCACCGACCGGCCCGCTACAGCCCCGGTATGGCGTGCGGTGCAAGAAGCGCAACGACGGCAAGAAGCGCAAGCCCTGCACCCACCGGCATGACGATGCGTTCCCCGCCCGGCGCGCCCTTTTCAATGAGCATCACCAGCGCAAGCACGCCCATCCACGCGAGATGCGCTACGCCGGCTGCAAACATCACGAGCATGAGTGCCCAGCAGCAGCCGATGCAGAAAAGTGCATGACCGAAGCCGATGCGAACCCCGTTCGAGGGTCCGCGTTGGTAGTGCCGCGCCAGGTACATCCCTGGATGGCGGCACGCTCGCAGGCATGCGTCCTTGAGCGGCGTCAATTGGTACAGCGCTGCGAAGCCGAGCGTGGCCGCAAGAACGAGTTGCGCATGGGCTTCCAGCCATGGCGAACGATCGACGAGAACATGCAGTTGCATGTCGCCCGCAAACGCTAACAGCGCAAAAGCCGTCCACACAGCAAAATACGCGATGAGGAACATTCCGAGCGCCACCGGAAAATCCGGCGCATTCCGTGCCGCTGCCGCGTACATGCGGATGAAGCCGAGCGAGGATGGGAGCATCATCGCGGCGGTCATTGCCTGCCACGCTCCCAGCAGCATGAGTGCGGAACTCCAAAGCGGACGTGAACTTTCGTACAGAGCGTGATGGTGAAATTGGCCGGCATTGCCGCTTAGTTCCGCCCAAATGCAGAGAGCCCAGGCAAGCAAGATCGCCGCAAGCAAGATGCCGAGCGTTCTTGCGTAGCTGTTCGACAGCGCGCTGGAACGCCCGGCGACCGCTGCCATCGCTAGGCCTCGAACCGGAAGTCGCCTTGGATCGCGTTGCGGTCCTTGAACGTCCACACCATCCCGTGCTCCGGAATGTTGACGACGTGCTCCGAAGCCTTGGAAACATACGCTGGAGCGCCGGCGATCGTGCTGAAGAGACTGTCGCGCAGTGTCGTCACTGACCCGTACGCGCTCTTATACGGTGCCATCGTCGCGCGGACTTTTTCGCCGATCGCGATGGTGCCCTGACCTCCCGCGAGCTCGTGTCGAATCGGCATATTTTCGATCGCGAGGTCTGTTCCGATGAGGCCATTGAGGTCCGCGAGCGGGCCGCCGAGCTTGCCGTGCCACGCGTCGAGTATCGCTTCTCGCTGCTGCGGCGTCGCCTTATCGTCGAGATACGTCAGCCGCACCCAGCTCTTCGGGGTCAGCACGTTGCCGGGGATCTTGACGACTTGCACGTAGTTGAGGCCAGAGACGTCGATGCCGTTGATCTCCCCTTTGTCGATGTGATAGGCGTTGAACGCGTCGCACGCGCCGCCGTCCGGGTCTTCGCCGATCCAGCAACGGCACAACGTGCGGCACGAGCACGCTTCGAGCAGCGTTCCTTGCAGGACGTAGGTCTTCGCGGTCTTTTGGACCGCCGGTTCCACCTGAGTCGCCATGGGTTGCACTCCTTCGTGAGGGAACAAGAAGTTCGAGCCCGGCGAACCCCCGTCGCCGGCGCCATACGGTGATTAGTCACGCACCTTGGTCAAATGACTAAATAGCACGGTTACCAACTGGTGTCAAGCCCGCCAGCAGGGAATAGGGCGGCGGGAAGCCACATCCCGGCCACATGGGCGTTCGCACGACCGCGCGAACATAGAGAAGCGATGGGACGCGTCGTACCGGTTTTGCGTATCTTCGATAAGGAGAAGGCTCTCGAGTTTTACCGTGACTTTTTGGGGTTCGAGGTGAATTGGGAGCACCGGTTCGAACCGAAGCTCCCCGTGTACATGCAGCTGTCGCGTGACGGCGCGACGTTACATCTCAGCGAGCATCATGGGGACGGCTCGCCCGGCGCGCATGTACGCATCGAAACGTCGGGCCTCACGGAGTATCGCGCCGCTCTGCTTGCGAAGGCTTACCCATATGCGCGTCCCGGCGTCCAGAAACAGCCTTGGGGTGAGCGTAGCATGACGATCAACGATCCCTTCGGTAATCGCGTCACGTTTTATGAACGGATCTCGTGAGCGCAGCCTGAGCCGGAGTTAGCGCTGTTGCTGTGGGATCCGAGCGTACGAGGGCAGAGACCCGACTCCGAGCCTTCCCCAACGATCCAATTCTGGTCAGCGATATTCTTCCTTAGACGTCGCTAAAATGGGGCGCGAGGGCTCACGGCGACGCCGGCAGGGAAAACGACGCCGTTCGTGATCGTGTTAACTTTCTTGCCGCTGGGGTAGGCGTAAACGTTCACCGCCGGCGTGAGCGGCTCGCCCACGAACAACAACTTCTCGTTCTTCAAGAACGCAATCGGGTTTGGATCGCCTTCTTGCCCGAACACTTCGGACGGATTCGTCTTGCCCGGCGGATACACGTAAATGCCGGCCGGGCTTTGATTTGCGATGACGAGATCGCCGTTCATGTCGATCGCGATGCCGCTCGGGATTTGGAGCGTGATGCCGAGGTTCATCCCTTGGGTCGATCCCGAGAGGAACTCGATGATGTCTTGACTCCCTGAATTCGTCACGTACAGGTTGTTGGATGCGTCGAGCGTGACGCCGATGGGAAAGTTTAAGCCCGTATAGATCGTGGTTGGGACCTTGCTGCCATGCGCGAACGCCACCACGTTGTTGCTATACAGGTCTGCGACGTACAGCGTGCCATCGTTGCCGACTACCGCGCCGGCCGGCCCGTCCATGCCTTGCGAGTATGTTTTGAACGGCGTCGTTTGTCCCGGTTTGTAGACGGTGACGGTGTTGTTGTTGGTGTTCGTAACGTAAAGCCGGCGATGCAGGTCCACCGCCATGCCCTCGGGTCCGTCCAGGCCGGCGGTGATTTGGCCGATCGGCGATTGATTGCGTCCGATCGCATCGTAAATTTCGACGTTTCCGGGCGATTGGTAGTTTGCGACATACAGGAGCGCTTTGCCGCTCGCCGCCGGAGAGATCCAACCTTGACGACTTGGCTGGATCACCTGATGCGTGGTCCACGTTCGTTGCAGATATGTCGTACCGCGGAACGCGGATGCACCGGAGTGACTGTGGACGCTCAACAGCGTTGCGAAAAAGACTGGAGGAACCATCTGAAACCTGCCTTTCGACTGAAGCGGGGGAGGAACGACAATCGTGGGCTAGCGCGGGTCGAAGGCGACGCCGTACGCGCCGGCGGCGGTGCCCTGCGTGTCTTTGTAAAGCTGCCGGCCCGAGGGATACGAGAAAACCCAAACACCGCCGTCGTTGTTGCCGGAACCGTAATCCGCAACGTACAAGCGATTTCCGTTTGGATCGAGCGTGAGCATGAAGGGCTGAAACGGACCGGGAAGGCGAAGCGACGGCTGTTTCGCGCCTGGCGGATACACTTCGACGTCGGAACCTGACCCGGGAGCCTTACTCACGGCGACGATCAGATTGTTCCTTGCGTCCAAAGCAATCCCGTGTGGCTCGCCGGAAAACGCGATCCCGATGTTCTTGCCGTGGGTCTGGCTTGCGTTGTACACGTAGATGCTCCCAGCGCCACCGCTCCGAAGCACGTATGACACGTACACGCGGCCTGCGCTATCGAACGCGATGCCGAGCGGCGAACTGTTGGGCGGCGCCACGAGCATTTTGGACGGATTGATGGAATGCGACGGATAGACCGTGACCACGTGGCTCCCAAAGTTGGCGACGTAGGTTGTACCGTCCGCTGCAACGGCAACGTCAACCGGGTTCCACACACCGTTCGTGTAGGTGCGAAACGGCGTCGAGCCGTGCCGCGTGTAGACCGTCACCGTCCAAAAACCCTTGGTGCCGAAGCCGAGAGACTGCCCGGCATTGTTGCAAACATAAAGATTGCCGTGGCCGTCAACCGCCATTCCGGTTGGAGCGAAAAGACCATTCGTAATTTGCCGGAGGGGCGGCGGGTTCTGGGCGTACGGGACATATGCGTCGACGGCGTTGGTGTTCGGTCCGCCCGCAAAGAGTCGACCGCCCACCATGACGAGCGCGTGCAGAACCGTGAGCGCCGTCACGGCGCGAGCACACCGATCTTCGAGACGTCGGTGTTGCGCTGGATCTCCGTAAACCAAATATTTCCGTCAGGGCCTACGGTGATTCCGGTCGGCATCATGTTGGAAGTCGGCGTTGGATATTCGACCATCTTTCCGTTCGTCGCGATCCGCACAAGGGAACTCGTACCGAAGTCTGTCGCCCAAAGGTAACCGTCGGGACCTGCCGTGATCCCGTACATGCAGCTCTGCTGCGACGGCAGCGGGTAGAGCGTCGACTCGAAGCCGGACGTGACCGCGGCGACATAGGTGCAATCGGAGACCCACATCCGTCCGTCGGGACCCAGCACGAGCGGACCGGGAATGTATGCCGGTCCACCGAGGAGATGCTTCACGATTCCCGACGCAGTAATCGTCCCAACGGCGCTGCGACGCCCGAGCGCGTCGTACCACATAACGCCGTTGGTTCCGACGCCAAGTTTCACCGCGTGGCGGCCAGGCGTGTGATACCGCGCGACGATATGGCCTTGCGCGTTCATGCGAATGACATCGTGCCTGGCACCGAAGTCGACGTACCAGATATCACCGTCCGGGCCGGTGGCAATCGATTCAGGCGACCCGTTCGGGGGACCGGCAAACTCCACGAGCTTGCCGTTCGTCGTGACCCACCCAACCAACGGCTGCTCGACTGAGCGGACGTATTTGTACGGATCGGTAAACCAGATCTTGCCGTCGTGGCCGAGGGTGAGGTCGTATGTCCCGTCATTATTGAGAAAGAACTTCTCCTTGCCGTCGGTCGTGATCCGCCCGATGCCGAGGTCGATCGGATTGTGATTCGTGAAGTACGGATAGGTATCAAACCACAACGCACCGTCGGGACCGGCGATGATCTCACCGGGATAGGCTCCTAGTGGCAGGCCGAATTCATGGAGGTAGTGAGGTTGCCGCGACGGCGCGCGCCGCGGCGACACCGGAAACGACGTGAGCGCGAGTCCGAACAGCATCGATGCGAACATAGCGCATCCTCTTTCGCGGCCGCTCCAAGCGGCTCATACTAGAACGGATGTTAGAGTCGATACGCCTCGAGACCGACGGTGTCGACGCCACCCCAGATGTTGCCGTCTGGGCCCACCGTAACGGGACGAAGCTCACCGACCGGGGGCTGGCGGAGGGTGAACGTTTTGCGAATGGGATCGTAGACGACGAGCGCGCCGTGTGGCGCTGCGCTAAAGTAAACGTTGCCGTCAGGCCCGCCGACGATCGAGTTGACATACCACATGAACCCGTTGGGATACGGGATCGAGGAGACCGCTCCGCGTGTCGTCACCCGTGCGATCAACGGTTCGCCGCCAAAGAAGTAACTACAGGCAACGTAGAGAGCGCCGTCTCCCCCGACCGCCAAGCCCGCCGTTTCATCGCACGACCCGGACGGCAGGGCGTGAGCGGTGATCGTATGCGTCTTCGGATCGATGTTGGCAAGGTACGGACTGATGCCCACGGCGCCTTGTAGCGTGAACCAAATCTTTCGATCGGGTCCCAAAACGACCGAAGCATCGTTGTTGAACACTCGCGCGATTTTCGGGATGGAATACTCGCGGATCACGCCTCTGGGACCTATACTGGCAATGTGCTTTTGCTCGCACAACCAGAGCTTGTCGTCGGGCCCCAAAGCCATGCTGGTGTTGATGAAGATGTCGCCTTGCGGCGAAGGGTTGAAACTGTAAAGCCGAAGCGCGCCCGTCTGCCAGTTCAAATCTCCGACGAATTGCTTTCCGTCTTGCGTTCGTAGTTCCGCGTAGAGGCTGCCTCTGCGTCCCGCCCGCAAATACGTCGGATAGTATCCCGGCAAGGAGATGAAGTGGTAGGGTACTGCAGAGGGCCGCTTTTCCGTCAACGTCACACGATAGATGCCCTGCGTGCTGTTCGTCATGTAGACGGCACCATCCGGGCCTGGCTCGACATCGGTCATCTGATCCGGCGTGGGATCCGGAATAGGAACGACGCTCCATCGATCGGTTTTGTGTTGGAGCAGGTCTGCGGGAATGGCGCGCGCTGCCGCGCCCCCCGCCATCCACGCCATGGCAGATGCACCCAAGACCAACAAAACTGCCAGCTTTGCGACCGGGTTCCTAGGAAGAGCCTTCATTGCTGGCCTCGTCTCGCCGCTGACCATCTGGTAGCGGGCGTCACAAGCCGGTGCGCCGGCCAACGCGCTTTGTAGGTTCCGCGGAGCGCTGCGCGAACCTTCGCGACGATCCTGATCGGCTTGTTTCTACAATAACTGGAACGCCGAGTACGTCAACTGCGGCAAGAACAAGTGCAGCACGAGCGCGCTCAGCTACGTGCAGACTTCGGACACCGCCATATATGCGAACCTCGTCAAGAA
>JAFAXE010000075.1 GCA_019241305.1 Vulcanimicrobiota bacterium
GCTCAGGAAATTAGTGTGAAACGCATCTGTGCTGGTTGCTTTGCGATGGTGGCAGTGACGGCGGATCGGTCTAGTCGTTCTTCGCCGAATTCCTCGAGATATCGCACGGCGGATAAAAGCCAATCGATGCGGTCATCAAATAGGCCAATAGCCGTATTGCACGCGTGGCAGAGGAGGCCACGAATCTTTCCCGTGGCATGGTCATGATCGACGTAAACGTGATTGAAGAAGCCTCCTCGATCGTATCGCGCGATTTTTGCAGGGCGGCACTCCTGCCACGGACGCGCACAGATGCCACAACGATCGTTTTGTTTGTGCAGGAGTAGTTGAAGAAACGCGAGGCTTGCTCCGTACGTACGTCGGAAACGGTTTGCTCGCTGTTTTGCGCGGCGATGTTCGCTCATGCGATAGTATCGTATTGCATAGAGCCTTCTGCAAGGCTTACAACGCAGTATGCCGCTGCGTAGGGATGTCTTCGTAGCACCGCAACGACCGCAGGTTTCACTCCGGAGCATGGCACCATTATAGGCAGCAATTGTTGCGAAGATGTGATGCCAATGTGGAAAATCGTCGCGTTATCGACGGTCGCGTTTGCTGCCTGTGTTTCCTATTGTACCGCCGTTAGTTTGCTTGCGACGACTCGCGAGCACCGCAAACGGCGGCGCGCCTGAGCAGGAGGTCGCGCTCCTTTGAGTTCTCCGTCAGGGCTGCGGCGCGTTCGAATTCGACCCGTGCGTCCCCGCGTCGTCCCAGCCGCTCCAGCAAATCGCCGCGCACGGCTGGTAGCAGATAATACCGCTGGAGCGTCGGCTCGTCCCTGAGCCCCTCGGCCACCTGAAGACCAGCGGCTGCCCCGAACGCCATCGCAACTGCGACGGCGCGATTCAACTCGACGACCGGTGACGGCGTGAGCGCGGCCAGCGCGTCATACAGCGCGACGATGCGCTGCCAATCGGTTTCCTCGGCTCGGCGAGCGCGTCCATGACACGCCGCGATCGCGCCCTGTAACGCGTACGGCCCAAGCCCATCGCCGCGCCGGTGGGCGCATCGTTGTGCCCGCTCGAGAGCGGCCAGCCCGCGTCGAATCAAGAGCTGGTCCCAACGTCCGCGATCCTGCTCCATGAGCCGCACGGCGTCGCCGGACGAATCGATGCGAGCGCGCAGCCGCGAAGCTTGTAGCTCCATCAACGCGACGAGGCCGTGAACTTCGGGCTCCTTCGGAACGAGTTCGGCAAGGATCCGGCCAAGACGCAGCGCGTCTTCGCACAGCTCGGGCCGCAGCACGTCGTCCCCGGCCGAGGCGGAATACCCCTCGTTGAAAATGAGGTAGATGACCTCGAGAACGGAGGACAGCCGCGCCGCACGATCGTCGCCGTGCGGAAGTTCGAACGGTACGTTTGCCGCTGCAAGCGTTCGTTTGGCGCGCACGATGCGCTGCGCGATCGTGGAAACCGGGACGAAAAACGCTCGCGCGATGTCCTCCGTCGACAGGCCGCCGAGCAGGCGCAACGTCAGCGCGACGCGTGCATCGGTCGACAGCACGGGATGACACGCAATGAAGATCAACCGTAGCAGATCGTCGCCAACGTCGTCGTCCGCATCGCTCACGTCGTCATCGCGTTGCGCCGCTACGAGCGCACCGAGGTCCTCGCGCCTTTGCTCGAAGCGCCGGTTTCGGCGAAAGAGATCCGCGGCGCGACGCTTCCCAACCGTCATCAACCACGCGCCGGCGTTCTGTGGTACGCCGGAGTGTGGCCACTGCTCGAGCGCCGCGACGAGCGCGTCCTGCGCCAACTCTTCTGCCGTCCCGATGTCGCCGGTGATTCGCGCGAGACCGGCGATGAGGCGCGCCGACTCGATGCGCCATACCGCTTCGATCGCTCGATGCGCGCTCGAGCCGCCGGTCTGCTGCGCGGTCACTTCTTGTTTTGCGTCTCCTGGACCGAGCGCCGCAGTGATTGATCACGCTGCGCGTCTTCGGCAGAAAACAACTCGGGTGGAAAGTCCGACGCTTCGGAGACGCGGCGAATCTCCACCGTGTCACCGTTTTTGAACGGCGCGCGGGAGAGCCACGCTACGACCTCATCCATGGACTTCGCTTGGAGCAGCCAGAAGCCCGCGACGAGTTCCTTCGTTTCGGCGAACGGTCCGTCGGTGACGCGGGGCTTGTCGCCGGAATAGGAAATCCGAACGCCTTCGGAACTGGGCTGCAGCCCTTCGGCGGCCACAATCATTCCGGCGCGCGCGAGTTCTTCGTTGAACTTGCCCATTTTTTCAAAGAGCGCTTTGTTTTCAGGCGTCGCAGTGATCCCCGACTCCGATTCCTTCGACGCTTTGACCAGAACCATGAATTGCATCGTCGTCTCCTCGTAGTTGCGGCACGAAAAGCATTGTGCCGGTTTTGGTGCTTTCCTAGAACGTCGCGCGAGGAAGTCTCAAATCGACATGCATCGAGGCGGTCCCGCGTAGCTTGCCGCGCTGCCACGAGAGCCGTTTTTGGAACCTTTTTCCGACGGGAGGCGTTGTAGAGGGCAATCGAGCCGTCGCGGTCCGCCGCGCCTCGAGAGAGCGATCCGACAACCGGCTTCCACGAGGGGGCCGGTGGTTGTTTTTTAAGGAAGTCGCCGGACCGATGGCAGTGCGTCTCGGCTTGCTTTGGTTTGCCGTGCCGGCGTGCGTGCTCGGGGCCAGCTTGCTGGGCTGCCAAGTCCCCGTCGTTCCGCCGCATCCCGACGCGTCGCTCACTCCGGTCGGACGCTTGTGGCCGGGTCCTACGCTGTTTGGCGCGCAGACCCACATCCGGCGGCCGAATGTTCCGTATCTCCAACGGATCGCGGCCGCCGGTTTCGACGCCGTCCGCGTCTCGCTTACGCCCTGGTGGGCGCAGAGCCGGCATGGCGGCTGGATGTGGACCAACTACGACGCAATCTACACGTGGCTTATTCGGCACAAGATGACGCCGCTTTTTATGTTGGAAAACCCGCGCTCCACCGACGATCTTCCGGCGATGGAATACTTTGCAGAACGCGCGGCAATTCGGTACCCGCTCGCACTTCTCGAGCTCGGAAACGAGCCGGACAGTGCCGCGCAGTGGCCCGGATTCTATCCGCCGCACGCGCGAAGCGCGGTGACCCCAGAGGCCTACTGGGCGATCGTCAAACGGTTCGCGCTCGCGTGGCGTAAGGGCAATCCTCACGCCATCATCGGAACGGCGGGAACCTCGGGTATCGACTTTCCGTGGCAACGTGGCCTGATCGCCGCGATCGAAAAGGATGGCGCCTTTCGAGATGGCACGATCAAGGCGATCGGGGTCCATGCGTACGGGGAACCGTTTCCCTATGCGGGACAACGCGGCGGGATCGTCGCGGACCTTGCTGAGCTGAAAACGATGCTTCCGCGCGACGTGCTCGTGTGGGTCACCGAGTATGGTCTCCCGGATCCGCGCCCCGAAGACGTGCACGCTTGGTTTGATGTGATGCAACGCCTCGGCGTTCCACTTTTTTGCTGGTACGAAGCCCAAGACGACGTGTTGGACGGAAAGACCCAGCCCTATGGGCTCATCCGGCTCGACGGCTCGCCAAAGCCGGCGTACGGAGCGGCCAAAGCGTTTCTCTTGGCGAGGTCAAAGACGCAATAAAAGAAGACGAGCGCTAAAGGCGCTCGTCTCTTCTCAAGTGCAGCGTTCGGCTAAACCAAGCGCGTTGCGTAGAAGACCCCGTTGCGCCAGTACCCAACCGCAACGACCTGCCGCCCGACTGCGACGCGACCCGTCGTTCGTTGATCCAGCGCAGGCTGGTCGTTGATGACGAGCGTGCCTTTCGTCTGCTGAATCGTGACGAGATGGCCCTTGACTTCCGTAATCGTCCCGGTGATGCGGCCGCGGTAGTCGGTTGCTCCGCACGAGCCGTTGGGCACCCACGTTCCGGTTTCCCAAGAACCGCAGTTGGGCTCGTTCGCATTCTCAGCCGGCGTCCCCATCGGTGGGGCTGCTGGCGGGGGAGCTGGCGGCTGCTCCTGTGCGAGCGCGGCCAGGCACGTCGGCCCAAAGGCCGCGAGCGTTCCGAGGACCACGCCTCCCAAGATGGCATTCAGCTTCACAATCTGACCTCCGATATTCGATGATTGCTGGGCCCCTCGCGAGGCACCGGCGTCATCGTACCCACGTTACGATGGAGCGGCTTTCTTCCGTCCGCGAACCGGGCAAACGACGCGAGGGTCACCCGTTCTTCAGCCTGAGGGACGGCTGGTTAGTCGAGTGCCGGGGAAGGCGGCACCGCCGGCACGCTGTCGGGACGAAAGCGCACGATGACGAGCGCGAGGTCATCGTCGAGACGCCGTGATCCGACAAAACGACGGAGGCGCTGAACGATCTCGTCCGCGATCCCTTGTGCGCTGGAGCTTTCGGCCTCTGCAATCCAGCGCATCGCGCCCTCTTCCGTCAACATGCGGCGTCCCGGATCGCGCGCCTCGGTGAGGCCATCGGTCGCAAGGACGATGAGATCGTCTCCTTGCAGCGCAACGGTTTGGGTGTCGTACGTCTCCTCGGCCGACAGTCCAATGATCGAACCGGTAATCGCGAGTTGCTGTACGGACGCACCGCGCCGGATGAAGGCACTTGAGTGCCCCGCGCTGGCGTAGCGAAGCTCCTTTTGTTCCGCGTCGACGATTCCAAAGAACGCGACGATGAACGCGTCGGGATACGACAGCGAACCGAAAACGAGCCGATTGAAGGCCCCGAGAATGAGACCAGGGTCACGGCCTTCCAGCGACAGCGCGCTGATCGTAAACTTGACGAACGCAGTGTCGACGGCAGCCTCAATCCCTTTTCCGCTGACGTCCGCGATCAAGACGTAGCCACACTCCGGATCGAGCATGCGCACGTCGAAGACGTCACCGCCAATGAGGGCTTCACTGGTCGCCGAAAGATACGCCGTTCCGACCGTTGCGCCCGGCAGCGGCTCCCACCGGTGGACGAAAGCGCGCTGTAGCTTTTCTATGACGCTACGCTCGCGTTGCAGCTCGAGTTCGTATCGCGTCAGGAAAAGCCCAAAGCCGAGAATCGCACCGCCTAAGACCAATGTCGTCAACACGGCGAAGACGGTGGCGCGCACGAACCCGCGTGCCGTCTGTTGCTGAGCTAAGGCTTCGCGAGCCGTCAAACTGTCGGCGACTTGCTTGACGACCGTGCGCTCTTCGTCGATGAGCTGCTTCCCATGCACGGCGCTGGCAACGTCGCTCTGCGGATAGCGCTGGCGCAACAGTGGGACGGCGACGCTCGAGCGCCACTGGTGGTTCAGCGTGGTAATGGCGTGCACGCTTTCCGTGCCTCCCGCGACGCCCAGCTCCACGAGGAGCGCCTCCAGCCGTGGAGCGACGTCAGAGAATTCGGGCTCGGCGCGCCGGTACGGCTCGAGAAATTCACTACGTCCCGTATTGAGATAACCGCGGATCGCCGTTTCTTCGTCGAGTTGCAATACGAGGAGTTGCGAGGTGAGATCCTGCGCACGGCGGATCTCGGTTTCGACCAGATAGCCTTCACGGATGAGGCGCAGTACGGAGACGGAGGCGACAAGAAACACCGGCACGATGACGGCGAGCGCCAATACCGAAACGAGGGTACTGTTGACGATCTGTTGTCGAGCGTTCAACGATACGTCCTTCGGCGGATCGATGGTGATTCCGCGCGGGGGGCGGGTAAAACCGTCGTCGCCGCGAAGCCGTATGAACGGATACCGCGCGGGTGTGATGTAATGGCAGCCTGCGACCTTCCCAAGGTTGACGCGCGGGTTCGATTCCCGCCACCCGCTCCGCTCGCGCGGGGCATCCTCTCGGACAGACGGCGACGTAGCCAAGTGGTAAGGCGGAGCTCTGCAAAAGCTCTATTCCCCAGTTCGATCCTGGGCGTCGCCTCAAGTGCCGTTCCGAGCGGGTGCTTCGCGTCGCGCCCGAGGTGTTGAACCGCTCAGCAAACATGCCATATCTCGACTCCAGTCAACGTGGAGCGCTCGCCCTGGGGGCGTTACTTGCATTCGTCTTACTCGTGACCGTTGCGGGCGCATTTCGCATTTACCACCAACTCGCCGAAGCCGCTGGAGAGCAGCGGCTGCTCGTGCGCGCGCAAGAACAACTCTATGGGGTTCTGCGGGCGCAGTACGATGAAGAGAACGGTGTGCGTGGCTACGTTGCGACTCGGCGGGAATATTTTTTGGGAAATCGCGTTTCCGCCAGAGACGAATTCGATCAAACGATCGACGACTTCGAGCGGACGACGCGCCGTCTGGGTACACCGGCGCTCACCGCCTCTGCACGCAACATGGCTGACGTACACCGGCGCTGGGAGCGCACCGTCGCGGAGCCGCTCTCGGTGTACCCTCTCCCGCGCAACGCGCCACGCGTTCTCGCGACCGGAAAGGTCTTGGCGGATCAGATCCGCGCCGACGCAGGCGCCGTCGGATTACGTCTCGACATGCAGCTCACGCAGGCGCAACGCAGCCTGGTTTGGCGCATCAATCAAACGCTCGGAGTTGCGGTCGTCGCAATCGTGCTTTTCGGGATTCTCGGGATCATCTTCGTCGGGTCACGGCGCCGGATGCAGGCTCGCCTCGAACGAGAACGCCGCATCATCGAGGTGTTGCAGCGCGCCTTTCGGACCGATTGGGAGACGTTGCCGAAGTCGCGAGTCGGCAGCGCGTACGTCTCCGCAACCCGAGATGCTTCCGTCGGCGGCGATCTTTTCGACGTGCATCGGCTCGATCGCGATCATGGGCTCATCGTCGTCGCCGACGTCAGTGGCAAAGGTATCGAAGCGGCCGTCAACACCGCTTTCGTGAAATACTCGATCAGGACGCTCGCCTTGGGCGAGCGGGACCCCGCGAAGATTCTCGACGCCTTCAATGTCCTGTTTCTCGATAGCATCAAAGATCCAGGGCTGTTCGTCGTCGCCTTCGTCGGCGTGCTCGACGCGGCTACCATGCAGCTTCACTATGCAAGCGCCGGTCATGCCGGGGCGTTTTTACGGCGCGGCGCCGACGTGCTGCAGCTGGGCGTTACGGGACCGATCGTCGGCCTCGACCGCAGCTTTACGTACACCAGTGAAACCGTCGGGTTGCGTGCCGGAGATCTGCTGGTGCTCGCAACGGATGGCCTCACCGACGCGCGCGATCGCCACGGCAAGACGCTTGACGAAACGGGGGCGATGCGTCTGCTCAAAGAGAGCCCGCGCGACCCGCAAGCCTGTGCGGATCAGCTCGTTTCCGCGGTGCAGCGTCGCAGCGGAGGCCGAATTTTCGACGATCTGGCACTGCTCGTGATCGGTATCGAGGAAGCTGGGCAAGAACGGCCCGAAACCGCACGGGATGCTGCAGCCTAACGTTCGAGACGAGCGCGAGCGTGGCTGAGCGCAAGGTTTCCTCCGTTCCGAAGTCCCTCACTGACCTGCGTGGCGTCGGACCCGAAGTGGCGCGACGTTTTGGGACCCTCGACATTCGTACGCCGGCAGAACTCGCTGCAACGTATCCGCGGGACTATCGGGATTGGCGCGTCCCGTCGTCGATCGCTGACATCCACCGGCGCGCGCTCGCTCGTTCGACCGCGAATGCACATGAGTCGGTCGAAGAGATCGCCGTCGCGACGGTTCGCGCCGTACACGAGGTTCGGGCACGCATCCCCATCGTATCGGCAGAGTTGCACGACGGCACAGGGCGTCTCACAGCGACGTGGTTCGGCAGACGCGGCGTCGGCGGCCGCCTCACGGCGGGAGACCGCGTCTTCGTGCACGGGCGCGTCGCCATGAAACGCTCGAGGACGGGTGGGATCGCGGTGGAGATGAACGTTTTGCACCATCGCGTGCTGCACGGGGATGAAGAGTATCGCGGCGCAGTCGTCCCAGTCTATCCGGCCGGTAAGGCGATGCCCTCGCGCATCATCGGCAGCATTATCGAGCGCAACCTCGATGCGCTGGAAACGTTCGTTCGCGACTTCCTCCCGCCCGACGTTGCACAGCGGCATGGTTACGGTTCACTCCGCGCGGCCTGGCGCGAGGTTCATCGTCCCCGCTCCCCGGAGGCGGCTGCTCGCGCTCGCGAGCGGATCGTGTTCGATGAGTTTTTCGGCGTTGCCCTGGCCGCCGCACTCAAACGTGCGGAGCGCATTGCGCTTGGCGGCGCAACGCCGCTCGAAACCGGGAAAGAGGCGCTCGAGTCGTTTGAGGCGTCGTTGCCATTTGCGCCCACGACGGCGCAGCGGCGGGTTATCGGCGAAGTGACGGCGGATTTGGCGCGATCCGCACCGATGAATCGCCTCCTTCAGGGTGAGGTGGGGAGCGGCAAGACGCTGGTGGCCGCCGCCGCAATCGTGGTCGCTGCGCGTAGCGGCGTGCAAAGCGCTCTCATGGCGCCAACTGAGGTGCTGGCCGTCCAACATGCTAGGAAACTCGCACCATTGCTGCTGCCGCTTGGGATTCGGCTCGAAGTGGTGCTCGGGAGCCAAGGGACGCGCGCGCGCAACGAGGCGCGGGGACGCTTGGCGAGCGGGGAATGCGACATCGCCGTTGGGACCCACGCGCTGTTGACGGAAAACGTGACGTTCCGCCGTCTTGCACTCGCAATCATCGACGAGCAACATCGCTTCGGCGTGCTGCAGCGAGCCCGGTTGCGCGGTAAAAGCGGTACGCCGCACACGCTCTATATGACGGCGACGCCGATTCCGCGGACGTTGGCGCAGACAAAATACGCCGATCTCGACCTTTCGGTACTCGATGAACTGCCGCCGGGAAGAATCGCGGTGAAGACGTTCGTCTTGCGTGAAAGCCGCAAGCCCAAAGCATATGAATTCGTGCGGGCGTCCGTGCAAAAAGGTCAGCAAGCCTTCGTCGTCGCTCCGGCGATCGACGAAGGGGAAGCGAGCGACGTGGAGAGCGACGCAGCCTTGACGAGCGCGACGGCCGAGTTCGAGCGCCTGCGCCGGGACGTCTTTCCGGAACTGCGCGTGGGGCTGTTGCACGGTCGAATGACTCCACGCGATAAGGATGCCACGATGGAACGCTTTGGGCGCGGCGAGATCGACGTCTTATTGGCAACGACGGTCGTCGAGGTGGGCGTCGACGTCCCGGGGGCGAGCGTGATGGTGGTTTTGGATGCTCACCGCTATGGGCTCGCTCAACTGCACCAGTTGCGCGGCCGCGTCGGCAGAGGAACGGCGCAGTCGTACTGCCTGCTCATCGCACCGGACGGCAAAGCGGAGGTGGAGCGGCTCGAGGTGCTCGCGCGGACCAACGACGGATTCGAAATCGCGGAAGAAGATTTGCGACTGCGCCGTGCGGGTGAGTTTGCCGGCACCGCGCAGGCCGGTGGAGAGGGAGGGATGCTCGGCGACGTGCAGCGCGACTTCGCCCTGTACATGAAAGCGAAGCGCGATGCCGATCAGCTGATCGCGAGCGACCCCGAGCTGCAACGACCCGAACACGCCTCCTTGCGTTCCTTGCTCGATGCCGACCGAACGCAGCGTGCGACGCTGGTGAGTTCGTGATGCTCGACGTTGCGGCCGTCGGCTTCGATTTCGATCATACGCTTGGCATCGATCATCGTCTCGAGCGCGACGTCGCGCTGGAGATCCTGGGCGGCCACGATGAACAGCGCGTGAACGAGGCGCTCGCCGCGTTCCGGAGCGGCTCACAGACGATTGCGGATGCAATGGAAGCGATCGGTGTCGACGTTCGGCGTTTTCGTGAACTCGTGCTCGAGCGTGCGCCCCGCTACGTCGAGGCGCTTCCCGGTGCGCGGGATATCGCCGCGACGCTCCAAGCGCGCGGTCTCACCGTCGCCATCCTGAGCAATGGCTGGAGTCCTTTGCAGGAACTCAAAGCGAAGTTGATCGGTTTTCCCGGACCCGTGTTGGTCAGTGAGGTCATCGGCATCCGAAAACCCAACGTGGAAGCGTTCCGTTCTCTCGAGCGGGTTCTCGGCGTGCCGGCTGCTCGCGCGGCGTACGTCGGCGATGAACCGGAGATCGATGTCGCCGGCGCTCTGTGGGCCGGCATGAAAGCGGTGTGGTTCGACTGGGAAGGCAAGACTTATCCACAGCACGTCGTCCCGCCGACCTTGCGCATTTCGTCGCTGGTCGAACTCGCGCAAGCGCTTCCAGGGCCGGTTTCCGGAGCGGCGAAGCCGACCGCATGAGGACGGCGCGGCCCACGCGTGTCGATGCGGCTTAGCGGAGGAGCGCTGCGCAGCCGGCGCGTTGCGGTTCCGCGCGGGGCGGAAATTCGGCCGACACCGGGACGCGTGCGTGAAGCGCTGTTTTCGATCATCGGTACGCGCGTCAACGGAGCACGCGTGCTCGACGTGTACGCCGGGACGGGGATCGTCGGATTCGAGGCGCTCTCGCGCGGTGCGGCACATGTGACCTTTATCGAGGCTCGCCAGCGCACCGCCGCGCAGATTCGTGCGCTTGCCGCTGAGCTGGGAGTCAGCGAACGCGTTTGGGTCCTGGCCGTTTCGGCCGAGCGCGCCCCCGCGTTGCTGCACGAGCCGTACGACATTGTCTATGCCGACCCGCCCTATGCCCGCGGACTTCCAGCCGGCTTGTTTGCACGCTTACGTTTGCGCGGTGTGATCGATACGAAAACCCTCGTGATCTACGAGCATCGTGCCGCCGCGCCGATGCTCCCAGAAGGTATGCGAAGCTTGCGCCTGGCGCGCTACGGTGACGTTGCGCTGTCCTTCATGCAGCCGGATGGGTGACGGCGCGGCGTCCCGGCAAAGCCACGCGGTGTACCCGGGTTCGTTCGATCCGCCGACCAACGGCCACTTGGACGTGATCGAACGCGCCGCAGCGATATTCTCGCGGCTCACGGTCGCGGTGGTGGTGAATCCACAGAAGCGGGACCCGCTCTTCGCCCTCGACGAGCGGGAGGAGATGCTACGTGCGTCCACGCATCGGCTCGCCAACGTCCGCGTCGAGCACTTCAGCGGTCTCCTCGCCGATTTCGTGCTGGCGGTGCGCGCGGACGTCATCGTCAAAGGGTTGCGAGTGGTTTCCGACTTCGAGAGCGAAATGGCGTTCGCTCATATGAACCGCGCGTTGTGCGGCGTCGACACGATGTTTCTCATGGCGCACGGGGCATATTCGTTCATCAGTTCCAGCCTCGTCAAGGAAGTGTTTTTGCAGAACGGCGACGTAGCGCAATTCGTGCCTGCCAGCGTTCTGCGGTCGTTACAAGCAAAGCGCGAAAGCGCCGGAGGTGTGCATGTCGATCTACCGCGTCATCGATAAGCTGGAGAATTACGTCCGCGAAGGGACCTGGCTGCCGTTCGGCATGCGCGTCCTTAGCGAAGAGCGCCTCATCGAGTTCATCGAAAAGATGCGGTCGACGCTTCCCGAGGAGGTAGGGCGCGCCAAGGTCATCGCGACGAATAAGGAGCGTGTGATCCGCGAGGCACAAGAACGGGCTCAGTCGATCGTCGACGAGGCAACGACGGCGCACTCCCAGCTCGTCGATCAGTCGGAGATCGTTCGTCAAGCGCGCGCCACCGCCGAAGTCGTGTTGCGTGAGGCTGAAGAAAAGGCGCAACGGATCCAGCAAGGCGCAGATGGCTACGCGGCGCAACTATTGGCGGAACTCGAAAACCGCCTTTCGTCCGCGCTGGGTTCCGTGCGTAAGGGTCAGGACGCGTTGACGCGGCAGCGCCCTGGGGCCACGGTCGATGCACCGTTAGCGGAAGCCGCTGCGAAGACGAAGCGTGTCGCCTTCGACGCGCAAAACGAGACCCTCGAGTTGCCGCCGGTGGAGATTACACCGTAACGCCGGCCCACAAGACGCGTATCGTGGTGCGAGGCGGCGTCCGTCCGTCGCTCGTCGCCGCGCTCCTGTTCGCGATGCTGATTGCGCTCGTTCCGACGCCGTATTGGATTCTCGCTCCCGGCAACGCCGTCGATTTGAGCGAGGCGGTGACCGTCGAAGGGCACGCGCCGCCAGTCGACCGTTTTTACCTCACCGACGTGACGGTGCAACATCCGAGTACGCTACAACTCCTGCGCGGGCTCCTCACCGGCGCGCGCGTCGTCCGGCGCGACGCTATCGTTCCGTGGGGCATTTCCACGTCGTTGTACGACCGCCGTTTGCTCGGTGCGATGGAAGAAAGCGAAGCGACGGCGGCGGTCGTCGCGGAACGTGCCGCGGGCTTTTCCGTCGCGGATGCCCCCACCCATGTCGTGGTGAGCGAAATCCTTCCGGGATCTCATGCCGCCGGCATCCTCTACCCGGATGATGAAGTCATACGGATCGACGGGATGAGGGTCAGCACTTTACCGGCGATTCGCCACGCGCTCGCGGCTGCTCCGCCTGGCGCGTACTTATCACTCCTCATTCGCCGCAACGAAAGACTGCTCGCGGTGCGCGTTCCAACGCTTTCCCGAGCCAGCGGCCCGCGGATCGGGATCGCACTCGAACGGCGTCAGGACAGTCCGACGCTTCCCGTTCCCGTTCGCTATGCACTCGGCGATGTGGGGGGCAGTTCGGGCGGCCTCATGCTCGCGCTGCAAATTTATAATGCGCTGCGCGGCGATCGGCGCCATCACGGCACGACGATTGCGGGGACCGGAACGATCGCGCTGGACGGAACCGTCGGGCCGATCGAGGGGACGTTGCAGAAGTTGATCGCGGCGAAGCGCGCAGGCGCGCGTATTTTTCTTGTCCCGCGACAAAACTTTGCCGACGTCGCCGGTGAAGGCGGCGTGCGCGTCATCCCGGTCGCTTCGTTTCGCGACGCACTGCGCGCGTTAGCCTCTTAGCTTCCCACCGCGGCATTTGCCGGTAGTTTAAACGCCGATGGTGCATGCGGTATGCGTCTTCTGTGGCTCGAGCACAGGAACGCAGCGGGTTTTTTCAGACGCAGCGCGCGAGCTCGGAACCCGGATCGCGCAGCGCGGATGGCGGGTCGTCTATGGTGGCGGCAGCATCGGTTTGATGGGCGTGCTCGCCGATGCAGCACTCGCGGCCGGCGGCGAGGTGGTGGGCGTCCTTCCCGGGGCGTTGTTTACGACGGAAGTGGCGCATCCCGGACTTACGGATCTGCGCAGCGTCGGCTCGATGCACGAACGTAAAGCCCTCATGACGGAACTCGTGGACGCTTTCATCGCCTTACCCGGCGGCTTTGGAACGTTCGACGAGCTGTTCGAAGCGACCACGTGGGCACAGTTACGGATCCATCGCAAACCGATCGCAATACTCGACGTCGCGAACTATTTCACGCCGTTCCGCGACCTGGTGGCGCGCGCCGTCGCCGACGGCTTCATCCGTCCGGAACACGCAGCCCTCCTCTCATACTTCACCGACGTCGACGCGCTCCTCGACCACCTCTCCGCGCACGCTCTGCAACCGTAACCGCCCGCATTGGTACAGCATGGCGCACCACGTGAACGCAAGGCGTCGCTCATGTCACCCAGCCTTGTATTTTCCTCAGGGCTCCGCACCGCCGTGTTGGAAAGCGGTGTTGCGACGCCGACATTGTTTTCTTCCTCTGTCTTTCAATTGCTCGGCGTCGGCCGACATTGTGCTTCAAAACCGCTCGTCGCTCGCCATCGTGGCTCGCTCCTGGCTCGACGGCCTCGGCCCTCTCACCCTCCATGGTTCCGGGCCTCGGTCCGACGTTTCTCAGCACAAACGTCGGCCGCCGCCTCGCTTTACAAAGATATGCAATGTCGGCATCGCAAGTATCGTGCTTTGCCAGCGACGGGACGCCGGCGGAGTGACGTTTCATTGAGCAAGCTCGGACGAGCGAGCGTAGCCATGGAGGGCGAGAGCGAGCGAGCCGAGCAGCCAGGAGCGAGCCCGGATGGCGAGCGACGAGCGGTTGCGAGATGGAATGTCGCTCCGGCGGCGGCACGTCGCGTGCTTAACGCATCTCGTAACGGGATCGTTGTGAGTGTGCTGCTTTGTTTGCGATGAAGAAGCCGTCTCTGACGACGCGTTATGAAGAAAACAAACTAGGGAGCGTGCAAAGGGGCGTCGAGCGCGAGTGCGACGGTGGTGCGGATGCCCGTCAAGAGCGCCTGTTCGTCGATGTCGAACTTCCCGTGATGGTTTGGGTAGGCCGTCCGTTCGCTGCTCATGCTGCCGACGAAGTAGAAGCACGAGGGAACGGCCTGCGCGAAGTACGAGAAGTCTTCGCTCCCCATCACTTGCGGTGACGTGATGACGCGTTGCTCGCCGAGCAGCTTCGCGATCAGCTCGCGGGCGTACGCCGCTTGCGCCGCGTCGTTCACGGTGACCGGAAAGCCGGGCTTCAGGTCGAGCGAGAACGTTGCTCCGTTCGCTTCGCACGTTCCGGCAATGACGCGACGGATTCGTTCGGGCATCTCGGCACGCACGGCCTCGTTGAAGGTCCGGATCGTCCCGCGCAGCGTCGCCTCGCTCGGGATCACGTTGTACGTCGTGCCGGCGTGCAGCGAGCAGACGCTGACGACGGCGGGCTCGACCGGATCCGTTTGGCGGCTTACGACGTGCTGAAGGGCGACGACGACGGACGAAGCGGTGAGAATCGGGTCGACCGACATGTGTGGAAGTGACGCATGGCCGCCACGTCCCTGCACGGTCACATCGATTTCATCGGAGGATGCCAGCATAGGGCCGCTGCGAAACGCCGTGATTCCGAGCGGCAGGTACGACGTCAGATGCAGCCCGTACGCGCGCTCGACGCCGAACCGCTCCAGCGCACCTTCCTCGATCATGAGGCGCGCTCCACCGCCGCCTTCTTCGGCGGGTTGAAAGAAGAACGCAATGGTGCCGGCGAGATCGTTGCGCCGCTCCGATAAGACCGCAGCAGCGCCGAGCAGAATGGCGACGTGACCGTCGTGGCCGCATGCATGCGCAACGCCGTCAACCGCAGACCGGTAGTCGTGATCGTTTTCTTCCGGCATCGGCAAGGCATCCATGTCGGCGCGGAGCATGATGGTGCGTCCCGGTAGCGAACCGCGAAGCACGCCAACAACGCCGGTTTTCGCGATTCCCTCGTGCACGTCGATGCCGAGACGGCGCAGGCGTTCCGCCACGATCGCACTCGTCCGGTGTTCGGAAAAACCCAGTTCGGGATGCCGATGGACGTCCCGCCGAGTCGCTATGGCTTGCTCGAAAACAGAATTGGGAACGTCGATGGTCGCCGTCATCTGCGTGGAAGCTCGCTTACTAGATCGGCGGCGCCTGGACGTTCCGTGCGAAAGCTTCCAATCGGACGCGATCGAGAGCCTTCACCCGTCCACGATCCAACTCGACGACGCCCGCGTTCTTGAGGCGCAACAGGGCGCGCGCCGCCATATCGCGGACCGTGCCGGCGGCTGCGGCAATTTGCGCCTGCGAAAGATTTTCGACGCCTGAGAGACCTTTCGCCATTCCGGTCGTGGCGGGAGCATACGAAAGCAGAAACTTTGCAACGCGTTGCAGGACATGGGCGAATGCCAGGTCGGCGATCGTGTCTATAGAGCGCCGCCGCGCTTGCGACATCTCGGTCAAAAATCCGATCGCGACGTCGCTGTCGGCCCGGCACGCACGCAACACCGCCTCCTGAGGCAAAAGGACGAGCGCGCAGTCGATGAGCGCCTCAGCGCGCGTCGTCGCGCCTCCACCGTCGAACGTCGACGTCTCGTTCAAGGGGTCGTGGGCGAGCCGCTCTCCCAACGAATGGGTCTTCCCGTCGGCGGAGAGCAAGCTGTATACCACCTTGCCCGAACGGACGAACGCGAGATATGGCCACATCTCACCTTCATCGAAAATGAGTTCCGCGGCTCGGTAGGAGCGTTCCGATGCGGTCGCTGAGAGTTCGCGAACCGTCGCCTGTCGGGCATTGATGAACGGCGTGCAATGCGACAAGAAGGTTGCCACATCAGCGCGTTCGTCGATGCGCTCGATACGCACGGTCCAACGCCCGGAGCCGCGATTTCGAGCGACCCACGAAAAGCGGCCCGCACGCCGTTGCTGCAACTCGTTGCGGAGCGCTCGCGGGTCTCGCTCGTCCGGCAACTCCAAAACGCCGCCCATTTGCAGGCGATCGAAGGCGTCGAGAATGATTGCGTTGCGATTAGTATCGGGCAGCGAACGGCTGTCAAGCGAGATCGTTGCGGCCCGCGGGTTCGGCATAGACAAAATCTCTTCTTGGCGGCGGGCGGTCCGTGCCTGCACCGACCTCCGTAAACCTTGACAAAGCTCCTGAAGGCGCCCGGCAGGGCCCTAATGGCCCGAAAAAGCCGGCGGCCGTTTTTCGAGGAAGGCCTTCGTCCCTTCGCGCGCGTCGTTCGTCGTCACGATGGAGGCGAAGGTGAGCGCCTCCATCGCGAGTGCGTCTGGTAAGCCGAGCGCGTCGCCTGCGATGATCGCGCGCTTGATTGCCTCAACGGCGAGTGGAGCTTTCGTCGCGATGGTCTGTGCCAACGTCATGGCCGCTTCTCGTAGTTCTTGCGGCGGCACAACGCGCTGGACGAGTCCGATGCGTAGCGCGAGCTCCGCGTCGACCTGGTCACCGGAGAGGCAAAGAAACATTGCCATGCCGCGGCCGACGAAACGGGAGAGCCTCTGCGTACCTCCGTATCCCGGAATGAGTCCGAGGTTGATCTCCGGCTGTCCGAAGCGCGCCCTGTCGCTCGCAATGATGATGTCGCCGGCCATCGCTAATTCGCAGCCGCCGCCAAGTGCGAAGCCGTTCACCGCAACCACGATCGGCGTGCGCATCCGTTCCATCTGCAGCGTCAGCGCTTGGCCGCGGCGCGAAAGCCGCGCAGCCTGCACCGCGCCCTCGAGTGCGTGCAGTTCGCCGATGTCTGCGCCTGCCGCGAACGCGCGCTCGCCGGTGCCGGTCAGGACGACCGCACGGACGGCATCGTCGGAGTCCAGTGAACGGAAAGCGGCGGCAAGCTCCGAAATCATGGCGCCGTTCAGCGCGTTGAGTACTTGGGGTCGATTGAGCGTCACCGTTGCCACGTTGTCGCTTCGCTCGACCAGAATCGTGGTATAGGTTTCCACGCGCCGCCTTTCCGGGAAAAAAGACGGCGTCCCTACGCGAGTTTTCTCGCAACACCTCGAGGAGCTGGGATGGGAGGAAGGATGGCGTGACCGATCTTCACGTCACGTTGAACTAGCGATGCGCGCGGCGTATCACGAAGCGCTGGAGACAGCACGCCTCGACGTCGTCCGGCTGGGAGCGTTAGCCGCCGATGCCATCCATCAGGCCGTCGCCTCGCTGGAACGCCGCGATACGGCGCTGGCGGCCCGTGTCATCGCCGGTGACGATGCGATCGACGATCTTCGGCGCAGGATCGAACAAATGTGCATCGAGCTCATTTGGCGTCAGCAACCCGTCGCAGGTGAGCTGCGTCAAGTTGCCGCGATGCTGGAAATCGTCGTAGACTTAGAACGCATCGGCGATTACGCCGTCGACATCGCAAAGAACTCGATCAAACTCGACGATGTGCCGCTTCGTCCTGCGCGCGTTGAGATCGGTCGCATTGCGTCGATCGCTGAGCGCATGCTGAGCGACACGATGCGTGCCTATACCGAGCGGGACGCCACTCTTGCGGAAAGCGTCATCGACCTCGACGATGAGGTCGACCGACTGTACAACCGTGGGATCGAAGCGTTGCAGGATGAGATGCAGGCCGACGCCGGTCTGGTGCGCGCCGGAACGATGATGCTGTTCGTCCTCGCCGCGCTCGAACGCGTCGGAGACCGTGCACAAAACATTGCGTGGCACACCAAAGAGATGTTGGGGACGGCGTAATTGAGACGCGTTTTGGCGCTGATCGCCTATGCGGGGCTGGTCGGCTTTGTCGTCGCGCCCACCAGCGTCGTTGCGCGGGATCGGCTCCTCAGCGTCGAGTTGGACGGGCGTCCGCTGGACGCGAACAGCCCGAGCGGCCTTCTCCATCAAGGCAAAGCCTTCGCCAACGTGGTGCGTATCGTCAAGAGTTTCAGCGGCCTGTTGACCTTCGGTAAGAACGACAGTTTGGTACGCGTCACGATCGGCGCCCACACGGCAGACTTCACCGTCGGTTCGCGCCGCGGCGCCGTGGATGGCCAGGCGACGACGTTCTCGGCGACGCCATTCGTGCTGAACGGTGACACGTACGTTCCGCTCGACGTCGTCGCGCGACTCGCCGGCGCGACGCTCTCGGTCAACACGCGCAGGCACGTCGCGCAGCTCGTGTCGGCGCCGCCGTCCGCGCAGCCATAGCGATTCTGCACGAACCACTTTCCCGCAGCGCGTTCGCGCTTGCCGAAGGACTCGTCTATCTGAACCACGCGGCAGCCGGACCGCTGCCACGGAGCACGCTCGACGTGCTCAAGGGCGTTCTCGACGCCCATGCCGCCGAAGGGGTACTCGGCGTCGCGCCGATCGAAGGAAACCTTCCTCAATATCGTGACCGCGTGGGCCGCTTCATCGGCGCAAGGGCTGATGAGATCGCGTTTCTCCGCAACACCGCCGATGGCGCGAACGTCATCGCGCGGGGACTGGACTGGCGGCCAGGCGACGAGCTAGTGTTGTGCGACAACGAGTTCGGCTCGAACGCGTACCCTTGGCTCGCGCTGGGGGACGAGGGCGTCAACGTCCGGCTCGTGCATTCGCCCTCGGAGCGGCTCACCCCCGATGTGCTGGCTCGTCACCTCACGCCACGCACGCGCGTCGTCAGCGTTTCATGGGTTTCGTTTGCTGACGGCTATCGACACGACCTGAAGAGACTTGCCGATGTCGCGCACGACGCCGGAGCGATTTTATGCGTCGATGCGATTCAAGGGCTCGGCGTTTTTCCACTCGATGTGAAAGCGTCGGGGATCGACGCACTGTACGCAGGTGCGGCGAAATGGCTCTTAGGTCTCCAGGGCGTGAGCCTTTTGTACATCGAGCGTGCGCTGCAAGAGCGCATCGCCGCACGCTGGCGAGGCTGGCGGGATGTCGCAGACATGTGGGACTTCTTGGACTACCGGCAGCCGCTTGCGCCGAACGCTTCAAAGTACGAAGGCGGGACGCTCAACTATCTCGGCATTGCGTCGCTCGCCGCGTCCTTGGACGTTCTGGAAGCGGCGCAGATCAAGCGCATTGGACGGCACGTGGTGGCGTTGACCGACAGGCTTGTGGAGAGACTGCGGGCACTCGGCGCCGAGATCGATAGCGAGCGGGGACCCGACGTATCGTCAGGGATCGTCACGTTTCGTCTTACTGGTACCGATTCGGTCGCGTTGGGCCGCAAACTCCGCGCGTCCGATATCGTAACGACGTATCGGCCCAGCGGAATCCGCGTGTCACCTCACGGCTATAATACGGAAAGCGAGATCGATGAGCTCACGAACGCGCTTTGCGCATCATAGCGACGTGCGCGTGGAGCGAACTTAGCGGCCCTTGCGCTGCACCGCTGAACGGACTGCGGCCTTAATGGAAGCGGCGCCCATCCCGTAGAGTTCGATGAGCTCCTCGGGTGCACCCGACTGACCGAAGCGGTCTCGCACGCCAACGAACTGCATCGGAACGGGGTGGCGCTCCGCGAGCAGCTCAGCAACGGCGGACCCCATCCCGCCGGCGACCTGATGTTCCTCAACGGTCACAACGACGCCACAGCGGCGCGCCGCATCGACGACCGACGCCGTGTCCATCGGCTTGACGCTATGGTTATTGAGAACGAGACACTCGATTCCGTCTTCCTGCGCCAGTTCGTCTGCTGCGACGAGCGCATTATAGACGAGAATGCCGCACGCGACGATTGCCACGTCGTTGCCGTCGCGAAAAATCTGGGCGGTCCCGACGTCGAAGGGCGTCGCGTCCGTTGTGACGACGGCGCTTTTTTCGCGGCCGAAACGGACGTAGACGGGACCATCGAGTTGGGCTGCTGCCAGCGTCGCTTTGCGCGTCTGCACCGCGTCGCACGGAACCAGGACCGTCATGTTGGGAATGCAGCGCATGATCGCGATGTCCTCGATCGCCTGATGTGTCGCGCCGTCAGGGCCGACCGAGACGCCGGCGTGCGCACCGGCAATTTTGACGTTCGCCTCGTTGAGGCACATCGTCGTACGCACTTGCTCCCAGGCGCGCCCTGGACAAAACATCGCATACGACGCGATGAACGGAACTTTGCCGACCGACGCGAGTCCAGCCGCCATCGCAACCAACATCTGCTCGTGCACGCCGAGTTCGATAAAGCGCGCGGGGAATGCGTCGCGGAAGGGCTGCATCCGCGTCGACTCGACCAAGTCGGCACAGAGCGCGAGCACCTGTGGATCGCGGCGCGCGGCTTCTACGAGTCCTTCTCCGAAGCCGTTGCGCGTCGGGACATAACGCAAAGCCTGCGCGTTACGGTAGTCGACGAGGTGCATGTCCTGCGTTGCGATCATGCCGCGCTCCCGATCTTTTCGGCAGCTTGCCGCAGTTCCGCAAGCGCGCGCTCCGCCTCGTCGCGCTTTGGTGGTTTCCCGTGCCAGGTGAAGTCGTTTTCCATGAATGACACGCCCTTACCCGGGATCGTGTGCGCGATAATCGCTTGAGGTTTGCCGGTTGCTTCGAGCGCAGCGCGCAGTGTCGAGACGACGTCTTCCATGTCGTTGCCGTTACACTCCCGCACCTCCCAGCCGAACGCTTCGTACTTCGCCCGGAACGGTTCGAGCGGCATGACCTCCTCCGTACCGCCGTCGATTTGAATGAAGTTGCGATCGACGATGCTGATCAGCTTCTCGAGGTGGTATTTGCCGCCCACCATCGCGGCTTCCCAATGCAGCCCGGCTTGATGCTCCGCGTCGGAAGTGACGACGAACACGCGAAATCCCTTACCGTCGAGTTTGGCGCCGTACGCCATGCCCACACCTTGCGCGAGCCCTTCCCCGAGCGGCCCCGACGTCGTTTCCAGACTTTCGAGACGCGTCCGCTCTGGATGCCCTTGCAAACGTGTACCGAGTTTGCGCAGCGTCAACAGCTCTTCCAGCGGAAAGTAGCCGGCGTGTGCCATCGCCGCATAGCGAACGGGACAGATGTGTCCCGCCGAAAGCAGCAGACGGTCACGCTCCTCCCAGTCGGGCCGCTTCGGGTTGTGGCGCATCACTTCAAAATACAACGCGGTGAAGACGTCCGCCATGTCGAGCGACCCAGCGCTGTGACCAGAGCCGGCCGCGACCAGCGATTCGATGATGCTTTGCCGAACGGCGTTTGCGGTGCGCTCCAGTTCGATGCGGCGCTTCGGTTCGAGACGCATTTCGTTTCTGTAGCACCTTGCGGCGGATAAGGCCTGCAGGAAGCCGTCGGGCTGCCCGCGGCCAACGCAAACGAACTAGTAGCCGCCCTCGCGGACCGCGCACGGCGACATGATCGCTTCAGACATGCCGTGGATCAGCCGCTTGTCGGCCGGCGCGATCGTGGCCAGAATACCACCCAGCTTCACCGTGTCTTGGCCGACGTTGAAGAAGTATGGGCATAGCCGGACCCGTCCATCCAACACGGCGATATCCGTCCTCTTCGCGTCGTAATAGGGAACCCGCACGCGTTTGCCCTTATGAAAACGTTGTAGGACATATGGCGTCTGCTCGAACGACGCAAGACCCTTGGAAAGGGCGGCGCGCCATTCTTCGTGCGTGAGATCGTTGCCGACCCGGACTCCGCGTGAACCCCAAGCAAGTTCAGAGAAACCGGAGGGCTTCACGACGTAATCGCGCTCGCTCTTGGGAAGGTCGAAGAGTTGCGTCCACTCGCGCACCGGCTCTTCACGCGCGACGAGGCTGCAAATCGAAGCTTGCGGCGGTAGAGGGCGCGGGTCGAGTACCCAGGTAGCAGGAAAGACTGCGCGCAGCTGCTCGAATGCGTCACCCAATTCACGCTGCCACGTTGTGCGGAGCGCGGGATTGTGGAGCAGCGCGAACGAGAGCTTTTCTTCGAGGTGCGCCTTGACGGGGGGCGTGATCTTGACGCGATTGTGGCGCGCGGCGTAGAGCATGAGCTCGGCTTTAGGTACGTTCAGCAAGTCGAAGAGCTCGAAGTTCCGATACATGACGTTGAGCTTTTCTTCGCGACCGTCGGGAAGCCGGACGAAAAGCGCCTCTTCCGTGAACACGATGTCTTCAGGGCGGCAGGCGTACGCGTCGGCGCTCCCGCGGCGCGTGATTGCGTCGGCGAGCCACGCGATCTCGGGACGATAGGCCTTGGATTCTTCCGAGACGACCAGCGCCGCTACCGGGCGCGGTGTTCCCGACACCGCGGCAAGCATGGCGGCGAGTCCATCCGGCATTCCATAGGTCTCGCCGGCAACGTCGAAGCCCAGCTCGCAATAGACCTCTGCCATCGCGCCGACGAATCCCATCCCACCCGGCACGCTATCCAGTTCGGCGGCGATAAAACCGCCGTCGGTGAGAATCAGGTCCGGGCGAATCACCCCAGGCAGATCGGACTTAAAACGATTTTGGCGCCCCGCGCGAACGATCGCTTCCGGTTTTCCCCGGTCGAGCTCTTCAGCGATAAAGGAAGGAGCGGTCCCCCGCGCGCTCCGCTGATAGAGCGACGCGAGCACGCGATAAAATTTGAGAAGGTCGGGTCCGAGCCGCTCGATCGCCGCGAAAGTTTGCGGGGAGAGCCAGAATGGCTCGGGCGAGAGGCGCCAGGCGACTCGAGACTCCTCGATGCCGACGCCGCCGAAGAGTCCGGCAGGCATCCGCTCTGTAAGATATTCCGCCTGCTGGCGCGCCGTTAGGTCCGGCGTCAGCGCCGTACAGCCCATTCCTACTGCAGCGTACCCGCCGGTACCGGCGGACAGTCCGGAATCTTGGCGTTCGAGAACGCGATGTATCGCCGTCGCACGTTGCCCCGGAAGACCCCCAGGGCAACCGCAACGGTTGCGTTACTTGAGCCGGATGGCGTCGGGGAGCAGCAAAGCGTGCTCCAGATGGACCGTGCCGGCGCCGTAGCGCATCGTCAAGTGCAGGGTACGGTCGATCGCGAGCTGTCGTAGCGACACATCGTCCATCGTGCGGGTCGACTCGCTGTCGTCCATGAACTCCAGCGGAACGTTACGGCTAAAGCTCGTACCGTTCGCTGAGAACGTTTCGACGACGCCGACGTCGACCGCGCCGCCCCGGTGCTGGCGAGGCTTCTCGCCGGCGGCGACGCAGAGCATGACATCGACCGGCGTCGAGCCGACATGCAAGCGGTCGTGGGTGCAGCCTTCGCCGGACTGGGCGAACGCAGCCGTCCCGCCGAGGATAGTACCGAGCACGAGCCACGGCCCCAGCGTTTTCATGATGTTCTCATCTCGTTCAACGTGGCGCGACGTGCGTCCGTTCCGCGCGTACAGACCAGGACGTTCGTCCAGCTGCCCCCAAACGACACCGCCCGCCATGCGCATCGACCTGATCGCACTCGACCTCGACGGCACGCTACTCAACGCGGCCGACCACATCTCGGACCGTAACGGGCGGGCACTGAGCCGTGCGCTGGAACGCGGTGTTCGCGTCGTACTCGTCACCGGCCGCGGCGTCGATCTCCCGATCCGCATCTCGGCCGAACTCGGACTCAATCTTCCCGTCATTTGCTGCCATGGCGCACTGACGAAAGACTTCGGCGCAAACCGGACGCTCGTCCACCTTCCCCTCCCGCTCGCTTACGCGAAACCGATGGTCGAATACGCGGAAAAGAATGGCCTCTCCATCGCCATCTATGCAGAAGAGATGTTTTGGCGGCTCGAGGGCTCTCGCGTCTTCATGGATGACATGCGCGGACCGACGTGGCGCGAGGCGCGCACGTTTACGGACGTGTTGCACGAGGCTCCGACGTTCATCCGTTTCATGGGTGAAGCGTCGGTCCGTGCGATGCAACGCGAGTTCGGCGACTGGCCGCTCAATTTCCGATACGAAACCTGGCAAGAATTCGTCGAATGCGCCGTGCTGAATCGGGAAGCCAGCAAACGAAACGCTTTGGCGCGGTTGTGTGCCGACTTTCAAGTCTCCCCCGAGCACGTGCTGGCCGTCGGCGACTCTCGCAACGACGTGCCCATGCTGCGCTGGGCTGGGATCGGGGTGGCGATGGGCAACGCGCCGCGCGAGGTGAAGGAAGCGGTGCGTTACGTGACTGCCGGTAACGACGACGACGGCGTGGCGATGGCAATCGAGCGGTTCGTCCTCGGGATGCAGCAAAAACGTCCAGCGTGATGGCAGCAAACATCAGCGTTCGGGTACTGGCGTTCGCTCGCGTGCGCGAATTGCTTGGTTGTGCGGAGTGGACGCTGCAGCTGCCGCCTGGCGCGACGGTCGCAGATGCGTGGGAAGCGCTTGCGGAGCGGGCCGAACCGCTGCGCGCCCTCGCGTCCTCGACCCGCCTTGCGCAGAACGGCAGGATCGTCGATGGTGGTGCGCCGTTGCATGACGGCGACGAAGTCGCGCTGCTTCCACCGGTTGGTGGCGGCTAGAAGCCATCGCCATGGTGGAAATCACGGAGTCTGCGCTCGACCTTGCAACGCTGATCGCTGCGGTCGCGGGTAACGATGCCGGCGCCGTCGTCACGTTTCAAGGTGTCGTACGGGAGCGTTCGGACGACGATCGACCGGTGCTCGGACTTTCCTACGAAGCGTATCCGGCGATGGCGTTGCCTGAGATGCGCAACATTTGTCGCGAGGCTGAAGCGGCATTCCCTGGGATTCGCATCGCGCTCGCGCACCGCGTCGGAGAGTTGGCACTCGGTGAAGCGAGCGTCGCAATCGCTGTCGCGGCGCCGCACCGTCGAAGCGCCTTCGATGCCTGTGCGTACGTCATCGACGAGCTGAAGAAACGCGTACCGATTTGGAAGGAGGAACGGTACGTCGGCGGCGACGTGGCTTGGCGCGAAAATCCCGCGGGCGAGAATATGCCGCAGCGCGCGTGAACGTCCAGCTGCGTTATCTCCCTGTACCGCGCGGTACGATTGCGGCCCTCGACTATGAGCCACGCCGCCCCCGCGGCATCGCCGTGGCCGTCGCGCACGGCTATTCGAGTTCGAAGCACAATCTCGACGTGCTGTGCGCTTTTCTTGCGAGCCACGGCTTTAGCGTCCTGAGCGTCGATTTTCCGGGGCATAAGCTGGGCGCCAGCGGCGGAGTCTTGTCGTCGATCGACGACCTCACCGACACGCTAACCGCCGCGGCACGCTACGCGCGCGAGCATTACTCCGAGACGGTATACACGTGCGGTCACAGTATGGGGGCGACGACCGCGTTGCGCGTTTGCGCAGGGGATCCGCAGGTCGCGGGCGCGATTGCCATTGCGACCGGTTGGGGCCGTCCGAGTGCGCTCGACGCGCTCGCGACGAAAGGGGTCGTCGACTTGCGCGGGGGCTATGTCAACGGACTCGGCCTGCCAGAGATCGTCGCCGCGACTGAACCCCTCCTCGAAGGTGTCCTGTCGCGCTTGGGTGGGCGCCCATGCCTCTACGTTGCTGCTGAGCGGGATATGATGGTCTCGCAGCGCAGCGTCGCGGAACTGTTTGCCCGCGCCCCCGAGCCCAAGACATTCGAGACGATTCCGAGCGATCACACCTACGCGGGCGAACATGCGCGCGCGGCCGTCCTCGCATGGCTCGGCGCGCTTCATCCTCGGGAAGGACAGAGGCCTCGGGCCGAACCAGTTTCCGCAGCGAGCGACCCACTTTAAATGAAGACCGCTCCACGCACAGCGCTCCGGCGGTATAGCCGCCATTTGCTCATCCCAGAAGTGGGGCTCGAAGGGCAAAACCGTTTGCTGGCCGCGCGCATCCTCGTGGTCGGTGCAGGTGGACTCGGTTCACCCGTCCTGCAATATCTTGCCGCTGCCGGCGTCGGACGGATCGGAATCGTCGACGATGATGAGGTCGACGAGACCAACTTGCAGCGTCAGGTCGTCTACGCCGACGACGATGTGGGGCGGTCCAAAGCGGTCGCCGCGGCCGACCGTCTGCGCGCCATGAATCCGAGCGTCGCCGTCGATGCCTTTCCGCTTCGCTTCGATGCTACGAACGCACGCGAACTCGTGCGCGCCTACGACGTCGTCGTGGACGGAACCGATAACTTCGGTTCTCGCTATCTGATCAACGATGCGTGCCGGCTTGAGGGTAAGCCCGACGTCTTCGGTTCGATCTTTCGCTTCGACGGACAGATCTCGGTCTTTGCAGCAGATGGTCCCTGTTACCGCTGTCTCTTCCCGGAGGCTCCCCCGGAAGGGGCCGTGCCAACGTGCGCCGAGGGCGGCGTGCTGGGCGTCTTAGCGGGCATGGTAGGAACGTGGCAGGCAAACGAAGCGCTCAAGCTCGTCCTCGGAATCGGGAGCCCGCTCGTCGGCCGGCTTGCGCTGCTCGATGCGCTCCAAGCGCGCGTGCGCGAGTTTGATGTCCTGCGCGACTCCATGTGTGCGCTGTGCGGTGACCATCCCGCGATCAGCGATGTTGCGCCAGAACCGCCCAGAGGAACGGTCGCGCCGCGCAGCGATGTCCCGGAGATCGCTGCAGCACAGCTCGACACGTTTCTGGACGAGCATCCGCAGGCACGCGTTCTTGACGTCCGGGAGCCGCATGAGGCCGTACTCGGCACGTTGCCGCGTACGCTCGCGGTCCCCGCATCGGTTTTCGAAGAGCGTCTGCACGAACTCGACAGCGCGACGCCTTACGTCGTCGCCTGCCGGGTCGGCGCGAAATCGCGTTGGGCCGCACAGCGTCTCTGGGACGCCGGTTTTCGGCGCGTCCATCATCTCGAGGGCGGCCTGTTAGCGTACGCTGCGAACGCCGCCGCATTCGACGTCTTCTGATGATCGACGTCATCCCGAGCGCGGTTTTCCCCGACGTCCGCCTCTACGTCCCTGAGGTCTTTCTGGACGGCCGCGGGTATTTCAAAGAGACGTTTTCCCGACGAAAGTATGCAGCCTTGGGGATGCAGGACGACTGGGTGCAGGACAGCGTCTCGCATTCGCGGCGCAACGTCATCCGCGGCATGCACATCGACGACCGGATGGCCAAGCTCGTTCAGGCGCTCAAGGGGACGATCTACGACGTCGTCGTCGATGCGCGCGAAAACTCGCCGACGTTCCGCCGCTGGGAAGCGTTTACGCTGAGCGACGGCAACCATCACCAGCTCTACGTCCCGGCCGGTTTTGCGCATGGGTTTCTTGCACAAAGCGACGAGGTCATCGTCATGTATAAGGTGAGTGCGCACTACGATCCAGCGTTCGAGCGCGGGATGCGTTGGAACGATCCTGCGGTCGGCATCGACTGGCCGCTCGACGGTGAGCCGATCCTTTCCGCAAAAGACGCGGCGCTGTGAGAACGCGCCCGTTCGGCTCGACGGACCGCAGCGTCGCGCTGATCGGACAAGGCACGTGGAACATTCCTACCAGTGGACGCGCCGCGCAGGACGCGGTCGGCGCCTTACGGATGGGGATCGAGCTGGGGCTCACGCACATTGATACGGCCGAAATGTATGGCTCCGGTGGGGCCGAGGAGATCGTTGCAGACGCGATCGCCGGTCTGCCGCGCGATGCGCTCTTCATCGTCAGCAAAGTGCTTCCGTCGAATGCCGGCTACGCGGGCACGATTCGGGCGTGTGAACAGAGCCTGCAGCGGCTGGGAACGGATTACCTTGATTGTTACCTGTTACATTGGCGCGCTGGCCGGCCTTTGAGCGAGACGATGCGCGCCCTGGAGAAGCTCGCCGACGATGGTAAGATCCGTTCGCTTGGAGTGAGCAATTTCGATGTGGAGGATCTGGAGGAGGCGTCTTCTCATTTGCGCCGCCATCCCATCGCCTGTAACCAGGTTTTGTATCACCTCGGCGAGCGCGGGATCGAACGGCGGCTCTTGCCGTACTGCCAACAGCACCGCATCGCGCTCGTCGGCTATAGCCCTTTCGGATCGGGAGACTTCCCGACGCCGCGCTCCGTGGCCGGCCGCGTGCTCGCAACGTTCGCCGAGCGATACGGCGTCAGCGCCCACGCCGTGGCGCTTGCCTTCTTAACGCGCCTCGAGGGGACGTTCACGATTCCGAAGGCGGCGAGGGTCGAACACGTTCGCGAGAACGCTGCGTCCGCGAACCTCGTTCTGGACGACGACGCGACGGACGCGATTGGGACAGCCTTTCCGTTGCCGGACGCGAATGCGCCGCTCGCGATGCTATGACGGTGCCTGCGGAGACACAACTCAAGGCTCGCATCCTGGAGGTGGCCCGCGCTGGCGGCGCGGGCGCCGTGCGCGTGTGCTCCGCCGAAGATGACGCCCTCACGCGGGAACGCTTTGCCGCCGCGACCGAACGCGGAGACCTCGCGACATGGCCCTACGATCGGGCGTACGCGGCGCGCGCCGCGTCCCCGCACGCACTGCTGCCGGGGGCGCGTTCCGTCATCTGCATCGCCGTTCCGTTCGCTACGGCCGAGCTGAAGAATGCTCCACCCCGCGCCGCGACTCGTCCGCTCTCAGCAAAGATCTCGAACTATGCGTGGGGCGCCGATTACCACGGCGTCGTTCGTCGCGTGCTGGAGGCGATTAGCGCCGAGCTCGACGGTTTCGCACGCGATGAGGTATCGCGCGTCGTGTGCGATACCGCCGTGTTGGCGGAACGCGCGTTTGCAGCCCGCGCGGGTCTTGGCTGGATCGGAAAACACACGAATCTCATTGCGCCGCAGCTCGGATCGTACGTGTTCCTGGGAGAGGTTGTGACGTCGCTCGCGTTGTCGCCGGACCCGCCACTCAAGAAAACGTGCGGCTCGTGTCGCCGCTGTGTCGTCGCTTGCCCCACGGGCGCCTTGCGCGGCGATTACACGATGGACTCGACCCGTTGCATCTCCGATTTGACGCAGCGGCGGGACGCAATTCCGTTGGAATTGCGGCCGCTGATCGGGGATTGGTTTTGGGGCTGCGACCTGTGTCAGGAGGTCTGCCCGCCGACACGGCGCGCACGGGCAACGCTGCCGCGTGAATTTGGCGCGCGCACTCCGCAAGAGACGTTTGTCGATCTCTCCCTGATGCTCAGCGGCAGTTCGCGTTCGTTACGGACACGGTACCGCAAATCGGCGATGGGGTGGCGCGGTCCAGTCGTCCTGCGCCGTAACGCAGCGGTCGGCTTAGGGAACAGTCTTGACAGAGCGGCCGTCCCGGCGCTGCGTGAAGCGCTGCGGAACGATCCTTCGGCGGTGGTCCGCCGGCACGTGGCATGGGCGCTCGGCCGCATCGGGTCACCCGCGGCACTCCATGCGCTGTCCCAGGCGGCTGTGCTAGAACGCTCTCATGACGTCCAAACGGAGATCGGCTTCGCCTTGGAACCCTACACCGCATAGGACGCGTTTGAACCGCGGAGGTTTACGATGAAACGGCTTTTGCAGTTGACCGCCATCTCGCTCGGAGCACTCTCGGCCGCATCGCCGCTCGCCGCGACGGCAGAGGGTCAGCAGAGCGGCGACCTGTTCCACCGCATGACTCAGGTCAACGCGCATCTGCGCAGTTACAAGGCCGACCTGCACGCTGACGTCGCGCTCAAGACCTTCCCGTATCTCAGTCCGAGCCTCGACGGCAACGTCTATTACAAACAGCCCGACAAACAAGCCGTCGTGTTCGACACCGTGCCGGCGCTTGCGGCGCAGTTCAAAAAGGTTTACCCGCGGCTCGAACCGCCGTCGCAGTGGCCGTCGCTCTATTCGATGTCGACGCTCGGCGATCAAAACGGCATCACGACATTTCGGCTCGTCCCCAGAAAGCATGGCCGCGTGCAACATCTCGACGTGCGGACCGACGATTCTACGGCGACGATCAAGAGCATGACGTGGACGTACGAAGACGGCGGCTACGTCACGTTCGACGAGACGCTGCAGAAGCAGAACAATAACTACCTCATCAAGACGATGAACGGTCACGTGGAATTGCCGGCGTACAAGGCCGACGTCGTCCTGGCGTACTCGAACTACAAGTTGAACGTCCCCGTCTCGGATAGCGTCTTCTCGGAGAAGTAACGGGCGACGCCCGTGCACGGGCCTCTGCGCCATTGTGGCGAAAGAAGCTCCAGTGGCTGTCGAGACGATTGACCTCCTGAAGGCGCCCCCCGAAGGGCGTGGGCCGCTCATGGACGCTTTCAGACGGCCGATCACATACTTGCGGATCTCGGTGACGGACCGTTGCAACCTGCGGTGCGTCTACTGTATGCCTGAGTCCGGTTTGCCGTGGATACCCAAGCGTGAGATCCTGACGTACGAAGAGATCGTCCGCATCGTGGAAGGTGCGGCATCGGTCGGCGTACGCAGCATCCGTCTCACGGGCGGGGAGCCGCTCATCCGGCGCGATTTGAGCGCTCTGGTGGCGCAGCTCGCTGCCATCGCCGGCATCGACGACATCGCACTCTCCACCAACGGGCTCCTGTTAGAGGAGCAAATCTGCGGACTGGCGGCATCGGGGTTACGCCGCGTAAACGTGTCGCTGGATACGCTGCGTGAAGACCGTTTCAGCGCGATTGCGCGCCGTCCAGGACTGTCGCGCGTCCTCGGAGGGATCGACGCCGCTATCGCCGCCGGACTTTCGCCGGTAAAACTCAATTGCGTCGTCATGCGCAATCAAAACGACGACGAACTCGACGCCTTCGCGGAGCTGACGCGCGATCGACCCTTATACGTTCGTTTTATCGAGCTGATGCCGGTGGAGGAGAACGTCGCACTGCAGCGCGACGCCTACGTGTCGGCAGACGAGATGCTGGAACGCATCGGAAAAAATGGGAAGTTGCTGCCGGTGACCGGCCCCGGAGGTAATGGCCCCGCGCGATATTATGCGTTCGCGGGAGCCGCCGGAGCGGTAGGCGTGATCAGTCCGCTTTCGCATGACTACTGCGAGCGGTGCAACCGCGTGCGGCTTTCCGCAGACGGGCGCCTGCGGTTATGCCTGTTCGGCGATCATGCGATCGATGTGCGTACTCCGACCCGGGCGGGTGCGTCGCGCGAAGAGATCGCTGCAATTTTTCGTGGGGCGATGGTCATCAAACCGGAACGGCACCATCTCGTCCTGGGAGAGACCGCCAGCGCCATGCGGGCCTTTTCGGAGATCGGCGGCTAGCCGGCGTCACGATCGCAGCGTGCGGTGCGTTTGAAGAGAGAAGGAAGTTCGCCGTGATTGGTCAGGTGCAGGTCCTCGGTCTCGACCGCACCCTCGACGCGCAATACCGCATCGAGCGCCTCGTGCTGGAGCATCAGAGCCGCCTCGCGCGCTACCTGCGCCGCTTCGTCGGCGACCGCGACGTCGCGCTCGACCTGACGCAAGAGGTCTTTCTGTCGGCGTATCGCGTACTGTGCGCCGATCCGGCTCGGCCGCTCACCGCGGGCTGGCTCTACAAGGTGGCAACGAATCGTGCCATCTCGTATCTGCGCCGCCGAAAACGCTCCCCTGAGGTTGCGACGCCGATCGAAGCGGCGGCTCCGTTCCGGCTCGATGAACGGTCCGCGATCTCGCTCGACGTTCAATCGGCGTTAGCAGGGTTGGGCCGCGAGCAACTCGCTTGCGTCTTGCTGACGATGTACGCAGGGTATTCATCGCAAGAGGCAGCTGCCATCTTGAGCATTTCTCCCGAAGCGGTGCGGCAGCGCGTGTGCCGCGCGGTGCGCTCCATGCGACGCACGCTCGAGGTACCCGCGTGAGTTCGAATCATGCGCGCTTCGAAGCGGTCGCAGGCGCGATCGCTTTGGGTGAGGCGTCGCCCAGCGAGCATGCGATCTTTTCCGCGCACGCGCAAAACTGTTCACGCTGTGCCGGCCTGGAACGAGCTGGTCCGAGCGTCGCGTCGTTCGTGCACACCGCGTTGCATGAGGAAACGTGGCGGCCGTTCGTTCGCGAGGCGGTAATTTCCGGAATCGAGTCGCTGCACGTCGCCTCCGGACGACGCACGGCTTTGTGGATTTGCACGGCCGTCTGCGTGACGCTCTTTCTCAATCTCGTCCTCGCAGCGCACGTTGGTCTGCCTTCGAAAGCGAGCACCACGTCTCTCGCGCGAACAAGTCCCAGGCAGAACCTGGTGGCGCGAATGCCGCAAGTCCGGCGCCACCCGCCGAGGGCGGCTGACTTGGCGGTGCTGCGGGCCACACAGACGCGCCTCAAGCCGGCGCTCGACGTCGAGCGGGAACGAGCGTTTCAGCGAGAGTAAAGCCGGGCATCGATGCTCGAGTGAGGGCCATTCGCGTGAAAAAGGTTGGGACGATCATCCTGCTTGCAGCCGCGTGCGGTCTGGCAGCGGCCGGCTGCTCCAAGAACTCCTCGAGCCAAAGCTCGACGTCCACGACGACTGCGGCTTCGCCCGGCGCAATGAGTAATATGGCAGCGCCTGCCGGTGGCGACGCTGCGCGCGGCAAGCAGCTCTTCACCCAGAACTGCGCGACATGCCATGGTGCGACGGGTACCGAGGGAGGCGTGGGACCGAGTCTGCGCAACGAGAAGTCGCGCAAGAACATGTCCCAAGCGATCGCCTGGATCAAGAATCCGAAGCCGCCGATGCCGAAGCTCTATCCGTCACCGCTCTCGGAAAAAGATGTGACGGATCTTGCCGCATACGTCGAGACGCTGTAGAGTCGCCGTCGTCGTAACAGCGATCTAGGAAGACTCGCTCGCCGGCCCTGTTCCTTTTCCGGCGGGACCTGCGGCTCCGCGATCATGCCGGGCTGGCGGCGGCAGCACGCTTTGGGCACATCATCCCGGCGTATGTGCTCGATCGCGAAGACGCTGAGCGCTTACGGCGCTCGCCGAAGCGCGCCTCGTTCTTTTGTGCAGCGCTTTCGTCGCTTGCTGCAGAGCTCCGCAGCCGCGGCTCTGGGCTCGTCATCCGACGGGGCTCTCTTCGGCAAACGGTGACGCGACTCGCGCGCGAAGCGCAGGTCGATGCGGTCGTCTGGAGTTGGGGCTACGACGGCAGTCTCATCGAGCGTCACCGTGAGCTGCAACGCGCCGTCGAGGAAGCCGGCCTGCGCGCGGTGCTGTTGCACGATGCACCTGCACTTTCACCGGAGGACGCGAAACCTGCACGAGCCGAGGGGGACGGCTATCGCGCCTTTGCGCCGTATCTCGCCGCCTGGCGGCAGCACGCGCCCAGCGTGGTCGTTTCTCGCCTCACCTTCGCCAACTCCGTCCCACCGAGTGAGGCTATCCCGATCCCAGCGGAGTTCGGCTCCGCTGCGGAGCAGGCGCTGAAGCCGGCGGTTGCAACGGCGTCGGAAGACGCAGCGGCCCATGTGCTCGCCGCGTTTCTCCGCGGGCCGGCGCTCGCGTATGCGACGCATCGCAACGTGCCGGCGCTAGCAACGTCCCGCCTTTCTGCGCACCTATCGTTTGGGACGATCTCCGCCAGGACGATCCTCGCGGCCGTCGCCGAACGGGCGGCAGATCCATTTTTGTTAGCGGAAGAACGGCTCTCGCTCGATCGTTTTGTCGCCGCGCTTGCGCGTCGCGATTTCTTCTTTCAATTGGCGTGGTTCTATCCGCATTCCGCGCGGGAACCATTGCAGGAACGGATGCGCGCTTTTCGGTTCGCGCGCAGCCATCGTGCGCTGGAGGCGTGGCGCCGCGGAATGACGGGGTATCCACTGGTCGATGCCGGGATCCGCGAACTCATCGCAACCGGAACGATGCATCCGCGAGCGCGCGCCGTCGCGGCGTCCTTCTTATGCTTCGATTTGGGAGTGGAGTGGCGCACCGGACAGGACGTCTGGGATCACCTGCTCGTCGAAGACGATCCCGCGCTCGCCACCGGAAACTGGCAATGGATTGCCGGTGTCGGCGCCGATCTCGCTCAGTACCCCCGTATCTACAATCCACGCAAACAAGCGCGCCGCCTCGACCCTTCGGGAACCTACATCCGCCACTGGATTCCGGAGCTCGCGTCACTACCGCCCGCAGAACTGTTCGAGCCCGATCGCGCGCAGCAACGGGCGCAACTCGCGTTACCGCTAGGGGGCACGTTGCAGTATCCGCCTCCGATCATCGATCACGATGCGGTCGCCCGCCAATTTTTGGCGCGTTACAGCGAGTTTACGCGGCGCTCTGCCGGTCGGTGGGCCAGCGCTGATCGAGCCAGTCGCTGATGATGGGAACGCGGACGTCCTCTCCGTGCCAGGCTTTGAATCCATACACCACGCTCGCAACCATGTAGATTGGGACGAGCAACCAAATGAGCGGCCACGCAGAAAGTCCCAGGATGGGAATATGCACGAGCGCCGCGAGCGCAAGCCACAGTCCGGTGAAGCCGAAGCTGAACGCAATGGACTGTACCGCTTGTCGCCGCACGTAGGGCGTGCGCTTCGGATCGAGCAGCGCAACCGCAGCGAGCGGCCAAAAGGGGTATCCGAGAGCGACGAGGGCGCGCGTTTCAGGAGAAACGGTCGACACGGCGGTGGTCCTTTCGTGGTAGGGTCGCGCACTGGTTCCGGCTGGGCCGGCTGCTCCGCCGGCTTGCTCCTGACTCCACTCACGCCCGGGACCCGGGCCGTGACGCACGCCACCGGGTAGTTCACCTCGGCTCGCTGCAGCAGCATCGATGCGTTCGCCGAGACGGCAACTGGGACACGTCCCGACCGCGTCGCGGCACGTTGCACAGATCGGCCGCGAACAGTCGCGGCAGCGCGTTACTGACGGAACGTTGGAGTGAAAGAAGCAGTCCACGGCCTGAACCTCCGAAGCACGACCACGTAAGTCTACCGGATCGGTATGGCGAAGGTTTCGCCGGGGGTACGGGTAAGCGGTTTCTCGTTGAACATGGACGCGACGCGGTACGTCGACCGCAGGGCCGTGCTAACACGCCTCTTGCGGGAAGCTCGGCCCTACTACCCGCGTCTGCTCTTGTCGTTGCTGCTTGGCGTGATCGCCGGCGCTGGACCGCTCTCGTTTCCCTACGCGTTTCAGGTCGTCACGCTCAAGGTGATCCCGCAGCACGACGTGCGCCTGCTCTATTGGATCATCGCCGCGCTGCTCGGCATCAACGCGATCTCGAACGCTGCTTCATACGGACAGAGCTACCTTACGGCGTGGAGCGGACAACGGATGATCGCTTCGCTGCGCATTCGATTGTTCGATCGGGTGCTGCACCTGCCGCTGGGCGAGTTCGACCGGTGGCGCAGCGGCGAATTCCTCGCTCGTTTCACCAACGATCTCGCGCTCATGACGGACGCGGTCAGCATCTCCGTTCCGCAGATGTTTCAGACCATCATCACCTTCGTCGGCGCGCTGGCCGTCATGTTCTACACGGACTGGCTCTTGACGCTGTTCCTCTTCTTGTGCGCACCGGTCGTGAATTATGCGGTCGCGACGTTCACGCGCCTGATCTCCGGAAGCACACGACGGGCGCAGGAACGGATCGCCGACTTGGCCGCCAACATCTCCGAAGTGCTCCAGGCCGAGCGCATCGTCAAAGCGTTTCGCCGCGAAGACTTTGAAGTACGGCGCTTCACCGACAGCAACGAAAACTATTTCGGTGCTTACATGAAGGTGACGCAGCTCGGCCAAACGCAGACACCGGTCGTCGCCATGATCATCACCATCGCGCTCCTGGCGATCGTCGCCTTCTCGGCGCGCGAGGTGATCGTCGGCCGGATGAATCAGGGTCAGGTCGTCGCGTTTTGGGGTTACGTCGTGCTGGCGATCAACCCGATGAACCGTTTTGCAACGTACATTGGGGATCTTTCGAAAGGCCTGGTCGGAGCGGCGCGGGTCTTTCAGGTGCTCGACTTGCCGGTCGAGCGGGAAGGCGGAGCGGATGCGGTGCGTCTGCGCAGTATCGCCGGCGCGCTTCGCTACGAGCACGTCACGTTCGCGTACGAACCGCAAGCGGCGCCCGTCCTCGTTGATTTCGTTGCAGAGATCGGCGCCGGGGAAGTCGTCGCCTTAGTAGGCCCGTCTGGGGCAGGGAAAACGACCGCCGTCAATTTGGTGCCGCGCTTCTACGAGCCGCAGCGCGGTCGCGTCACGCTCGATGACGTCGACATCGCGAGCTTGACGCTCGCACAGCTGCGCAGTGCGATCGCCATCGTGCCACAAGAACCGTTGTTGTTCAGCGGGACCGTCGCGGAAAATATTCGCTACGGGCGGCTCGATGCGAGCGACGCAGAGATCGAAGCCGCCGCGCAAAAGGCCAATGCCGAGGAATTCATCCTCGACCTTCCGCTCGGATACGAAACTCCGGTAGGGGACCGCGGGATTCGGCTTTCGGGCGGACAGCGGCAACGCATCTCGATCGCGCGCGCCGTCTTGCGCGATCCCAGGATTCTTATCTTAGACGAGGCGACGAGCGCGCTCGACAGCCATTCCGAGCGGCTCATCGAGGCGGCACTCGATTTGCTGCTGCGCGGCCGTACCACGCTGATCATCGCGCACCGGCTCTCGACCATCCGGCGCGCCACGAAAATTTTGTACGTCGAGGCGGGTCGCGTCATCGAAACCGGAACGCACGAAGAGTTGTTGGCGCGTGAAGGCGCCTATGCGCGCCTCCATGCCGTGCAATTCGCTTCCACCGGCCAAAGCGCTCCGACGTCCACCGCATGACGAAGGCCCGGGTGCGCCCTTTCTGGGGAGCGAAGACGCGGCGACCCCACCTGCCAGGGAGGGCGTTGTGCTCGTTCTGAGCCGAAAAGTGAACCAGGCCATCATGATCGGCGACGATGTCCGAATCGTCATCGTCGCAGTCGACCGCGATCAGGTCAAGCTCGGCGTCGAGGCGCCGCGCGAGATCTCCGTGCACCGTTCGGAAATTTATGAAGAGATTAAGCGTAGCGGTCACCTGACGCCGGAGGAACGCAAGTTGAAACCGGCCGGCCCGAAGCGGGGTCGATAGCCGAGGCGTTCCCGGTCCGGCATGCGGCCGCGAAGGCCGCTCGGCGGCCCCGAGCGAACGTGGGTCGCTTGGCGCGGCGCCGCTTGCGAGCACGCCGCAGTTCGCCCGGCACGGAGGCCGGGCGCGATGGTCTCAACTGAGCGTGCTGCGCTAAGGACGGCGCACGCGCGAGATCAGAAAGGTTTCGATTCGTGGCATCAGTCATCTCCATGAAAGCGCTCCTCGAGGCGGGAGTCCATTTCGGTCATCAGACCCGCCGTTGGAATCCGAAGATGAAACGCTACATCTTCCAAGAGCGCAACGGCATCTACATTATCGATTTGCAGAAGACGGTGATTCTTCTGCGGGAAGTCTATGCGGTCGTCAAAGCGATGGCTCGCGAAGGTAAAGTCATTCTGTTCGTCGGCACGAAAAAGCAGGCACAGGATGCTGTGAAGGAAGAGGCAGAACGCGCCGGCACCTTCTTTGTGAACCAGCGTTGGCTGGGCGGTACGCTCACCAACTTCGCGACGATTCAAAAGCGGATCGCTCGCCTGCGCGAACTCGAGGGAATGCGCGCTCAGGGCGACTTCGACCGGCTTCCCAAGAAAGAAGTCGCGGCGCTCGCGGACGAGCTCGAGAAGCTGGAGCGGTTCTTGGGCGGCATCAAGGACATGCACCGGCTGCCGGACGCAATTTTCATCGTGGATCCGAAAAAAGAGCGCATTGCGGTCCTCGAGGCGCGAAAGCTCAAGATTCCTATCATTGCCGTCGTCGATACGAATTGCGATCCGGACGAAATCGACTATCTCGTTCCGGGCAACGACGACGCGATCCGCGCAGTGAAGCTGATGGTCTCGAAGATCGCCGACGCCATCATCGAAGGCCGAACGGAAGCGGAAAGCGGGTACGACGAGACGGCGTACGCGGAGCAGTACGCCGCGTACGATCAACAGGCGTCGGAGCGCGAACCGTCGTTCGTCGAAGCGTTGCAAGAGAAGACGTAGGAGAGGTTGTGACTTCCGCCACCGATTACAAGCCCAGCGCCGGAGAGGTGAAGCGTCTGCGAGACGACACCGGCGCCGGCATGATCGATTGCCGAAACGCGCTGGTGCGCGCCGCCGGCGATTACGACGCCGCGAAGCGCGACTTGAACGAACTCGGCCAGTCCAAGGCCTTAAAGAAGAGCGAACGCACGGCCAACGAGGGACTCATCGGCCAGTACATCCACGCCGGAGGCAAGATCGGCGTCCTCGTCGAGGTGAACTGCGAAACGGACTTCGTTGCCAGAAGCGAACCATTTCGTGAGCTCGTCAAAGATGTCGCGATGCACATCGCCGCGATGTCGCCGCAGTACGTCAGTCGCGAAGAGGTTCCGGCCGACGTGGTCACTGCGCAACGCGAGGATCTCCGCAAATCGGTGCCGCAAGACAAGGCGCCGGCCATCGCCGAGCGGATCCTCGAAGGCAAGCTGAACAAATGGTACGAGGAGCACGTGCTCCTCGAGCAAGCCTTCGTAAAGGACGAGGCGCAAACCGTCGCGGAGCGGATCGGTTCCGTCGTCGGCGTGTTAGGCGAGAAGATCGCGGTGCGGCGTTTCGCCAAGTACGCGCTGGGAGAAGGGTAAACGCTCGGTGTCCCCGAGCGCTCGAGGACCAGTGTACTCACGGGTGCTAGTCAAGCTCTCGGGCGAATCGTTTGCAGGGACTGAGATTGCCGTCGATCCGGTAACCACCGCGGAGATGGCATCCCAGATCGCCACCGTAGCCGCCGATGGCGTGGGGATCGCCGTGGTCGTCGGCGGTGGGAATATCTGGCGCGGACAAACGCACGAAGCGGCGGGGATGGATCGCGCAACCGCAGACTACATGGGGATGCTCGCGACGGTCATCAACGCGCTTGCGCTGCAGGATGCGTTGGAACGGATTGGGGTCGCCTCCCGCGTGCAGACGGCGATCCAGATGCAGCAAATTGCCGAGCCGTACATTCGGCGCCGCGCGATCCGCCATCTGGAAAAAGGCCGCGTGGTCATTTTCGGAGCGGGAACGGGCAATCCGTATTTTACGACCGATACGACGGCCGCGCTGCGCGCAGTAGAGATCGGCGCAGAAGCGATTCTCAAGGCGACCAAGGTGGACGGCATCTATTCGGCCGATCCCTTGAAGGAAGCGGGCGCAACGCGCTTCGCGCGCCTGGCCTACCTGGAAGTGTTGCAGCTTGGTCTCGAAGTGATGGATAACACCGCGCTGACGCTGTGTATGGATAACGGGATCCCGATCGTAGTTTTCGACGTCAACGTCCCGGGCAATATCCGCCGCGCGGTGTGGGGAGAACCGATTGGAACCACGGTGGGGACGCGAGCCGACGCAGCGCCGTCCGAGCTGGTAAAGGAGGTTGCACCGTGAGCGTGAGCACACAACCGCTGAACGACATCTACAAACACGCCGAGGAGCGGATGCAAAAAGCGGTGGAGGCGACGCGACACGAATTCGCGTCGATTCGCACAGGCCGTGCTTCCCCCGCGCTGCTGGACCGGCTCCACGTTGAAGCGTACGGCACGTCGGTCCCTCTCAAACAAGTTGCGACGGTGAGTGCGCCCGACGCGCGGACCCTTGCCATCGCCGCCTTCGACCGGAACACCGTCGCCTCGATCCGTAAAGCCATCGAGACGAGTGACTTGGGAATCACGCCCAATATCGACGGCCAAACGATTCGTCTCGGCATCCCGCCGCTCAACGAAGAACGCCGCAAAGACCTCGTGAAGATCGTCCGCAAGAAGGCAGAAGAGGGCAAAGTCGCAATTCGCAACGTGCGGCACAAGATGGTCGACGAGATCAAGTCGCTCCTGAAAGACCACAAAATTACCGAGGACGACAACAAGCGCGCGACTGATCACGTGCAAAAGATGACCGACCGTTACATCAAAGATGTCGACACGCTCGTGAGCGTCAAAGAAAAAGAGATCATGGAGGTGTGATGCCGGCGGCGCTCGAGGAGATTCTCGCCGTTACGCTTCTGCCTGAATGGCGCGCACGGCGGCTTCTCGCGCACCGTCGCTTGCGCTATCGCATGTTGACCCCGCCGTACCCGTCAGCCGGCGTGGGAATCCTTCGAGCCCTTCGCGTTCGTGAGGACGATGAAGGTGCCGAGGTCGTGGTAGGGTACGACCGGTACGAGCGACTTGCCGATGTCGGGCGATGAGGGATTATTGAGCGGGGGCACGTACCCGGCGGCGCAGGTTCGCGTCCGCGGGTGGGTCGACATGCCGCGCCGCATTGGGATCGGCGCCCTGCTCGGCGTTATCGGTTTGGCAAGCGTGTTGGACGCGCGGGCGTTTGCGGCGCTCGTGCTCGTCATTGCGATCGGGTGCCTGTGGGAGCTGGACCGGCTTTCCGCTCGCAAAGGACAAGAACTCGTCTTTCCCGTCGCCGCCTGCGCGGTCGCGGCGTACATCGTTCTCGCCGAGCTGCGAGCGCTGCGCCGCTGGGAACCCGAGCTCGTCGCCGCCACCGTTATCGGCGCACTGGCGGTGTCGCTCTTCGGCTCGCGTAGCGGTTACTTCGCGCGCAGTGCCTATACGCTCTTGGGTGTTCTGTACATCGGAAAGCTGTTATCGTACTTCGTTGCGTTGCGGAACGTTCCCCACGCGGGACTTGCGTATGCCCTCGCCGCGATCGTGCTGATCGCGGTCAGCGACATCTTCGCGATGCTGATCGGGTCTTGGATTGGGCGCATACCGCTCACCTCGATCTCGCCGCGCAAAACGTGGGAAGGGGCGGTGGGCGCGCTCGCTGCGACGACGGTCGCCGGCGTCCTCCTCGCGACCCTTTCCCCGCTCCACGCGCCGTGGTGGCACGGCGCGCTCGTCGGAGCGATCACGTCGATTGCGGCGCAGGCCGGCGACGTCGTCGAGAGCGCGTTGAAGCGCGACGCGCGCGTGAAGGATGCGGGAACGGCCATGGGGAGTCACGGTGGCTGGCTCGACCGCTTCGATTCCTATCTTTTTGGCGGCGTTGCGTGCTACGGCGCGCTCTGGGTAACCGGTTACCTGCCCGGCGGTCCGCGATGGTAGCGCCGCCTCGACGGGCCGTTGCGATTCTGGGCTCGACCGGTTCCATCGGGACGCAGGCTCTCGACGTCATCGAACGTCATCCCGAGCGGTTCCGCGTCGTGGCGCTGGCGGCGGGACGCCGCGCCAGCGTGCTCGCAGAGCAGGCGCGCCGCTTTCGCCCAGCGCTCGTTTCCTGCGCCGACGAATCGGACGCCGCGCGATTGCGTACGGAGCTGGCGGAAACCCAGGTCGTCCCTGGAGCCGCGGGACTCGTGGCTGTAGCCGTGGAGAGCGGCGCCGACGTCGTCTTGGCCGCGACCGATGGCGCCGTCGCGTTCGAGGCCATATTTGCCGCGGTTGAGCACGGCCTCACCGTCGCAATTGCGAATAAGGAAGTGATCGTTGCCGCCGGGGAGCTGCTGTTTGCGGAAGCACGGAAGAGTGGCGCGTCCATTCTTCCGGTCGACAGCGAGCACAGCGCACTCTTTCAGTGTCTCCAAGGCGAGCGACGCGACCGGATCGCGATGCTGGTGCTCACCGCTTCCGGGGGACCGTTCTGGGAGTTGAGCGAGCATGAGATGCATCGAGCGCGGCTCGCCGATGCGTTGCGCCATCCGACCTGGAACATGGGGACAAAAAATACCGTCGATTCTGCGACGATGATGAATAAAGGGCTGGAGGTCATCGAAGCGAGCCGCTTCTTCGGCGTGCCGGCCGACCGCATCGAGGTGCTCATTCATCGCACAAGCGTCGGCCATGGCTTTGCGATCTTTTCAGATGGCAGCATCAAAGGCCAATTCAGCCTCCCTGACATGAGGGGACCGATCGGCTACGCGCTGGCCTACCCCGACCGCCTCGTGGAACCCCGGCAGCTCGATCCCTTGATGGCCCTGGGAGGCCGCGTGGGCGAAGACGTCACGGCCCTACGGTTCGAGCGCCCCGATCGGCGACGCTTCCCCTGCCTGCAGTTGGCCTACGATGCCCTCAGTGCTGGAGGTACCGCCCCCGCCAGCCTCTCGGCCGCGAACGAAGTCGCCGTCCGCGCGTTCGCCGACGGCCGTATCGCCTTCGGGGAGATCGCCGAAGTGGTGAAGGCGGCGCTCGCTGCGGCGGCGCCCCGGGCGCTGTCCCTGGAAGGCGTCCGGGAGGCGGACGCCCAGGGACGGGTGCTGGCCCAGCGTGCCATCGCCGAAACGAAATCGTCAACCGGCGTGGTATAAGCGTACGGAACCATGATCCTGTTCATCGTTGCGCTGCCGTTTTTCGATAGTTTGGGACGAATCGTCGTCTTTTTGCTGATGCTGTCGATCCTCGTCGTGTTGCACGAGCTGGGACATTTCATCTTGGCGCGGCTGAACGGTGTTCGCGTGAACGACTTTGCGGTCGGCTTCGGTCCGACGCTGTTGAAATGGACGTCGCCGCGGACCGGCACCAATTACCGGCTCAACGTTTTTCCGATCGGCGGCTACTGCGCGATGCACGGTGAGGACGGTCGCTCCAGCGAGGCGCAGCAGCAACGCGCGTTCCGTGCCACCGGGGAGCTCGGAGACGACAACTTTCAGAGCAAGAGCACGTGGCAACGGCTTTCGATCATCGCCGCCGGGCCGGTTGCCAACTTCATCGTTGCGCTCGTCGTCCTCATCTTCGTAACGATGGCATTCGGCGCTGCGACCGATCGTGTCAGCACGGTCATCGGACCGCTCGACCGCAATTCGCCCGGCGCACGCGCCGGACTTCAGATTGGCGACCGCATCGCCGCAATCAACGGCATGCCGATGAGCAGCGGCGAGAAAATGGTCAAGACGATCCATGGGTCCACCGGGGCCCCGCTCCGGTTAACGATCCTTCGTCATGGGCAGCAGCTACAATTTACGGTCACTCCGGAAGTGAAGGTGGACCGTCAAACCGGCAAACGCTACCGCATCATCGGCTTTCAGACGCAACCGACGTACGAGACAGTATCGCCCGGTGCGGCGATCGTCGCGGGGTCGCAACGGTTCTTTGACCTCGTGACCCTCAACGTGCTCGGGCTCGGTTCACTCATCATTCACCCACAGACGGCGGCGGCGCAAGTCAGCGGACCGGTCGGTATCGGGGCACTCGCGTCACAAGCGCAGCAACTGGGTTGGGGACCGTACCTGCAACTCGCAGCAGCGATCTCCGTTGCGCTCGGGATATTCAACTTTCTTCCGATTCCGGCGCTCGATGGCGGCCGTGGCGTCTTCATCATTGCGGAGATGCTGCGTGGACGGCCAGTCGATCCCGAAAAGGAGGCGCTCGTTCACGTCACCGGTTTCGCCTTGCTGATGATGCTCATGGTGTTCGTGGCGTATCACGACATCACCAACATCGTGACCAGCAAGGCGCTGTAGAGGCTATCGTGGTTCGTCTGCGGCGTAAATCGAAGCCGGTCTTCCTCAAGAACAAAACGGACGAGTCCGACGGTAAGGGAGTTTGGATCGGCGGCGATCATCCGGTCGCCGTGCAATCGATGACGACGACGGATACTGCGGATGTCGATGCGACCCTTGCGCAAGTATACGGATTGGCGATGGCCGGTTGCGAGATCGTTCGCGTTACCTGCCAGGATGCACGCGACGCTGCGGGCCTTCCCCACATCGTCAAACGGTCGCCCGTTCCGATCGTCGCGGACGTGCACTTCGATCACCGCATGGCCCTCGCGGCGATCGAGGCCGGCGTCGCAAAACTCCGTCTGAATCCCGGGAACATCACGGACGTGAAGAAGACGCGCGAGGTCGTGTCGCTCGCGATCGAGCGCAACACACCCATTCGCGTCGGCGTCAACATGGGCTCGCTCGCTCGCGATCTCGAAGAGTCGCTCGGCCACACGCCCCAAGCAATGGTGGAGAGTGCGTTGCGGCACGTCGAGATTCTCGAACAGCTCGGCCACACGGACATCGTGATCTCGCTCAAGGCGCACGATGCGCCGACAACGATTCATGCCTACCGGCTCGTCGATCGCCGGCTTGCCGAACGGGGCACCCCCTACGCGCTGCACCTCGGGATTACGGAAGCGGGGCTCCCTCGCGACGGCACGATCAAGAGCGCGATCGGGCTCGGCATCCTTTTGTGGGAAGGTATCGGAGATACGCTACGCGTCTCGCTGGCAGCCGATCCCGTCGAAGAAGTCCCCGTCTGCTGGGGCATCTTGAAGGCGCTCGGGATACGTGAGAAAGGGTTTGAGATCACCGCTTGCCCCTCGTGTGGCCGAGCCGAAATCGAGGTCGTCGAGCTGGCACGGTCGGTCGAGGCGATCGCCGGCGAGTATTCCGCGCCGGTGAAAGTCGCCGTGATGGGGTGCGTCGTCAATGGACCGGGTGAGTCCAAGATGGCGGACGTGGGCGTTGCGGGAGGCAAGGGGAAGGGTGCAATTTACCGGAAGGGCCAATTGGTCGGTACGTTCCCCGAGGACCGGCTGCTCGGGGCGTTGCGGGTAGAAATCGAAAGAGTCATTGCTGAGCAGTATCCGGACTACGCTCATGAAATCAGCCAGCCAACAGAACTCGCCGTTACTTCCTAGCCGCCGTCTCGTGCTGGGGACGCTGGTGCTCGCGACGATCGCGTCGTTCGCGACCGCTTTTTCGCGACCGGCCTCCCTCACGATCGACGGGCAACGCGTCGCTTCCGACGTTCCGCCGGTCGTGACGCAGGCGCACGAAGCGTTCGTTCCGTTACGAGCCGTGGCGACCGCGCTCGGCGCCGATCTGAACTATGACTCGAAGACGTCGAGCATCGAACTGGTGCGCGGCAACGACGTGTTTCGGATGCGTGTCGGGGACCCGCATGCGACCTTCGATGGCAGGAAAGTGACGCTACGCCGCGCCCCCTTCGAGGTGCGTGGCCGGACGATGGTGGCGCTCGGCGTCATCGCACGGGCATTCGGCGGCAAGGTCAGCTACGACCGCGCGCGGGCCAATATCGATGTCATTACCTCCGGTCCCGCCGGTAGCGCCGAAAGCGCCTCTCAAGGTTCGACGCCGTGAACAACGGCGAGCCGCATTCAACGGCAGGTGAGGATCGCGAGATGGCATTCGCGCTCGTGGACCGCGCACTCACCGCGATCGGCGGTTTAGATACCGACGATCCAATGCGTGCGCTCGATACGATCATCGCGATGTACGAACGCGCCCTCGAACGCCTGTCCCGGTAGACAACCACAGCACAATCGACACGCTGTGTGGTGCTTTGCATTTTCGTGTCATGACGACACGTCGAAGGAAGCGAGTTGGCCCGTTAGCAGTTGGTAAACCATCACGAAGTCGCCACGAAACGAGTTGAGCGGCTGCTGAAACGTCTTGGGGTGGTTGCCTTCGAAAACCCAGTGTGAGACGAAGGCTGGCAGATAACCCAGCGCAAGGCCGGCGACGACATAACGCGGGTTGCGTTCGAGCAAGCCGAGAACGCCGACCGTCAAGCCGGAGAGTAAACCGGCTGCATGGACCGCACGCGTCCGCGGATCGGAATGCGCGGCCAGATATTCCGGATAGAACTCTTGAAAGCTCATGCGGCTTTATGGTCCTGGGGGAACAGCGGTTCCCACGGTCTCGACTTGCGGAAGCCGTAGCAGAAATAGATCACGAGCCCCACGACGAGGCACCCCAAAAACCACACGAGGGTTCGCGTCGACAGACCGAAGACCACGAGAACGAGGGACAGCAGAATCCCGAGCGAGGGAAATACCGGAACGAACGGTGAGCGAAACGGTCGCGGAATGTCCGGTCGCTTGTAGCGCAGGTAGATGACGCCCGCGCAGACCACGATGAACGCTGAAAGCGTCCCGATGTTGACGAGGTTGAGCAGGTCGTTGAGCGGGACGATCAGCGTGAGCATCGCGACCCCGACGCCGGTGATCATCGTCATGAGCGCCGGCGTTTTGAAGCGCGGATTGACGCGCGCGACGAAAGGCGGCAGCATCCGGTCGCGCGCCATGACGAAGAAGATGCGCGTCTGCCCCAAGAGCGATGCCAGTGCGACGCTCGTGGTGCCGGCGATGACGCCGACCGTGATGGCGCCACTGGCAAACCAGTTGTGCAAAGGGGCGATCGCGCTCGCGAGCGCTGCACTCTGGTCGACTTTTTGCCACGGGACGATCCCGACCAGCACGACCGCAGTGATGCAATAGATGACCGTGCCGATGAGCAGCGCGCCGATCACACCGACGGGGACGTCGCGCTGCGGCCGCCGGCATTCCTCCGCGGTCGTCGTTGCCGTGTCGAAGCCGATGTAACTAAAGAACACCAGAGCCGCGGCCGGAATGATTCCGGCGCCCCCGCCGCCGCTGAACGGCTGCAGCGAGCCCCACCCAAGAGGAGCAAACGGCGTGAGATTCTGCGCATGGAAGAGGGTGATCCCGAAAGCGACGAAGACGACCAGCGCGGAAATCTTCAGGACCACGAAGATGTTATTCGTCGTCGCGGTCTCTCGAATGCCGATGCACAGCAAAACGGAAAGAAGGATGACAAACAGCGCGCCCACGACGTCGTACTGCGAGTGCGCGAAATCCCAACGGGAAACGTCGTACCACGCGCCGTGAAAAACGAAGTTTGATGTCTGCGCCCACGCCGGGAGATGGATCCCGACCGTTCGCAGCACGCTCTGAAACGCCGAAGAGAACTGCTGCGCGACGGGAGCGGCGCTGATACCGTATTCGAAAAGCAGCGCGAAACCGATGATCCAGGCGATGAGCTGGCCGAGGGTCGCGTAGGCGTAGGTATATGCGCTGCCCGCGATCGGCACCATTGCACCGAGTTCCGCATACGACAGCGCTGCGAAAAGCGAGGCGAGTCCGGCGACGACGAAGGCCACGATAATTGCGGGCCCCGCCAGCTTTACGCCCGGACCGATCGTGGTGAAGATTCCACCGCCGATCATGGTCCCGAGCCCAACGGCGATCAGGTCGCGCGCCCGCAGCGCTCGGCGCAACACCGCTGGGGCTTCGTCGCGCATCTTGTCGACCGACGTCGTGACGAACAGCCGGCGGTGGAACGGCGGCGCTGGATGACGCGGTGCGGGTTCGACCATTCCGCCGTCCGTTGGCTTCAGCGGACTCGCTGCCCTACTCGTCGTCGCGTTCCGAAACGTTCAATCTTCACGGCGGCGCTTGCGATTGCTGGTTCCAGGGATGCTCTGCGCGATTGTAGGCATGGTTGATCCAACGCGCCCACACGAACAGCGCATCGGAGAGCCGGTTCATGTAGCGCAAAATCTCCGGATCGACCGGATCGTTTTCTGCAAGCGCGACGATCGCGCGCTCTGCGCGGCGCGCGACGGTCCGCGCAACGTGAAGAGACGCGCCCGGCACGCCGCCGCCCGGATGGATGAACTGGTTGAGCGGCGGCAGCTCGACCTGCACTGCGTCGATGGCGCGTTCGAGCGCCGCGGTGTCGGTCGAGTGAACCGATGGAACCGAGCGCGTCTCGGCCGGCGAAGGCGATGCCAGTTCGCCACCGACGTTGAACAGCACGTCCTGCGTCCACGCAAGCCAGGCGTCGAGACGCGCAGCGACGTCGTGCGAATGTTCCGTGCCACCCGAAGACGACTCGGTGAGCGCATTCCGTGCGACGCCGATGGCACTCGAGAGCTCGTCGACGTTTCCATAAGCCTCGATGCGTGCAGCGCTTTTTCGCACGCGAGCGCCCCCGATCAGCCCCGTCGTGCCGCCGTCCCCACCGCGGGTATAAATACGGGCTGCCTTGCTCATGCGTGTCACTTGTCGGGCGAGGACTGCGAACCATGCGCCCGAACAGCCGACGGTCATGCGCCGACGCCGCGACGACGAGGAACCGGAAAAAACTCCGCTCGTCAAAGAGATTCCGCCGAAGGCACGCGACCTTTCCGAATGGTACCAGGCCGTCTGCTACAAGGCGCAGCTCGTCTCATTAGCGCCAGTCCGCGGCTGCGTGGTGCTCCGCCCGTACGGTTTTGCGCTCTGGGAACGGCTGCAAGCTACGCTCGACGGCCGCTTCAAGGCGACCGGCCACGAGAACGCCTATTTCCCGTTGCTGATTCCGGAGCGATTGCTCAGCCGCGAAGCCGAACACGTCGAAGGATTTGCGCCCGAGGTCGCATGGGTGACGCAGGGCGGCGGCGAGACGCTGACCGAGCGGCTCGCAATCCGCCCCACCTCGGAAGTCGTAATCGGCACGATGTACGCCGAGTGGCTGCAGTCGTACCGCGATCTCCCGATCCTGATCAACCAGTGGGCCAACGTGGTGCGCTGGGAAAAACGCACGCGACCGTTTTTGCGCACGCTCGAGTTCCTGTGGCAGGAAGGACATACCGCGCACGCGACCGAGCGGGAAGCGGCCGACGAAGTCCAGCAGATGCTTGGCATCTACGCGGACGTGGCCGAGGACGTCGTGGCGGTTCCCGTGTACGCCGGCGAAAAGAGTCAAAGCGAGCGATTTGCCGGCGCGACCCATACGTTCTCGATCGAGGCGCTCATGCCGGACGGTCGCGCCCTCCAAGCAGCGACGTCGCATGAACTAGGCCAAAACTTTGCGCGCGCGTACAACATCACGTTCAGCGCCGAAGATCAAACGCTACAACACGCGTGGACGACGTCGTGGGGGATGTCGTGGCGCATGATCGGCGCGATGATCATGGTGCACGGCGACGATCGCGGGCTGCGTATCCCTCCCCGCATGGCACCATACGAGGCCGTGATCGTACCCATTTCCGGCACCGACGGCGCCGACGTTGCAAATGCCGCTCGCACATTGCTTGCGACGCTGCGCGACGCCGGCATCCGAGCGAAGCTCGACGATCGCATGGCGCTGCGCCCAGGCGCGAAGTTTGCCGACTGGGACATTCGTGGTGTCCCGCTGCGCATCGAGATCGGCGCGAAGGATCTGCGCGACGGCGTGGTGACGTTCGTGCGGCGCGATCGCGAAAAGGGTGAGGAGGGCGCGAAGACGGTGTGCCCTAGCGACGACGTCCCGGCTCGCATCCCAGAATTGATGGACGATATTCAGCGCTCCCTGTACAAACAGGCTCGCACGTTTTTGATCGAACACACGATCGCAACGCAAGACCGCGCGGAGTTTTATCGGCTTTGCCGCGAGCGCGCCGGAATGATCGAAATCGCGTGGTGCGAACGCCCGGAATGCGAAGCGCACGTCAAGGTGGAGACCAGCGCCACGACCCGCGTCCTGCGCGTGCGTCACGGTGGCGACACCGTCTGCACCGCATGCGGCGAACCGGCTGTTGGGCGTGCGTACTTCGCCCAGTCCTACTGACGCTGAACACCCTGTTTCTTAGCCTGATCATCGGCGCACTCGGCAACGCGACGCCGATGCCGCGGCCCGCGGCTTCCATTCCTCATGCTACGCGATCCGCGCATCGAGCGTATTCCTCGCTGGCGCAGATCAACGCCGAAGCGCGTGCTGAGGGCAACCGGCACAAGGAAGCCGTTCAACTCGGCCGCGCATTGCTGGTCCATCCATGGCCGGCACAAGTGTTGAAGGTTCGCGTCGATGGCGTGGACTCGCATGCCGTCGCCGGTCTCGTGCTATCCGGCGTGAAGTTTCACGGTGCGCTCGATGAGAACCGCTTTCTCGCCGAAGTCGCCGCGCTCGCGCAACGCACCTTCGCCGCCTCGCCCGTCGAGGAGGTCGACATCTGGACGACCGTCCCAATCTCCGTTGGCAAAGGCGCCATCGTCGCAGGCGATTTCGCGCAGCCGACGACACGCATCGTCTTTTCTGTGACGCTGCGCCGCGCCGAGGCAACGAAGGGCCTCTCGGCAAAGCTGCGCGATAACCAGCGCATTTTCTGGGATCCCCCGTGGCGCGCCACCCTCCACCACCACAAAAGTCCCAGGTGAGTATCGTAAGGCGATTTCAGCAAACGCCGGACAGCGAACAAAAAGGGCGTGTGGCGCTCAACGCCAATATTCGGCGATTACGAGGCGCGGAGAAGCCATTGTATCGGAAATCGACCCTCCCGAACGGCGTTCGGGTCATCACGGAAACGATGCCGGCGGTTCGTTCGGCGACGTTAGGCATTTGGGCCGACGTGGGTTCGGCTTCCGAGCGCAGCGAGCAACGCGGCATCTCGCACCTCATCGAACACATGCTGTTCAAGGGCACGAAGCGGCGGAGTGCCCAAGCGATCGCGGAAACGATGGACGGCGTTGGCGCCAACCTGAACGCCTTCACCGATAAAGAGACGACCTGCTACTACGCCAAGGTCATGGATCATCACGTCCCGCTCGCGATCGACGTTCTCTCCGATATGTTTCTGAACTCCGTCTTTGACCCCAGGGAGATGGCCAAGGAGCAGAACGTCGTCCTCGAAGAGATCAAAATGTACGATGACTCGCCCGACGAGCAGATTCACGATCTGTTCATACGAACGATGTGGAGTGGGTCGGATCTCGGCGAACCGACGATCGGCTACGCCGACACCGTCAGCGCACTGAAGCGCGAAGATTTACGAGCGCACATGCGCGGGCACTACGCCCCGAACGCCGTCGTGGTCGCCGCTGCGGGAAACCTCGTTCACGACCGCGTCGTCGAGCTCTTCGCCGACGCCTTCGCCTCGTACACCGGGTACTGCGAAGTGCCTGAGCCCGATCATCCGCACTTGACGGCCGCGACGAACTTCAAGCAGAAAGATACCGAACAAGCCTACGTCGTTTTGGGAACGCGTGGGCTCTCGCTACGGGATGAGCGACGCTACGCACTTTCCGTGCTCGATACGATCCTCGGCGGCGGGATGTCGAGCCGCCTCTTCCAAGAAGTGCGTGAGAAGCGCGGACTCGTGTATAGCGTGTACTCGTTCCAGCAAAGTTATCGTGAAGCCGGACTCTTTGCCGTTTCTGCGGGGACATCACCGGCGAACGTCCGCGAGTGCGTCGAGGTCATTACGCAGCAGCTCCAAAAGGCAGCGGAGCGGGGTGTCAGCGAGGCCGAACTCTCGCTTGCGAAAGAGCACATCAAGGGCAACTTGACGCTCTCGCTCGAGAGCACGTCGAGCCGGATGATTCGGCTCGGCCGGGGCGAGTTCACGCACGGATACTACTTATCGACCGAGGAGATCGAAGGCAAAATCGACGCGGTCACATGCGAGCAAGTCCTTTCACTCGCGCACGAGCTGCTCGCTCCGGCGAATCTGGGACTCTGCGTTCTCGGTCCAGTGGACGAGGGCGCCATCGGCTGGCAGCGCGGCGAAGCGGTGGCTTGACGGCATTCTGGTCGTCGCAGCTCGTTCTCGCGCTTGCGCTCAACCTCGTCGTCCAACTCATTCAAATCGGCGCGTATGCAGCTCGGCTCGCGGGAGTACTGAGTGGCCGCATCGCGACATCGATCTCACTGTTCAACCTTTTCGTTCTGGCAAGCCGGCTGGCGAATTTGGCGTACGCACCGATGCTCGGAACGATTTCGGACCGTGCCGCGCATGCCGCGCGCGACCCCGCGCTGGCCGGCGCAGCGGTGCATCAGTTCGAGTGGCAAGTGCGACTGATCGTGTTCGCGGGAACGGTCGGCACCGCGCTCGGTGCGTTGCTACTGCCCACCTTTCTCATGCTGTTTTTGCGCGGGATTTCCGCGTTCGAACGCCTCGGCTCGGTGCCGCGTGCCATGCTACGACTGCTCGACCCGCGCGTCATTTTGGACGTGCTGCGCTCGCCGCGTTTGCCGCACCCCTCCACGCTTGCTCGCTTCTCGCCGCGTCACATTCCCGCAGAACTCCTCGTCGGAAACGTCATCGTTACAGGGATCTATGCCATCGGTGTCGTCGCATCGGTCTTTGCGAGCATCCTCAAGCCGGAAGTGGCGCGGACTGCCGTGTTGTTGTCCGGTGTCGTCAACGGCATCGCGACGATTTCGTTCTCGCTCGTGGTCGATCCGACATCGGCCTACATCACCGATCAGGCGGTGAAGGGAGAACGTCCGCTCATCGAGGTGAAGTCGATGGTGTTCTTCCTTGCACTCACCGCGATCGTCGGCACGCTCTTCTCCCAACTCATCCTCTACCCCGCCGCGCTCTTCATTGGCTGGGTCGCGCATGGGGTGAACCTGCTACACTGACGGCGAAAGCGGCCTGATGCGTTTTTGGGTGCTCATCACGCTGGGGCTCGTTTGCGCGTCGTCGTGGGGCTGCAGCGGCGGCGTCAAACACTACATCGTCTCCATGCGAAGCCATCAAGGCGACCTTGCGCTTGCGACGGGCAATCTGCAGGACGCGCAGCTCGCCTATCGCCTGGCCTTGCAGCTCGCTCCCAACGATGCACACGCGCGGGACGGCTTAGCGCAAGTCCAGATCCGTATCGCCGCCAAGGATTATCAGGCATCGAAATTCGAGGACGCTTTAGCGGCGCTGGCTGTTGCCTCGAAGTACGATCCGCAGAGCGTGCGCGTCGCGGCGCTACGGTCTGAGATCGAACAGGCCCGCGTCAATCGCCAGATCGTCCTCTCGAACTACCCGACGTACTCTGAAACGGGCCGTGCGTTGCGACGGTCCTACATTGCGCTGAAGACGCTGAACACAAAAATCATCTCATCGCTCCTGCGTTTCGACTATACCTACGACGCGGCGCAGCTCACGCAAGCGATTCGCACCTCGTTGTCGCTTCAACAAGAAGTGGCGCGCAACACGAGCAGGCTGATCTCGTATCGGCAGCTCGTTCAGGCAGGGGCGCCCACCGCGGCCGGCAACGAACCGCTCTCACCCGGAGCTTCGCTTTTGCCACTTCCGTAATGCGACGGCCGCATCGCGACGACTACCGCGGCAAAGCGCGCTCTCCGTCCCTATGAGGTCGAGGGCAGCGTACCGGCTTTCTCACGGCGACGGAATTCGCGCCAGCGCGCCTCTGCGCCGGGCAGCACCTTGGCGTAGTCGGTCTGGTAGACGGGCCAGGTCGCGTTCGCGTAGGTTTTCGGAAACCGCTGCATCCACGCGTACAATTCGACGTTGCGCTTGAAGCGGTTGTTCTCGATCGCGATAAAGTAGCGTGCACCCTTACGGATGGCGCTTTGCTCGTCGAACGCGGTCCACAGGTATGGGTCCTCTTCCCAGCCCTTGCGGTTGATGTAGTACAGGACCGACGGATCGTAGTGCGCCATGACGACGAGCGTATCGCGAGGGAGCGTCGCGTCGAGGGCTTTGGCGGTCCGATACACCGTCTTGCTGTACGCATAGTACGGACGGACGCGCGCTCTGCCATCGAGCGCCACGAGCACAAAGAGAACCAAAGTTGCAACGGCCAGTCCGATTCGTGGAATGCGGAGCGCGATGCACAATTCGACCGCTCGCGCCAATGCCGCTCCCGACCACAGGGCGGCGAGCGGCAGCCCGGGATACAAGTAGTAATCCACGTGCTGCACCGTCACCACGACGAACGTGTAGAGAACGAGGGCCGCGAGCCAGCCCCACAACAGGGGGCGTGCCGTGCGAACGACCGGCACGAACCACGCCAGCACGAAGAGTCCAAAGCCGTACGGACCAGCCATCGTCGTCGCGAACATGCCGGTCGCCAAACGAAAGTACCGTAGCTTATCGCTGAAGCCGGACCACGACGAAAACGACGCAGCAAGCGATGGAAGCACGTGCAGCCGCGTGATTCCGCGCGTCCAGTGCCATTCGGCAATCGAAGACAGATACGCATCGTAGGCGATGAACGGTAGCACCATGGCGGCCAACAGAAGCCACGTCTGCGGCCGGCGCAACGTCCCAGTCATTCCAAACCGTGCGATGCTCAACGCGGCCAGCGGGACAATCAGAATCGCGGCGACCGGTTTCGCTAGGATCGCCGCTGCCGCGAGTGCCGCCGCCGGCCAGAAGCGGCGCCACGAGCCGGTATCCTGTTCCACCAGAAAACGTGCGCCCGCGAACAGCGCCGCGGTGAGAAAAAACACCATTGCCGTGTCCGGCATGAACGTGCGGCCGTAATAGACGCTGCCCGGATAGACGGCGAAAAGCCCCGCTGCGCACAGCCCCGCAACCCATGAACCGAACAGCCAGCGCCCGAACATCGCGAGCATCCCGATCGTTCCCAGACTGAACGCGACACTGATGAGACGACCGAAAATCTCGTGAATCCCGAAAAGTTTGTACAACGTCGCTGCCAAGAACGGGACGATCTGTAGCTCGAGCTCGACGTAGTTCGGTGGCGGTCCGTCGTAATCGGTTTGCGGATGCAGCGGATTGAAATCGAGCGTCGCGAAGTTGCGCGCGATCGCCGCGGTGTCGCCTTGCCGCCAGCCGGGATGATCTAAGAGGGGATTATGAATCCCTTTCAAGCGCAGCACGACACCGGCGAGCAACACGAGCCCGAGCCCAATGGCCCAGCCCCGTTCGGGAGTCACAGAACGGATCGGAACGTCCAGTACTTATTGACGAAGAAATTCAAGAGCATGCCGCTGAGGGTCGAAAGGAACCACACGGTGTGATCGTGATGCACACCGAGCACACTCTTCAAAAACCACCCGGTCAAATTGCCGACGAGCAGGGCGGCAAACGAGACGAGGAGGAACTGTGCGCCTTCCTTCGCGGCGTGGCCCTCAGAACGAAACGTCCATACGCGGTTGAGGAAATAGTTGGAAACGCCGCCGACCATGAAACCGATCGAAAACAACAGCCAAAAGGGCAGCGTCGTCGTTTTCTGCAGCACCGTGAAGACGATGAGGTTCACGATGAGGCCCGAGGCGCCCACGATTCCGAACTTCACGAACTGACGGACGCCCCGGCGCTGGGCGAGGCGCGTCACGATCCCGGGCTGCCCGGCGACGCTGCCCTGCTTCATGGCGTGATCAGCTCCGCGGCATCCATTCTTCCGTGGATCATGGCCGCTCCCGCCCATCCATGGGCTCCGCGGCACCGATCCCTCCGTGGATCATGCAACCCAATACCAGCTGGTGAACAGGACGGTGAACAGGCCGAGCAGCGGTAAAGAAAACGCGACCACGGCGCTGTTGAACCACGTCCGGCGTCCCCACAGCGCCAGCACGATGAACATGGGGAACAACACGAGGGCAAAGCGCGGCATGCTCATCAGGCTCGACGTGCACATGGGAATGATCACCGACAAGGCCATGTAGATCCACGCCGACGGCCGCAGCGTGCGGAATCCGAGGATCAGCACCGCGAGCATGAGCGCGGTGAAACTCAGCTCGATGACCTGCCCGACGGCCACGGGCGCACTGTGGGGGTGCAGAATGATGGAGATGCTGCGGCCGACGCTCGCCCACGGCAGCGCTAAGTGGCGATTCCAGTGAATCTGCACGTGTGAGAAGTAGAGCGGATCGCCGCGCAAGAGCCACAGGACCGCCATGTAGATCGCCAAGCCGCACGGAATGAGCGTGAAGCCAAGTATGACGCGCCATAGCCGCCGCGGCGCCGCGACCGCTTCGCGCCATCCGAACGCGCGCAGGGCCTCGATCGCATACGGCACCGCTAAGAGCACTCCCTCGACGCGGGTCAAGGCGGCCAGCATCCCGAGGATTCCCGCGAGGATCCAGCGACGTTCGTTGATGTAGTAGAACGATGCCACGGTGAGGCAGAAGAACAGCGACTCCGTATAAACGGCCGAGAAGAAGACGGCAGTCGGAAAGATCGAGACGTAGAAGATTGCGCGCAGGGCAACGTGGCGGTCGAATTGATGCTCGGTGAGCTTGTAAAAAAAGAGCAGGCCGAAAAGCAGTGCCACGTTCGAGATCAAAAGCCCGGCGATCAAGTCACTCCCGACGACACCGCCGACAATGCGGATCAACAGCGGATACAGCGGAAAGAACGCCATGTCGGTTCCGTAGTATCCTCGCGAAGCGATGTCGAGGTAGTGGACGGCGTCCCAACGACCCCACACCGCAAGAAGCGGATTCGCCGATTCGGCGACATGTTGCCCTGGTCGCTGAGCAACGATGATGGAGGCAAGTTCTGCGGTGAAGATGATCGGGATACGCGTGAGGACGAAGGTGATCGTCGTCTCCCGCACCGTTTGATTGAAGCGCACGGCTGAGAGCAACTTCAGCACCGCCCACAGGCCAATGCCGGCTGCAAGTGGTCTTCCCATGCTGGTCGGGACGAACGGAGTGATGAGCCAAAGCGCGCTCACGATGAAGCCGGCCCAGGACCAGGCGTCGTAGCGCAATGCCGTGCGGTAAGCGACGCCGGCACGACGCGCGAAATACGCGGCGTATTGAATCCATCCGGCCAGTGCGAGCAGAGCGCCGGCGGGAAGCGTTACGGCGAGTAAACCGTCGCCGGCGCTGCGCAATGTGGCGACGTGCGTCACTGCTGCGTACCACACGAGAAAACCGATCGCGAACCCGCCCGCCGCGACGATGAGCGTGGCGCTCACGCCCGCCATGGCCATCGCATCGGTCACCCGAGACCGGTAACGGGCCGTATATTGTGCGACGGAAACAGACACGACGGGCTGTGCTATTCCCATCGGCGTCACCGAGAACCCCCCGCCCACGCGATACAGGAAGGCCGCCGCAGCGCTGCGTAGGTCGTGCGGTCACACGAGCGAGGAGGAACGACCGGATGGCGACGATGATCGTGTCGCACCGCACCGGCCATACGCCGGTCGACACGCTGGACTTCGTCAAAGTGACCGAAGTCGCAGCGCTCGCTGCCTCCCGATGGATGGGCCGTGGCGAGCGGAATACCGCCGACGGCGCAGCCGTCGAAGCCATGCGCGATGCGCTGAGCGAGATGGAAATCTCGGGCCGCGTCGTCATCGGGGAGGGCGAGCGCGACGAGGCGCCGATGCTGTATATCGGCGAGGAACTGGGTCGCGGAGCCTACGAAGTCGATATCGCCGTTGATCCCGTCGAAGGGACGAATCTCGTCGCGAACGGTTTGCCCAATTCGATCGCCGTCATGGCGATCGCAGAACGAGGCGGACTCCTGCATGCGCCGGATTCCTACATGCAAAAACTTGCGGTGGGTCCCAAAGCGGCCGCCTACGTCCACATCGACGCAAAGGTTTCCGACAACTTGGCGGCGGTGGCCAACGCGCTCGAACGGCCAATTAACGACGTGACGGTCGTCATCTTGGACCGGCCGCGGCATAAAGATCTGATCGCTGCGGTTCGGTCCACGGGCGCGCGAATCAAACTGATCTCCGATGGCGATGTCGATGCGGCGATCGCGACCGCCGTGGAAGGGACAGGGATTCACGTCGCGATGGGGATCGGTGGCGCACCGGAAGGCGTGCTGGCAGCGGCCGCGCTGAAGTGTCTCGGCGGAGGTTTCATGGGACGCCTGAAACCACGCAACGAAGACGAGGCGCAGCGCGCGCGTGCCATGGGGTTCGGGGACCTCGACCGCGTGCTCGGCATCGAGGATCTTGCGATGGGTGATAATATCGTCTTTGCAGCGACGGGCATTACCGACGGCGACCTCGTCCGGGGCGTGCGCTTCTTCGGGAACAATGCTCGCACGCATTCGATCGTCATGCACTCGTTAGCGGGAACGCTCCGCTTCATCGAGACGGTGCATCGCCTCGGAGCGCTTCCGCCACGATTGTGACCGCTTCTGTGCGAGCGTGAGCCAGCACACCTACGACGTCGTCGTGATCGGCGCAGGTTCGGGCGGATACGCGGCGGCGCGTACCGCGCGCGACCTCGACGCTTCGGTTGCGCTCGTCGATCACGGGCCGCTCGGTGGTCTGTGCATCTTGCGTGGTTGCATGCCATCGAAAACGCTGATCGCGTCGGGCGACGCCGCCCACGAAGTGCGTGAGTCGGACGCGCTCGGTATCCACGCCGGTGAGCCGCACATCGACTTTGCACAGATCATGTCGCGCAAGGACGAAATCATCCGCGGCTTCGCCGACGACCGCATCGCGGCACTCGACACGTTTCCCCTCTACAGTGGGGCCGCCCGGTTTCTTTCCCGGCGGCGGATTGCGGTCGGGGACCGCGACGTCCTCGAAGCCAAGCGCTTCATCATCGCGACGGGGAGTGTCATTGCACCCTCCATCGTTCCGGGATTGGACGAGGTCGGTTACATCGATAGCGACGCTGCCCTGACGCTGACGACGCCACCGCGCTCGCTCATCGTGCTCGGAGGAGGATACGTCGCGACGGAGCTCGGCCAGTTTTATGCCAGAATGGGCGTCGCGACGACCCTCGTTTTGCGCGCAGCGCACCTGCTCTCCAACGAAGACGATGATGTCGGTGACGCGCTCACTCGCTATCTGCGCGAAGAAGGCTTGCGGATCGAGACGCTCGCGCTCGTCGTTCGAGCGGAACGCCGCGGCGATCGCAAGGCGATCGTCTACGCGCAGCACGGGCACGAGCACACGGTCGAAGGCGATGAGATTTTCTATGCGCTTGGCCGCGTGCCGAACGTCATGGGACTCGAACTCGAGACGGCCGGCGTGCGCTATCATCCGATCGAAGGCATCGAGGTCGATGCGACCTTACGCACCAGCAACCCTGAGGTCTTCGCCGTCGGCGACGTGCTCGGCGGCTATCTGCTGGTGCACGTCGCGATCGCGCAGGGTGAAATCGCTGCCCGCAACGCGGTCTGCAAAACCGGTCACGAGATCGACTACCGCCTCGTAAAGACGCATGCGGTGTTCAGCGATCCGCAAGTCGCCGTCGTCGGCGAGACGGAGAAGGAGCTGCGCGCGCATGGGGTGCCGTACCTGGTTGCGACGTACCCGTTCGCCGATCACGGGAAAGCGATCGCGATGAACCGGACGAAAGGCTTCGTGAAGATGATGGCGTCGGCCGGCGACGGTAAGATCCTGGGAGCAGCCGTCATCGGCCCGGACGGTTCTGACCTCATTCACGAGGTCATCGTCGCAATGAATTACGGCGCGACGGTGCACGACTTCGTCAAGATACCGCACCTGCATCCCACGCTCGCAGAGATCTGGACGTACCCGGCCGAAGAGATCATCGTCCAGATGGGAGCCGCGAATGCCATGGCCGCCGCGGTGTGACTTCATGAGCAGCCCGCCGTGAAGGTTGCGATCGTCCAAGTGAAACCTCGCAAGGGCGATGTCGAAGCCAATATGCGCGCTCTGGGCGATGCCTTCGAACAACTCATCGCCGACAACGCGCCCGACCTCATCGTGCTCCCTGAAGCCGCATTAACCGGATACTTCCTCGAAGGCGCGGTCTACGATCTGTCGTTCCGCGCCGAAGAGCTTGCGGAGCGCATCGCCGGGCTCTGGCGCGAGCGCGGCGAGGCACGGCGCGCCGTCGACATCGCGCTAGGCTTTTACGAAAACGACGGCGGCACGTACTACAACGCCGCGCTGTACGTGAACGTCGAGCCTGATGGCGAGCGCTTACTGCACGTCCATCGCAAAATGTTTCTGCCAACGTACGGCGTCTTCGACGAGGAGCGCTTTCTCTCGCGAGGGCGCAGACTCGAGGCGTTCGATACACGCTTCGGACGGATGGCGCTGCTGATTTGTGAGGATGCGTGGCACGCCATCGTACCGACGGTTGCAGCCGTCAAGGGCGCGCGTATCCTCCTCATTCCGAGCGCCTCGCCCGGTCGCGGCTTCGAGGGACCCGGCGAACTGGAAACGGTCACTCGCTGGAAGCACATGCTGCAACTGTACGCCTCGGAACACGGCGTCTACATCATCTATGCGGGGCTGACCGGATTCGAAGGCGGTAAGGGAATGACGGGTTCATCGAGCATCGTGGACCCGCGGGGCGAGCTGCTTGCAGTGGCACCGGTCCTTGGGCCTTGCATCGTACGCGCCGAGATCGAGCCGCGCGAAATCGACGTCGCCCGGGCCAGCCTCCCCCTGCTTGGCGATCTTCAAGCGGTCTTGCCAGACTTACTGGCCGATGTGTTCCAGGAGACGACATGACGCTGCCTGTGCTGGAAGCCGTGCCGCAACCCGCGCCGCTCCGAATCGATGCCGCGCTGGCGGTGCGCTGGCTGGAGGCCTTTTTGCGTGACGAATTGATCGAACGGCGTGGGATCCCGCGCGCGATCGTCGGTTTGTCGGGCGGGGTCGATTCTGCGGTGACGGCATACCTCTGTGCGCATGCGCTCGGCGCGGAAAACGTATGGGGTATACGCATGCCCTACAAAACTTCGAATCCGTCGAGCCTCACCGACGCGCAGCTCGTCATCGATGCGCTGCAGATCCAAAGCGAAACGATCGACATCACCGCAGCGGTCGACGGGTACTTGATGCAAGAGCCGGACGCCGATGGACGGCGCCGTGGCAACATCATGGCGCGAACGCGGATGCTCGTGCTGTTCGATCAGTCGGCAAAACTCGGAGCGCTCCCGGTCGGCACGGGAAACAAGACCGAGCGGCTTTTGGGGTATTTCACGTGGCACGCCGACGATACACCGGCGGTCAATCCGCTCGGAGATCTTTTCAAGACGCAGGTGTGGGCACTGGCGCGTGAACTCGGCGTCCCGCTATCGATCGTCGACAAGCCGCCGAGCGCCGATCTGGAAGCGAACCAAACCGACGAATCAGATCTCGGCATCACATACGCGAACGCCGACGCGATTCTCGCTTTCATGTTACTGGGTTACGATGACGATGCGATCCTCTCCCGCGGGTTCGAGCGGCGCGACATTGCGCTCGTCCGCTCGCGCGTCGATGGAACGCATTGGAAACGGCACCTTCCGACCACGGCAATGCTCTCGAATACCGCGATCAACGAGTTTTATCTGCGTCCGGTCGACTACTAACGCGCGCCGGGCTGTGCTCAGCGTCGAAATCGTCACGATTGGGACGGAACTGCTCCTCGGCGACTTGGTCGACACGAACGCGTCTGCGATTGCGCGCTCGCTCTCCGACTACGGAATCGACGTCTACGCGATTCACTCCGTTGGCGACAACCTCGCGCGCCTCGCGGCGATGCTGCGCGGCGCACTCGATCGCGCGCAGGGCGTTATGACGTCGGGTGGACTCGGGCCGACCGTAGACGATCTCACGAAGGACGCGGTTTCAAACGTCATCGGAAAACCGCTTGTTCTCCACGAACCGTCGCTAGCGGCGATCGAGCGACGCCTGCAAGCCTTCGGCATTCGTGAGATCGGCGAAAACAATCGCCGGCAGGCCCTGCTTCCCGAAGGCGCGGTGGTTCTCGAGAATCCGAATGGAACCGCGCCGGGGTTCGTCGCGATCCGCGGTGACGGCAAATTCATCGCGTGCATGCCAGGAGTCCCGCGTGAGATGCACCCGATGCTTTCGGAGCGCCTTCTCCCGTGGCTCGCAAAGCGTTTCGAGCTCGGTGCCGCGATCTTTCGCCGCACGCTGCACCTGACGGGGACGGCCGAGTCCGAGCTCGACCGCGCCATTGAAGATCTCTTCCGCATGCAAGAAAACCCCAAAATCGCCGTCTTGGCGCACGACGGGCGTGTCGACGTCCGAATGACGGCGAAGGCCCGCAGCCGTAGCGAAGCCGACGCTCTGTTTGCGCCGCTCGAGGCCGAGTTGCGCCGGCGTATCGGTACGGCGGTTTTCGGCGTCGATGGGGAGACGTTGGAAGCGGCGATCGTCGCGCGAGCGCGCGACTTGAGGTTATGGCTAGCGACTGCGGAGTCGGTCACAGGGGGTGGCATTGCGGACGCGATCGTGCGCGTTCCCGGCGCATCGGAATGTTTTCGCGGAGGAATTGTCGCGTACGACAACGCCGTCAAACGTGACGTTCTCGGCGTCGATCGCCGAGCGCTCGAACAGGATGGTGCCGTAAGCGAGCGAGTCGCGCTCGAGATGGCGCGTGGTACGCGAGAGCGCCTCGATGCCGACGTTGCGCTGGCGACGACCGGGATCGCGGGACCGTCTGGCGGCAGCGACAGCAAACCGGTGGGCCTCGTCTGGTTCGGCCTTTCGCACGGCGACGAGCTAGCGACTCGCAGCGCGACCTTTCCCGGAACACGGGAAGACGTGCGCCGGCGCGCGGTGAGCTTCGGTCTCAGCTGGCTATGGCGGCGGCTACACCGCGCAGAACGATGAAAGCACGGTAAGATTGGCAGGAAACGCCCCACCGGCAGGCTACGTCCGATGGTGGTTCGTGTACCGCGTGCTACCGGTTGCTTCGTTGCAAGGAGACCCCGACGTGAAACGTTCGCTATTCGTTTTCGCCTTTGTCGTATCGGGTCTCGCGCTTGCAGCGTGTGGTGGCGGCGGCAGCAGTGGCGGAGGTCCAGTCCCGCCGCCGCCGTCACCGACCGCGACTCCGGTGCTCCAACTGATGTGCAACGGCGCCATTCCGATCGATGCAACGCAGCGCAGCCCGCTGTCTCAACTTCGCCATACGCGTGCCATCTCGCAATCGACGTATACGTTTTCTTCAAACCCGAGCGGGCTACCGGTATTGATCAACGCCGTCAAGGTCGGCGCCACGAATTACAGCATGACGCCCGCTTATACCGCGTATCCGTACATCGGAAAGATCCAAGGACCAGCGAACAGCTTCAGCGTGTGCTATTCCCAGTTGATGGACGGCAACCACACCGTTTTCTATAACACGCAGTCCGATACCAGCGGTCACCTTGGTTCGATCTCCGCTGCGGCCAGCACGCGGACGTTCGCGCGTCTGTTTGGGCCGTCGCTGGTCCGCCGCGGCGTCGCGCTTCGCCGGGAAGGCGGCGTCGACCGGACGCGGATTCAAGTGCACTTCGTCACGTCGTCGATTCGCGGCGATGCGCGCGTCGCCGCGCAAATCGAGCATAGCGAAGGCGCACCGTCGGCGTTTACGCTCGGCAAGGTCGGCAATTTCATGAACCGCATCGTGTGGATACCGCGCGGTCAGACGCCGGAGTCCTTCGCGGCGAAGTTCCGCCGCCACTCGGAAGTCGCCGACGCACGGCCGCTGCCGCTCCGGTATGCGCAAAGCGTCCCGAACGATCCATGCTTCGTCGACGGTGGATGTTATGGCTACACCCCATTCCAATGGGACTTTCAGCGCATTGATACTCCGGACGCATGGAACATCACGCATGGTCTCGCGCGGGTCGCCATCGTCGATACCGGAGCCGACCTGTCGGCGAAGGATGTCGACCTGCCGCCAAACGTGATTTACCAGGCGCGCTACGTTGGGAGTGAACCACCGGAAGGAGATAACAGCCCCGGAGCAGCTCAAGACTACGACGGTCACGGTACCAACGTGAGCGGGATCGCCGACGCCGTTACCGACAATGGCTACGGCTTTGCCGGTGTTGCCTTTAACTCATCGCTGATCGTTTTGCGCATCTTCCCGAAGCCGCAGCCGCCGGACTATACGAACTCTTCGAGTTACGGCGCGAGTACCGCGGACGAGGCGATGGCCGTCGACGAAGCGGTCGCCAAGGGCGCAAAAGTGATCAACCTCAGCCTCGGGAGTTGCCCGAGCCAGGGCGCACCCGATCCGACCGAGTTCGATGCCATCGAAGCCGCGATTGCGGCAGGCGTCAGCGTCGTCGCCGCCGCCGGAAACGAACGCAGCGGCCAAGGGTCATGCGGCACGTCAAACGCGATCGACTTTCCGGCCGCCTATCCCGGCGTCATCGCGGTTGGCGCGACCTCGCTCAACGGTACGAATTATCAGAGTGCGACCGAACACGTATCATCGTACTCGAACTCCGGTCCCGGTCTGTCCGTCGTCGCGCCCGGTGGCGATCCAACTGGCTCCGGTGATGAAAATGTTCTCCACTGGATTGCCAACCTGTATTCCTTTACCGTCGCCGACCCGAGCCAGCAGTGCAAACCTCTGCCGGCAACTCCGCCGCTCTGCGCGGCCTTGTTCGCCGGGACGTCGCAAGCGACACCGCACGTGACCGGGACGGTTGCGCTGATGCGCAGCGTGCATCCCAGTCTGTCGCCGGCGACGGTGAAGTCGATCCTCCAAAACACCGCCGACAACATCAACGATCCGAACCAAGGGTTCGGCCGCGTCAATAGCTACCGTGCCGTCGCGGCCGCAGCCGGGATCACGACGAACGTGCCTGGGCCCAATCCGCTAAACTTCCGCGCGATTGCGTACACCACGAACGGCGGCAACAAACCAATCATTCTGGACGAGACGTTCCCCGCCGGCGTGCCGGTGCAGAGCGACGGTTCGTTCCGCATCGCGGACGTACCGCAGACCGCGCCACCCTTCAACATCGCGCTCTGGTACGACGCAAACGGGAATGGAATCGTCGACGCAGGTGACTATTTCGGGTCCGCCGGTCCCTGCAACGCGACGTCCCCGTGCGCTGCCGCTTCGAAGATCAACGTGAGGCTCGTTCCCGCGGGATTCCAGCTGCGCTAACGCCCAGCAAAACCGAGTACCAACACCCCGAAATCGAGACGCTCGATCGCGACGGGATCGTCGCGATTCAGCGCCGGAAATTGAAGGCGCTCGGCGAGCGGCTTGCGGCTTCACGCGAGTGGGTCGAGCACTTCGCTCGCGCGGACCTTCGGCCGTCCCAGCTCGGCGACCCCGAGGCCTTTTCGTGCGTTCCAACGCTGGAAAAGCGCGACCTTCGCGAGCGGTACCCGTTTCCGTTTTTGACGACGCCGATCGACAACGTGCAACGCTTCGTCGCGACGTCCGGAACGACCGGACTGCCGGTCCTCTTCGGTTTCAGTTATCGCGACGTGCGCGACCTGATGGGGCCGCAGATGTCGAGGATCCTGCGCTGTGCGGGCGTGCGTCCCGGCGAACGCGTGTACCAAGGATACGGGTATGGTCTGTGGGTCGGCGGGGTCGTCATGGACTGGGGTTTACAGGCGTTCGGTGCGACGAATTTCGGCGTCGGTCCCGGCCGGGCCGAATTAGTGGCGGAATGGTTGCGCGATCACCGTTACACCGTCTGCACGATGTCGCCATTATGGCTGATGACGTTGGTCAACACCGCGAAGGCGAAAGGAATTGACCCGAAGCGCGATTGGTCGCTCCGCGTCGGCCTGTTTGGCGGCCAATCGATCTCCGCCGCCTTCAAACATGAGCTCGAGTCGGAGATGCCGGAAGGTTTTCTCGCCCATAATATCTATGGTGCGACGGAGTCCGGCGGTCCGAACCTCGGCATTTCTTGCCCGTATTCACACGGACCCGATTTGATGCATCTGATCAACGACGATTCGGTGCTTTCCGAGATCATCGATCCGCAGACGCTTGAGCCGGTGCAGCCGGGAGAGATCGGCGAAATCGTCATCACGACGCTGGACAAAGAAGCCTCGCCGGTGGTGCGCTGGCGGACGCGCGATCTCGTTCGCCTCGCCGATGATCCCTACGGCTGCCCGTGTGGCCGTCGTGGGCTTCCGCTCGTCGGACGGATCATCGGGCGCTCCGACGACATGCTAAAAATCCGTGGCGTCCTGGTCTTTCCCTCGCAAGTCGAGGATGTGATCGCATCGCATCCGCTCACCGTGCGCGAAGCGTGGCAGATCGAAGTCGCGCGCGGCGATCGGGTATTAGACGAAGCGACCGTTGCCGTGGAGCGGCGCGCCGGCACGCCCGTTTCGCGCGACGACCTTGCGCGCGAGTTACAGGGAATGTTCCGTGCGCGCCTGGGGATTCGCTTTGACGTGGAGGTGCACGACGAGGGCGCGCTGCCACGCTACGAAGCCAAAGCCGTCCGCGTCATCACGAAGTAGCGCTTCGGGGGTCGCAGCTCAGCGCATTTGTACTTCAGTGACGCATGACGCGGAGCGTCACACGAAAGCGGATGAAAATGGTGTGTCATCCTGAGCGAAGTGGAGCTGAGCTTGCTCAGCGGAACGGAGTCGAAGGACCGCACATGAACGCTGACGCGTCCTTCGACTTCGCTCGCTACGCTCGCTTCGCTCAGGATGACACGGGCGAGTTGCCGCGCAGCGTATCTTCACTTCCGATATGACACCGGCCGTCACTGTTGGCCGTAGCCGATGGCGGCGAGGACGCGTTGCGTCTGCAACCCATCGGCGAACGTTGGGAGCTCGGCTGGTTTTCCCTCGAGCGCTTGCGCGAACTCGTCGAGAAGGTTGACGAACGGCGGCAAGTCGCGGTGCGCACCACTGAGGTGACCGTGCCGATCCTTCGTGAGCGTGAGCTCGGACGTCTCATCGGCGTCAACCACGAACGTCGTCGACTCGAGGATCGTCGGTCCACTCGCGACCGCAGTGCGCGCCTCGCCGTGCGCTGCCAGGACCGCCGAATCGACCGCTGAGGTTCCGTCGGCCGCCACACGGCCGACGAGCCCATCGCCGTAATCGACCACGGCGAACGCGCCGTCGTCCACGTCGGTGCGAAAGCGTTTGCCCTCGAAGCTGCGCTCCGCATTCGCGGTGCGCAAGAGGCCGGTGGCACGCTGTGGGGCGCGTCCGGCCAGCCAGTTTGCCGTATCGATGAGATGCGACAGAGATGCACCCGCTACGCCGCCACCGCACTCGCGCCGAAACCACCACGAATCCGGACGCTCGAAGGTTGCGCGTAGCGTGCCGGAGAGCGTCGTGAATTCGATCTCACGCAACGGACCGAGATGACCGTTACGAATCAATTCCCGCATCGCAAGCCGAGATGGAGTATAGCGCAACTCGTGCGCGAGTGCGCAGACCGTCCCCGCACTGCTTTCTGCGGCAACCATCTCTTCCGCTTGTGCGACCGTCAGCGCGAAGGGCTTTTCGCACAACACATGTTTCCCGCGCTCCAGTGCCAACAGCACAGCCGCGCGATGATCGAACGGCGGCGAGGCGATCGAGACGACGTCGACGTCCACCTCGTCCAGCAACTCACGCAGTGACCGGAACGCTCTGGGGATGTCGCGCTCTCTGGCGACGCGGTGCGCGTTCGTTGGTGATGCGATCGCTACGATCTCGAAGGAACCCTGTGCTCGATACGCCGGCAGATGAACGACGGCGCCGAATCGCGACCCGACGAGACCCACGCGCCAGCGTTTCATGCAGGAGCGGCGGCTTCAAGGAGGTCGAGCGCGCGCCCGAGCTGCGTGTCGTCGATGACCAGAGGCGGAGAAAGCTGCAGCACCTCACCGCGCTGACCGGCCGGCAGCACGATGAGGCCGCGCTTGAGCGCGGCGATCGTCCAGTCGCGCACGCGTTCAGCCGTGTCGCACTCCACTCCCCAGAGTGCGCCGCGCCCGCGCACGTCGCGGACGAAGCCAAGATGCACGAGTGCCGTCAGCCGTTCGGCGAGGCGGCCTCCGATCGCGCCCGCGCGGATCACCGTATGGAGGCGCTCCATTTCATCGAGATTTGCCAGTGCGGCTGCGCAGCCCATGGGATTTCCGAGATACGTCGAGGTGTGTAACGCTTCCCCGCTCGACGGCGGCCACGCATCCATGACGTCGGCGCGGGCGATCGTCGCTGCCATCGGAAAGCCGCCGGCGAGCGCCTTGCCGATGCACAAAATGTCGGGAGCGACGGCCTCGTAATCGACGGCGAAGCGTGTACCGGTTCTGCCAAAGCCGGTGAGGATTTCGTCCGCGATGAGCACGCACCGGCGCTCGTCGCACACCCGTCGCAACGTGCGCAGAAAACCGTCGGGCGGGACGATGACGCCACCACGCCCTGCGATCGGTTCTACGATGACGCATCCGATAGTGGGATCGTCGCGAAGGGCCGCCTCGACGAGCGCAGCAGTGCGGTCGAGCGCCCCGCCATCGCGGCGATCGGGAAAGGGAACGAAGGTCGTTTCCCGGCGCAGCTGCGCGGCAAACGGTGCGCGAAACCTTTCCATCCCGGTAACCTCGAGTGCGCCGTAACCGAGACCGTGGTAGGACGGCGTAAACGCCAGCGCGTTAGGCCGTCCGGTAAAGAGCAGTGCGGTTTTCCGCGCAAATTCGATGCTTTCCGTTCCGCTCGTGCATAGGTACGCCTTCGCGCGTTCTATCGGTGCGAGCGCGGTGAGCCGCTCGAGCAGCGTGACGCGCAGCGCGGCTGGGTGGACGTCGCCCATGGCGTGCGGGAGCCGGTGGCTTTGTGCTGCGATTGCCTCGACGACAGCGGCGTTGGCATGTCCCGTCAACGCGACGCCGAAGGCGGCACTGAGATCGAGATAACGGTTACCATCGACGTCGCTGACCGTTGCGCCGGTCGCGCGCTCCCAAAACGTAGGGAAATCGTGCGAAAGAAAGGCCACGCCGCGCGACTCGCTGGCGCCGAGACGCCCGGCGAGTTCACGCGAACGCGGTCCCGGGATTTCGGTCTGCAAACGTTCGAATGCGCTCACGGATCGCGCGTCACCCAGCGTACGAACGGACCGATGCGGCCGATTCCTCCATGCTCCGCGGCGAACGACGGCGCTTGAAGCATCCCCACCCTGGCAATACGCGCCGCGCCACTCGCCAGAATGGCAGCGACGACATCATCGCGAGGAGGAAATGGGGCGGCCGCGACCGCTTCCAGCGGTAGCCGATGCGTTTGCGCGAACAGGGCGAAGTCCTTAGGCCCATCGATCGCGTAGAGCGCCAAGGTTCGCGGAAGAAGCGGCGGCGGCTCCTCGCGAGGCGGCTCGAGTGCGACCAGCGTACAGGCGCGCGCATCCCACATGACCCGTCCGTATCCGCGTGAGGCTCTAAAAGAAGCGGCGTTGCGATAGGCCGCGACGGAAGGATGCATCTCGACGGCCCCTGGCGGAAACTCGATGGCGGCCCGTCCGCACGCTGCGACGACCATCGCCGTAAACCTGTTCAAGTCGACGCCGCTTCCGCGCTCGAGGAAGAGCGCATGCGACGACAAACAGCCTTCGCCATCGTACAAGAGCGCATCGAGCGCCGCGTCGTCGGCAACGTGCTGCGCTGCTGCGTCGTCCATCAGCGCTTCCCGAGCGACGTACGATGCACTCGTGCGGTGACCGTACGCGATGAACCGCGTCTCTGCCGGCGTTTGCGCACGAATCGCCTTCAGCGCCGCCGCGGATCCGAACGCCACGACCGCGTCGGCACGTGCGAGTTCGGCGAGCCACGCGGGATCGTCGTGCGCCGTCGCGTCGTTCACGTGAAGCCGTGCCGCGACGTCCGGGCGCTCCTCCGCCAGCGTTTGGGAAAAAGCACGCACCAATGCATCGGAACGGTCGCGCACCAGCACCTCGCAGCGCGCGCACAGCGCGAACAGGGCGGGCGGCAAGGCGACGCCGATGGTCGTCTCGCTGGCCACGACGACCAGCCGTCCGACTGGGCTCGCGAACGCCGTCCCGCGTTCGCCGCGCGCAACGAATCCGTCGAGAGCGTCAACCGCGCCGAGTTCGCCCTCGATCGCTGCCGTCAGCGCGTCGCGGTTCAGCGCTTCGAAGAGCCGGTCGAGTGCGTAATCGACGACCGGTTCGGAATAACCCGTCCGCTCGCGGATCGCGGCGGTCGTTCGAACCCGTAACGGAAAGTCGGCATCGCACCAACGTTTTGCGGCATCGGCGACGGCATCGATGATGCGATGTGCGCCGAGGCGCGCGAACGGCTCAGTCGTACCGCGCCGCCAGGTCCTCGGCATTGAGCGAACAGCCGCGCAGCGGCGCTGCCGTCTCACGGCCAAGGAGCACAAAACCTTCACCGATGGTGTAGCCGCGATCTTCGGTTTGGATTGCGATTGCCGACGAGCGGTTCGCGAGATCGACGTGCCGCAAGAATCCGATCGTTCCGGCCGCGACTTCGGCGCCCTCGGCATCCACGACGACCGTCCGTAACCACGGGGGACCGGCTTTGACGCGCGCGTCGCCCGCTCGCGACGCCGGCGTATCGTAGTACTGGCTCAGCAGTTCCGTCATGCCATATTCTGCTACGATCGCTTGCGGCGCAATGCCAAACGCTTCTGACAGTCGCGCGTACAGCGCCGGCCGTTCGACGCTGCGGACACGGCCCTTGAAACCACCGGTTTCCATGATCCGAGACGCGCCCGGGAGTGTGAAGCGGAGACCTTGGCGCTCGAATGTATCGAGGAGTGCGACGAAAGCGAAGGCCGTGCCGGTAATGCAGACTGGGGTGTTCGCGCGACCGAGCGCGGCAAGATCATCGCAAAAGCGCGCCACCTCGAGCTCCTCGCCCTGGACGTAGAACGCCGGCGGCCTAACGCCACGCTCGTCGCCGACCACTTGCATCATGAACGAGAGTGACGAATGCGGTTGGGTGCGCGCATCGGGAAGGAGGTTCAGGTAGGCGAGCCGAGCGCCATCGGGTAGCATGAAACGATCGAAACCCGCGAGCAGCGAAGCGCGATAGAGCGCCGCTCGTTCGAGATAGTGACGACCTGCTCGGGCCTGCGTCGTTCCGCTCGTGTGAAACTCTGCCTCTGCACGGCGAATGTCGAACGTAGCCAGCGTCGCCTCCTTGAACGCCGACGCGGGGACGGCGGGGATCTGGCGCCAGTCGTCCGGTGCTTCGAGACTGCCGCGCACCGATTGCACGAACGCCCGATATGGAGCGTTCTCTGCCACCTGGTACGCGAAGAGCTCGCGTGCGAGGACGCCGAACTCGTGCTCGTTCGCGACCGCTCGGCTCGTGTGCCACGCTTCGATGAACGCAAGAATGCGTTCGTCGAGCTCCGCTGCGCTCAGCGTAGCGAAGGATGGCGCACTCATCGCGCGTGCCGGCCCATCGGCTCGGATTCGAGTGGACGAAAACGCCGCGCAGTGACGAGTCCGCTGTTGAAGCCGCCGACGGAAAGGCCGCCGTCGAAGCGCGCCGATTCGACTTTGATGCAGCGGTCCACGACGACGTCGAGTCCCCCCTCGTCGGCGATGCGAATCGCTTCAGGGTCGATGACGCCGTACTGAAACCAGATCGCCTTGGCACCCACCGCAACCGCCTCGCGCGCGACCGCAGCCGCTTCGGATGGTTTTCGAAACACGTCGACGATATCGGGTGCGCCGCGCTCCGCCGCGTAGGCGGTGAGGGTGGGAAATGCCTTGATTCCGTCGATCTCGGCGAGCGCTGGATTGATCGGCGTAACCTCGAGGACGCGATGCGTCCGCAGGTAACTGAAGACGAAGTAGCTGGGACGCGTCGTTTTGTTGGAAGCACCGACCATGGCGACCGTGCGCGAACGGCGCAGCAACGCCAGGCGCGCGGAGAGTCCGTTCAGGATCATGGCTTGCCTTCGGTCACGAGCGTTTGCGACGCCGCGGCGTGTAGGGCGCGATCCAAATCCCACAACAGGTCGGCGGCATCTTCCAAGCCGACGGAGACCCGAACCATCTCGGGTGTGACACCGGAGGCGCGCATCTCCTCTTCGGAGAGCTGCTGATGCGTCGTCGAGGCCGGGTGGATGACGAGGCTCTTTGCATCGCCCACGTTGGCGAGATGGCTCCACAATTCCAGTGCCTCGATAAAGGCGCGCCCTGCCTCACCTCCGCCGCGCAAACCAAAGGTGAAGATCGAACCCGGCCCGTCCGGTAAATATTTCGCCGAGAGCGCGCGATACGGGCTACTTTCTAATTCGGCAAAACTGACCCATGCGACTTCGTCGCGGCCCTGCAGGAAGCGCGCCACCGTTCGGGCGTTTTCGACATGCACCGGCATCCGCACCGCGAGGGTCTCGAGGCCCTGCAACATCAGCCACGCATTCATCGGTGAAAGGCAGGCGCCGACGTCGCGCAACACTTCGGCACGCGCCCGCATGAGGTACGCATATTCGCCGAACGTCTCCACGAAGTTCATGTCATGGTATCCCGGGCTCGGTTGCGCGAGCAAGGGATGTTTGCCCGCACCCCACGGAAATGCACCGGACTCGACGAGGACTCCGCCAATCACCGTCCCGTGGCCGCCGATATACTTCGTGGCGGAATGGACTACGATATCGGCGCCCCACTCGATTGGACGGCAGAGCGCAGGTGAGGCGAACGTGTTATCGACGATGAGTGGTACGCCGTGCCGATGTGCGACCGCCGCAAGTGCCTCGATATCCGCGATATTTCCCGCCGGGTTGCCGATCGTTTCCACGAAGACCGCCTTCGTCTCGGGACGGATCGCCTGTGCAATATCGGCGGGTGCGCCGCCCGGAGCGAGCGTGCACGCAATACCCATCCGGCGTAGCGTCACCGTAAACTGCGTGACGGTGCCGCCATAGAGGTTGGCGGACGCAACGAAATGGTCTCCGGTTTGCGCGAGCGAGAGAATCGCGACGAGTTGTGCTGCGAGCCCGCTCGCAGTCGCGATGCCGCCGAGTCCGCCTTCGAGGCTCGCCATCCGTTCTTCGAACGCCGAGACGGTCGGATTTCCTATGCGGGAATAGATGTTGCCGTAGGTGCGCAACGAGAACAGTTCGGCCGCGTGTTCGGCCGAGTCGAAGACGAAACTGGTCGAGAGGTAGAGCGGCTGCGCACGCGCTCCAGTCGCGGGATCCGGCGGCGTCCCGGCGTGGACGGCGCGAGTACGGAATCCGAAGCGGCGGTCTTCCATCGCCGGCCTCTTCGACGTATCAGCTTTTCTTCTTCGGGTAGGCTCCCTTGCTGGCGCGGTGCTCGGCGGTGAACGCCAGCGGATTTTGGAATGGAATGTCGCCTTTTCCGTTGTCGACGATGCCGATCATGTCGGTCGAGTTCTCGACGTAACCGCTCAAGTCGAGATTCCCTTTCTTCGGATCCTTTGCGACGAAATGGAACAGCCGGCCGTCGTAGGTTCCTTCAAACGGCACGTTCTGACCATCGACGAACCACGTCCCACTGACGTTGGCGCCGTCTTGTTTGACGGTAAAGCGCGAGTAAAAGGTTGTATCGATGCGCTGCAGTTGAACTTCCCAATTGCCGTCGAGCGTCGAGAATGCGGGCGACGTCGGCGTAGCGGTCGCTGAAGGTTCTGCGGTGCCGCCTGGAGATGGGGTTGCAGCCGGTGCGCGGTGCCGACCACGGCGAGAGGGCGGTGGCGTCGTAGGGGTAACAGGCAGCGGCGTCAGCGACGCTTGCGGCGTCGACGGAACGACGATGATTGCCGATGGCGCAGCCGGTCCCGGCGACGTCGTGACGATCACCGCCGGCGTTGGCGCGACTTGGGCAAACGCACGGTCGTGGACGCTGGAGCCGGTACCCAATGCGAGCGCTATCGCACCGAACAGCACCAACGTGCTTACCGCGCGCCAATCGAATCTCCGCATCAAGCGGAGCGCGTTCGCTAGTGCGTCGCTGCGCCCTTGCCTCGCCAGGATTTATCCCCGCGAGGGCCAAGCGGCGGCGGGTGAATACGGCCCGCCGGGACACTTTTGTATTCCTTGGCCTTTTGTGCGGCGCGATTGCTGCGGGTTGTTCCGGCGGCTCGGGCTCGAACCCGAGCATCGGATCACCGCCCTCTCACGGTCCCGTCACGTTCCCGCCCCCGCCGCCGCCGGCGCCGACGAACAATTCGTGGCAGCCGAGTCCCGGTCCGAGCGAGACGAACACGTATCAGTTCGTGGGCGTGATTGCGAAGATGATCGTGCGTCCTCCCGTGGTGCAGTCGCCAATCCCGTCGCCCAATCCCACCGTATCGGCGCTCTTTGTTACGACGACGACTTCCGTTGCGCAGGCGACCAGCGGCAACGTCTTCCCGCCGACGGGGCAAGGCGGACTCGTCGAGTTCAATGCTACCGAAACGGACAATGAACTGTACGGACAAATCGCGACGGTTCCGATCACCTGGCAAACCTACTACAACTACGTCCCGGATTCGAATCCGAAACTGACCGACGTCTATGCGGTCGGCGCTCAGAATCAGTTAGAGACGGGGACCGTTGACCAGACGTCGTTCACCACGATCTATGGGAAAGGGAACGGCCTCCTCGACGTCGTCCCGGAGCCGTCGGTGACGGGTCAAAGCGTTTCAGTGGGGCCCGCCAACAACGCCGCAATGGTGACGACCGAGACCGATGCCGATGGTCAGGTCACGACGCGCAGCGTCAATGCAGATGGTTCGTATCAGGAAAACGTGACCTACCCGGACGGCACCACGGCGACCGCCTGGGATAAGCGCGATCTTTCCGCGTTCCTGTCCTGGCCGCTCTTGGGCGATCCCGGTGGACAGAACTCCACAGTTTCCGTTAGCCCGCCGAGTGGCGGGAACATCCCGATTACGGTGGTCTACGCACCGGGCGTCATCGGGCCAAGCCCAGAGCCCGTGCAGACAACGGTGCCGAACTGGTACCCGACGACATCGCTGTACCAGCAAACCTACATCAACAAGGGACCCACGGCGCTCCCCGTTCCGTTCCCCACTCCGACCGGAATCCCGACGCCGTCGGCCTTCCCATTCCCAGCCGGCGTGTGCAACCTGAGCGTGAACCCGATCAAAAACTTGCCGGAAAAACCATGGTCGAATCTGCTCATCCAAAAAACGACCACGCTCGATACGCTTTTCGGCGAAGCCGAGACGGTAACGGCGAATGTGTGGGATACACAGGGAGTTGGGATGACGTGTTCCGACACGTTCAGCACGACCCAACAGTTTTACGATTATAGCGGGCAGTCGGCGCAGGTGCCGCTCTTCCAGCAGACGCCGGTTCAGATTACGAGTATCGAACAGCAGTTAAGCGTGAATCAAGCGTCGATTCATCAGAAGTCGGTGCGGCGCGGCGGGACGCTCGACCGGCGCGTGACCCAAGGGCTGCGCACCGGCGGGATGACGCGAAACGTTGGAACGCCGCTGGAACGGTTCCAGGGGCCGCTCGGGCTCGTTCCCCGCGGGATGGTCGAAGGAACGTTCGCGCGCCTCGAGCGTGAACGTCTGCGCCGTCACGCGCTCTTGTGGCGGCAGCTCAAGACGATGCGCTTCAACCCGATCCAACTCAGAAGGATGCAGCGATAATGCGTCACGCTCGCGCGCTTTGGTTGCCGGCCGCCTTCGGTGCTGCATTGCTGCTTGGCGGCTGCAACGGCGCGCACAGCACGGGAACGAGTTTGCTGCCGCGTACCGCCCCACCCAATCTCCTTGGCGGCGGCTTCGGTTTCCAGTACGGCGCCGATTTCGTCCGTCAGTCGCGGTTGGTCAAGCCGGCATCGTTCCCGTCGCTCGGGATCGACGTCATCGTGAAGCTGCAGAATCCGAACGGTTTATTGCAGTATGCCGCGGCAGTTCGCGATCCGAAATCGGCTTTTTACCGTCGCTATCTCACGCCGGAACAAATTGCGGACCGGTTTTTTGCCACCTCGGCCGACTACGCCGCGGCCATGAAGTACCTCGAGCGATTCGGTTTGCGGGTTAGCGGATGGAAGCAACGCTACATGCTGCACGTTGTCGGCACGCAGCAACAGCTCGAACAGGCGTTCTCGACCAAATTCGGCGTGTACCAACATGCCGGCGAAACGTTTTTCGCGCCGATGACGGCCCCGAGCGTCCCGAAGGACGTACCGATCGTCGGTTCCGAGAACATCGTGTACCGCTGGAAGCTCTATCAGCCGTCGATGAAAAAGGCGCAGTCGAACGGTTTGCTCAGCGGCTACTCGCCACAACAAATTCAAGAGGCGTTCGACTACATTGGCGCTTACAACAGCGGCTTCACGGGGAACGGCGCGACGGTTGGGATCATCGGGACGGGGCCCGTCTCGTTGCAAAGCAGTACGCACCTTGGCGACCTCGTCGCGATGCGAGCGATCTACCATACGATCGGGACGAACACCATTAACCTCGTCCCGGTCAGCGGGACGGTGGGTGGACAAACGTGGGCGCCCCCACCCGCGGTCACGGCGACGACGTCGCAGTGCAGCGACTTCCCACCGGTAGGCGGCAGCAATCCCGATCTCCCGCCATCGGTTTCGCCGACGTCGACGTGCAATCCGGAGGATGGCGAGGCGCAGATCGACACCGAGCAAATCGGCGTGCTCGCTCCTGGAGCAACGATCGACTTCTATCTCGGCTACACGCCGAACCTCGTCATCAACGGAAAGCCTCAAGGGTATAGCGCCCAAGGGCTTCTGGTTTGGCAAGATGAGGTCCAGCAAGCGATTAACGATAACATCGTCGATGTCTTGTCGATAAGCTTCGGCAGCGACGAGCAAGCCGCACAGATGGACAACATCATCGCCATGGAGCAGCCGGCGTTCGCTGCGCTTGAGATGGAAGGCGTTTCCGTGTTTGCGTCGTCCGGCGACAACGGTGCGTATGCATGCCAAGACGGGCTCGCGCCGCCGCAGTACGAAAACGACCTGTGCGTTTCGTATCCGGCGACGGATCAGAACGTCACGGCGGTGGGCGGCGTGACGACTCCACTGAACTCAGCTGGGCAACTCGTCGGACCAATGACCGCGTGGGGAGAGACTACCAGCGGTGGACTCGGCGGGACGGGCGGGGGCGTTTCCGCGTACATTTCGATGCCGTCGTATCAGATGGTCAGCGGTCACCCGATGGACGGCATGCAGCCCGGATCGTGTCCGCAAACGCCATGCCGCAACGTCCCCGACGTCTCGTTGGAGGCGGATCCGAATACCGGCGTTGCAACCGTGATGAACGCCGATCCGACCATCGGTCCGGCGCAGATTGTCGGGTTCGGTGGTACGAGCGTCGCGGCACCGGAGATGGCGGCGATGTGGGCGCTGGTGAAAGGCGCCTTCGGCTCGCGCCTGAACGTCGCTGGGCCGAAGATCTATCCGCTTTATCAGACGATTACTGGGATCAATCCCGTATATCCATCGATTTTCTACGACGTCTTGTACGGCTCGAACGGCCAGTGTTACAACGCGACCTGTCCGCCGCCGCCGCCCACCTTCTTGCCCGGGCAAAATTCGGGAGTCGGCTACGACTTGACGACCGGGATCGGCGTGCCGTTCGCAAGGGCCCTCATCAAGAACGTCACGAACAGGTAGCGGCGACTCGCCGAACGCCTGGTTGCAGGCTCGTGGTATGATGGCTCAGCCGTGAAAGAGAAGATTCATCCCAAGTGGTTTCCGGAGGCGCGCGTGCACTGCGCGTGCGGAAATACCTTTACGACGGGCTCGACCCTCAAAGAAATCCACGTCGAAATCTGCTCGGCGTGCCACCCGCTTTTTACCGGACAACAGAAGTTCGTGGATACGGCAGGGCGCGTCGAGAAGTTCAACCAGCGCGTGGCCGCGGCGAATAAGAAGAAGGAAGAAGCCGCCGAGCGCCGCCGCAAGAAGAGCGAAGAGACCACCGCCTCGGCCTAGGAGGCGTGGCACCCGCCCCGTAACGGCGTTCGTAGCGTGCTGAACGTTGAGCGTTTGGAGGCGCTCTCGAAGCGCTTCGATGAGATCGACGCGGAACTCGCAAATCTTGGCGAGAGCTTCGATCAAGCGCGGCTGATCGCGCTTACCAAGGAGCGCTCCAACCTCGAGCCAACCGTGATGGCGTACCGCGACTATCGCGACGTACTGCGGCACACTGCCGAGAACGAGCGTCTGCTCGAAGACCGCTCGGATCCTGAGCTGCACGCGCTCGCAGAGGAAGAGGCTGAACACCTGCGGGGCCGCCGCATCTCGCTGGAAGAGCGGCTGACCGAGTTGCTGCTACCGCATGATCCCAACGATGAAAAGGACGTGTTCGTCGAGATTCGTGGCGGTGCCGGCGGCGATGAAGCAAGTCTGTTCGCGGCCGATCTGGCGCGGATGTACGCACGGTATGCGGAGTCCAAGCGCATGCGGGTCGAGACGATTTCGCAAAGCGAAAGCGAGAGCGGCGGCTTCAAGGAAATCGTGTTGGCGATCAAAGGCGGCGCTCCGTACCGGCACCTGAAATACGAAAGCGGCGTGCATCGGGTCCAGCGCGTTCCAGTGACGGAAGCTCAAGGCCGGGTGCACACGAGCACCGCTACCGTCGCCGTGCTTCCCGAAGCGGAAGAAGTGGAGGTGCAGATCGATCCCAAAGATCTGGAGATCGACACCTTCAAGTCGAGCGGAGCGGGCGGTCAGTACGTCAACAAGACGGAAAGCGCGATTCGTATTACCCACAAACCGAGCGGGATCGTGGTCTCGTGCAGCGAGGAGCGCTCGCAGCTGCAAAATCGCGAACGCGCGATGCAGATGTTGCGCAGCGTGCTGCTCGATCGCAAGCAGCGCGAGGCGGATGAGGCGCTCGGCTCACTCCGGCGCAGTCAGGTGGGAACGGGGGACCGCTCCGAAAAGATCCGCACGTACAACTTCCCGCAGGATCGCATCACCGACCATCGCATCAACGAAAACTTCTCCGACATCCCGCGCGTTTTGGGTGGCGATCTCGACCGCATCGTCACCCGTTTACAGCGCGACGAGCGCGAGCGGCTCTTGGCTGAAGGCGGACCGCACGCCGCCTAGATCAGCTGCCTCCATCCAAGCGGCGCGATGACCGTTCAGGGTGCTCTTCGGCAAACGACCAGAGCGCTGCGAGCGAGTGACGGAGGGTCGTTCGAAGCTGCGCTCTTGCTCAGCAATGTGCTGGGTCGCGATCGTGCTTGGCTGTTGGCCCACGGAGAGGAGACGCTCACCGTAGGGAATCTCAAAGCGCTCGAAGCCCTAACCGCGCGACGCTCGCGCGGCGAACCTCTCGCCTATGTCCTCGAAGAAGCCTGGTTTTTTGGGCGCCGATTCGTCGTGACACCGCACGTGCTGGTCCCGCGTCCTGAAACCGAATGTATCGTCGAGACCGCGCTCGCCGATTTGCGTTCACGCTCCCACGCGGGCGCAGCCCTGCGCGCTTGCGATGTTGGAACCGGGAGCGGCGCCATCGCGCTGACGCTCGCCGCCGAATTGCGGTCACTCGAGGTCGTCGCGACCGACCTTAGTCCCGAAGCCCTGGGCGTCGCCCGTCGCAACGCGGCGCTGCTCCACGTTGCGCAGCGCGTGCGTTTCGTTCAGGGCGACCTTGCCGAGCCACTCTTCGCGTTTGCGCCCTACGACTGTCTCGTCGCAAATTTGCCGTACGTTCCGACGAGGGACGTACCGCTACCGCCTGATCCCGTTTCGTTCGAGCCCCGGCTCGCCGTCGACGGCGGCGCCGATGGGCTTGACCTGTATCGGCGTCTCATCTCCCATCTGCCGCGCCTTCTTGCGGCGCGCGCGACGGCATACTTTGAGGCTGCGCCTCCGGCGCTTGACGCGCTGGCGGACCTGATCGAACGAAACCTCCGGGGCGCTCATCTCGAGATCGGAGAGGATTACGCCGGACTGGAGCGCTGGGTCGCAATCTCGCTCACCTCAGCGTCCCGAGGTCGCAGTGCCCACAGCGACGAAGGCGTACAACCCGTATGAGGCGCCGTCGAGCACGAACATCACCGACGCACCGGAGCCGAAACGGGGGAACGCGGCGGAGGTCATGGGCGCGCCGGAGCGAGACCGGAGGCGCCGAGTGAGCAAGTTCGTCTTCTTCACCGGCGGCGTCGTGAGTTCGCTCGGGAAAGGCATTACCGCGGCATCGCTCGGCCGGCTGCTCAAGAGCCGCGGAGTTTCGGTGTCGATCCAAAAGCTGGATCCCTACATCAACGTCGACGCGGGCACGATGAACCCGTATCAGCACGGCGAGGTTTTTGTCACCGAAGACGGAGCGGAAACCGACCTCGACCTCGGCCACTACGAACGTTTCATCGACGAGCCGCTTTCGCGGACGAACAACGTCACCACCGGACAGATTTACGCATCGGTCATCGATAAAGAACGGCGTGGCGACTACCTGGGCGCGACGGTTCAAGTCATTCCGCACATCACGAACGAGATCAAGGCGGCTATCCGGCGCGTCGCCGAAAAGAGTGGCGCGGACGTCTGCATCGTCGAAGTGGGCGGAACCGTCGGCGATATCGAGTCGCTTCCGTTTTTGGAAGCGATCCGGCAGGTACGCTACGACATGGGCGACGACAACGTCATGTTCGTTCATCTCACGCTCATGCCGCATTTGGGCGCCGCCGGTGAACTCAAGACCAAGCCGACGCAGCACTCCGTGCGGGAATTGCGCGCGATCGGCATCTCGCCCGACGCGATCGTGGTGCGCACGGATTCCGAACACCCAATTCCGCTGGATCTGAAAGAGAAGATTGGTCTTTTCTGCGACGTGCCGCCGGGCAACGTCGTCCAGAACGGCGATGCCAAGACGATCTACCGGGTTCCATTGAATCTCGAAAGCGAGGGTCTCGCCGAAGCGGTGATCCGGCGGCTTAGCCTCGAGACGCGGCCGCTCGAGATCGAGGACTGGGAAGCGATCGTCGAGCGAATGCTGCATCCGAAGCACCACGTGCGCATCGCGCTCGTCGGGAAGTATGTCGAGCTCAAGGACGCATACATCTCCATCAACGAGGCACTCTCGCACGCCGGCATCTATCACGATGCGGCGGTCGACGTGCGCCGGCTCGACTCCGAGATCGTCGAGGAGGCCGGAACCAGCGTGCTCGCCGGTGTGGACGGGATCCTCGTCGCACCAGGCTTCGGCTCGCGCGGCGTCAAGGGGAAGCTGCGCGCGATCCAATTTGCGCGTGAGACGCGGCTTCCGTTTCTCGGAATTTGTTTCGGCATGCAGTTGGCGTGCGTCGAGTTTGCGCGTCACGTCTGCGGCCTCGGCGATGCCAACACCACGGAAGTCGAAGAAGCGACGCCCGACCCCGTCATCGACTTTTTGCCGGAGCAGAGAAATCTCGAACTCATGGGCGGGACGATGCGCTTGGGCGGATACGACTGCGATCTCGAACCTGAGACGCTCGCGTACCGCGCCTATGGAGCGCCACGGGTGGTCGAGCGGCATCGGCACAGGTACGAATTCAACAACCGCTATGCAGCGCTGTTCCAGGAACACGGCATGGTGTTTTCTGGCCACCACGTCTCAGGCCGATCGCGCCTTGTCGAGGTCATCGAATTGTCGCCGGAACTGCATCCCTGGTTCGTCGGGACGCAGGCACATCCTGAGTTCACGTCCCGGCCGACACGCCCGTCGCCGCTGTACCGTGATTTCATCGGCGCGACGCTCGCGCACGCGAACCGGCCGACCGAATTGACCGAAAAAGCGCTCACGCGAACCTGAATCCCGCCGACATCACGGTCGTCGTCCTGACGAAAAACGAGGCGGCCAACATCGCCTCGGCCCTCGCGACTGCGCCGCTGGAAGCGCGCTTAATCGTGGTCGATGCCGATTCCAGCGACCGAACTGCGGCGCTCGCGCGGGCGGCCGGCGCCCGTGTGGTCGAGCGCCGGTGGGCCGGTTTCGTCGACGCTCGCCGCTATGCGGTCTC
>JAFAXE010000212.1 GCA_019241305.1 Vulcanimicrobiota bacterium
CGAACCGTCGAAGCCGTAGACACCTGAGCGTGCGTTCCGTTGTGAGCTGGGATTAGTGGTCTGCGAGCTTACGCCGTCATTGTTGGCGGCTTGCGCGTAGAGCCCATTGCCGTAGGAGGTATTTTCGGCCTGGACGCCTGGTCCAATCCCGGTGTTAGTACCCCCGCTGCAGGGCTTGCTGCTGTTACATGTCTTGACCCCGTTCTGATGCACGATCTTCTGTACATCGGTAGCCGTGGCGGGGTTCACTGCCATGGCGGTTGCGATGATCGCAGCGCCACCAAGAAGGGCTCCGGTTCGGAAGAGCACGTCGTTCATTGTCCTTAGTCCTTTCTCGTGAGCATGATCTTGAATACAGACCACCTCGCGCAGCCTGTCACGAGAAGAGCGTAACGTGGCGGCCGTCCCGCAGGCGTCCCACGCCGACTCCCCGCTGCTCTTACCGTTGTGACGGTGCGTCGTGCATGGGGCGCCCATCGTGGCGAGAGCCGGGAGCGATAGCGAACGCCGGCGGCAAGCCTACCTTGTGTGTGCAAGCGTGACGTTCACGAAGCGATTGCAGTGTTTCGGACGTTAGGACGGTATAGCTGGTGAACGACACTGTCTCGATTAGGGCGCCGGTCTTCTGATTGTCATAGAACTGCTCGGTGACGTTATCGTTTTCGCACACCACGCCGGAACCATCGATGGTGTACGCCTCGCCGGAGCCTGTCGTCACGTAGCCACGTACGGGGTCCAGATAGAACGTCGTGTACGGCTCGCCTTCCGCTTGCTGGCCTGCGAACGTGCCGCACTGCGATGGAATGGTCGCCAGGCCCGCGTGTCTCCAGATGTAGTAACCGAACTTCGCCGGCGCAGGGCCACCGCCAGGGAACCAGTCCGGCACGTTTACCGTCGACGAACCGCTCCCCGTCGTCGTTGTCACCGGAATGACCCACTGGCTACCGACCATCGTTGGAGCGCCGTAGCTTATGCTGTATGATGAAGAGCTGGGCCCCGAGAGGGCGTAGGTGAAGGCGCCCGAACCGTTCGCGCTGAGCTGGCGCGTTTCGGTGAGCTTCGTGTGCTGCTTCGGGTCGCTTGAAAAATACGTAGACGCATACGTGCCGTTTGGGTGCTCCAAGGATCGTGTCGTCGCGCGATAGTTTGACGGCCCATAGGTCCGACTCGTTTCATGCGTCGTCACGGCGTCCCAGTTGAAGTGCTCACCCTTCTTGATGGGGACTTTATCGTACACCAGTGGGGGCGCATAGGTGAGAAGCAAGCTTGACGTGTACCCGCCCCCATATGATGCCGACGTCTGGCCGAACCAGTCCAGATCGTATCCCGGGCCCTTCGGGACGTAGCCTGCATACGTGCTGGAAACGGTCCCCGGTTGGCTCGCGAGGGTGCTTTGCCACTCGCAAAGGTTCGGAATGCCCTGGAACGTGACCGGGCACGAGAAGATCGATGTAGATGTGTCCGAATACGGGATGATGCTGGGCGAGCTTGTGGGCGTGCTAATCGTTTCGGTGCCCTTTACGCTGTAGCTGAACGTATCCCCATTCGCACACGGATAGGGGTTCGATGGACATGTCGTTGGCGTCGATGTGGTCGTAGGCCGTATCAACGTTTGAACGAACCGAGCGGCCGCAACAGGCCTCTCAGTCGCCGCCAGAACACTCAATGCCACCCCGACCACGAACGCCGCCGAGGACGCCCGCCGCGACGCAACACCGCTCAAAGCCCTGATCATGGTGCTTGTTCCTCCTCTTCGAGCCAGCATAGCGGGCGTGACGTCTCATCGGCGTCCCACCCGTCCATGGTCCAGCGCCATGCACAGGTACGGGACGCGGCGGCGTACCGCCGAAGCCGTGCACAGTAAAACGCCATGCTCAACGTCTCGCTCTTCGGACACCTTCGGCTACGCGTCGATGGAAGGGTCGTGCGATTTTCCGCCCGACCGAAGGTCGCACCGCTGCTGGCGTACCTGTTACTGCAGCGGGACGCCACAATCTCGCGGGACTCCGTCGCCTTCACGCTATGGCCCGACGATCCTGAGGAAACGGCGCGGACCAATCTGCGGCGCCATCTAGGCTATCTCCGGGAAGCGCTGCCGAGCGCCGACGTTCCGTGGTTCGTCGCGGATGCCGGCACGGTGGCATGGAACCCCGCCGCTCCCGTGTGGGTCGACGCCCTGGAGTTCCAGCGGCTCATCGTCGATCGTGAGAGCCGACGGCGGGCCGTCGATCTGTATGGCGGCGAGCTGTTATCGGATTGCTACGACGATTGGATCATCGCGGCGCGGGAGCGGTACCGCGTCGCATACGTCACCGGGCTCTGGGACTTGGCGGTGGAGGCGCGGGGACGGCGCGACGTCGAGGCGGCGGCGGAATATCTTAACAGAATACTCGCCGAGGACCCGTGGCGGGAGGACGCCATTCGGGCGCTTATGGCTGTGCGCTATGAAAGCGCGGACCGTGCCGGTGCGCTGCAACTGGTTGCTCAGTTCGAAAAGCGTCTTCACGACGAAATGCACGTTGCCCTCATGAGTGAGACGTCTGCACTGCGCCTTGCGATCGAGCGCGACGAGCCGTTGCCGACGGTTCCGTTGCTCCGGCTGAGCGAAACGGTGAAGCCCACACCTGCCGAGATGTTCTTCGCAGGGCGGGATGCGGAGATGGCGCGGCTTTTGGCGTCCTGGAGCGACGCGCAGAGCGGTGGTGAGCGAGCGATGATCATCACCGGCGAGGCCGGGATCGGGAAGACGCGTCTGGTTTCGGAGTTTGCGCTGCAAGTGGAGTCGCGCGGCGGACGTGTCTTGTGGGGAACGAATTCCGTACCGGAAAGCGCTCCCTATCAACCGTTCGCGGAAATACTACGAGCGGGTCTGAGCTATGTCGAGCGGCTCGACCTCGATGACTACGATCGCGGCCTCCTGGCCCGTTTCGTTCCGGCGTTTGCTTCCAATAAAACTGCCGACGACGGGGGAGATGGGCAACGCTCCCGTCTCTTTGATGTACTGGCCGACGTCTTGATTCGGCTTGCACGCCAACGTCCTTCGCTTCTGGTCATCGAGGACGCGCACAACGCCGGTCTCACGACGCTTGCGATGCTGAAGCACCTGATCACTCGAGCGCGCGGGCATCCGCTCTTCGTGCTCGTGACTCTGCGAGAAGGTGAGGACCAGAGCGCCACCGCGCTGGGTGCATTACGCTATGCGACGTGGGGTGAAAAGGTCGACGTCGTGGCTCTGGCGCGACTCTCGCAACGGGCGGTTGCGCAGATCGTCATCGCGACACCGCTGTTGTCCGACGACGAAACCGCTGCATCGGACCTGTGGAGCATGAGCGCCGGTCACCCACTCTTTCTCGTCGAACTGATGCAGACAGCGCTGGAAACGGGACGCGTACACCGCGAGGGACCGGTTCCCGCTGGGCTCCGGCAAGCCATCGAACAACGCATCGCGCGACTGTCGCCAAGTGCGCGCTTCTTGTTGGATACCGCCTCGGTCGTCGGCACGTCGTTCGACTTAGACGTCGTTGGGGAGCTCGTCGGCTGGAGCGAGGCTGACTTCGTTGCGGCTGCGGATGAGTTAGTGGAACGGCGTGCCATTCGAGAAAGCGGAAACCGTAGTGGCTTTGATTTCGAGTTTTCGCACGACGTCGTGGCTTCCGTCGCGTACGCTGCGCTCGGTGAGCGGGAGCGCCGGCGCTGGCATCGACGTACGGCGCGCGTTGCTGAAAGGTACTATGCCGGCCGAGTCGATGACCTGGCGGTGTTCATCGCGCGGCATCACGATCGCGGTGGGGCTGGGCACTCCGCAGCGACATATTACTTGCGTGCCGCGCGAAGGGCCGCAGCGGTGTTTGCCAACGAGGAAGCGCTGGGGTACGTCGCGCGCGGCTTGGCGTTGGAGTCGGTGGGTGAAACGTTGCGCTTCGATCTTTTTGCGGTGCGGATCTCCGTACACGACCGGCTCTGCGACCGGGGTGCCCAGCGCGACGACCAACGCCAGCTCGACCGGATCGCGAGCGCTCTCGTGGAGCAGGATCGTATCTGCCAAGCACTTCGCTGGCGTGGTTTGCTTCACTATCGCACCGGTGAGGAGGAAGAGGGACGACGGATCGTCGCGCAGTTTATCGAAGCCGCACGGGGCGATCTACGCTGGGAGGCAGAGGCACTCCGGCTCGACGCCATGTTTATGGCGCAGTCGGGACAGAATGAGGCCGCCTTCGACAAGATGACGTTGGCCCTGGAGAAGTTTTCGGCGGCAGGCAACGAGCGCGATGTGATGGCCGCAGTCGTGTTCCAAGGGCTCCTTGCCGCGATACTCGGTCGCCGTGGAGAAGCAGTGCAATCCACGGCCCGGGCTCGCGAGATTGCAGAGACTTCCGACGAGATGTGGTTTCGGCTGCAGCTCTCTTATCTCGAATCCCAAGTGATGACGCGATTCGCGGAGTGGAAAAGGCTTGCGGGTGCGGCCTCAGAGCTCCTCGAGACGGCAACGAAGATCGGTGACCGGATGATGATGGCGCTTGCGCATGACTCGCTTGCCATCGCCTTTCAGAGACATATTTTCGACTTTGCCTCGGCGCGCCGTCACTTCGAAGAGTCGCGTACGCTCTTTGAAGATGCCGAGATCGCGGGGCTGCTGACCGCCTACACGAACCTCGCCGGGATCGAAATCGAAATCGGCCGATTCGACCGCGCCGCAGCGTTGGCCGAGCGCATCGTTTCGGAATCCAGCACGATCGGCGGTCCGGTGTGGCCCGCCTATGCCGCTGAAACCTTCGCGATGGTTGGCTGCCGAAAGGAAGACTATGGTGCAGCTCTGCGCTGGGCTGATTCGTGCATCGGGTCGGCGTCCGCGGCCAACGAACCGCTTGTAGAATGCAATGGTCTTCTCGTCAAAGGCGTGGCGCAGCGGGAAGGCGGTGAGTTCGTTGACGCCGTTGCGACGCTTCATAAGTCCCGCCGCCGCGCCATCGAGGCGGGCGCGCCATTTTTTGCGTGCCTTCCCGCTGCCGAGCTGGCGCTGACGTACGCCATGAACGAGGATCCGAAACAGGCGCGGCGCTGGGCTGAGGAAGCCTTGGGCACCGCCTCGGCGCACGTCGACGGGGGCGCGCAGCGCCGCTCGTTGCCGCTTCTCTGGTCCCTCGCGCGCGCGTTCGATGTCCTCGATGACGGCAGACGCGCGGGCGAAATTCTCGAACAGGCGCACGCTTTGTACCTCGAGCAGCTCGCGTATCTGACCGAGGAAGAAGACCGACGCGCGTTTGTCGCCATTCCGGCGAACGTCGCGCTCGAACGGCAATACGCAAACCGATTCGTTAATTCCGGTCGGTGAAAGATGCACCCCGGAAGAGTTTGCGCTGGAAATGCGCGACGCGGCGATTCTCGCGGAACGCCGTGCGACGCGTCGAAGGAATCTCGCCGATGATCGCCATCATCGGCGCCGGACTGATCGGCCTTTCACTCGCATACGAGCTGACGCGACGCGGGGGCGAGGTGCGCGTTTTCGACGTAGGAGAAGCGGGCGGCGCGGCCTCGTGGGCGGGAGCCGGCATGCTCGCGCCGGACACGGAGGCGCCGCCATCGTCTGCCATGCAACGGCTCTGCGCGCTGTCGCTCGACCGCTACCCGGCGTTCGTGAAGGGCGTCCGCGCCGATTCAGGTATCGACCCCAGGCTCCATCTCGACGGCATCCTTCACATCGCGCTGACCGCGAACGATTCAGAGCGTCTGCGCGCGCGCGTCGCGGCGTCCGTCGCGGAAGGCATCCCGGCGCGGTGGCTTACGCGAGGCGAAACGGTGGCGCTGGAGCCGTCGGCTGCGGGAAACGTCATTGGGGCCGCATTGTTCAAAAGAGAAGGTCACGTCGACAATCGTCGCTTGGGCCGCGCATTGCGTGCCGCATGCGAACGGCAAGGCGTTGGCATTTCTGCGCACTGCGGAAGTATCGCCATTGAAAGCGACGCGCGTCGCGTCCGCGGTCTTCGCACGACCGATGGCTTTCTCGCCGCGGACGTCGTTGTCAATGCTGCAGGCGCGTGGGCGTCGATGATCGATGGCTTGCCCGAACACGCGCGCGTCCCCGTGCATCCCGTCAAAGGACAGATGCTGGCGCTCGCAATGCCCCGTGGCCTCGTGCGAAGAGCGTTGTGGTATTCCGACGGCTACGTCGTTCCGCGCGACGATGGACGCTTGCTCGTTGGGGCCACCGTCGAAGACGTCGGCTTCGATGTGCGTGTCACGGCTGACGGCGTGCGGACGCTGCTCGATGCGGTGTTACGCGCGCTTCCGGCGCTACGCGATCTCGCGCTCGTCGAAACGTGGGCCGGTCTTCGTCCCGGTTCCGCGGACGGATTGCCGTACATTGGGTTTGGTGCGCTCGGCGGGTACGCGGTCGCGACCGGACACTTTCGAAACGGCATTTTGCTCGCGCCGGCCACCGCAACGATGCTGGCTGACATCATCGAAGGGAAAGCATGCGTCGTCGAGCCCGGCCCGTTTTCGCCGCAACGTCTCGCCGATCCGGGAAATCGCATGACGGTTCCGGCGTGATGCGGGCGACAATAAACGGTACGGAGCACGAACTGCGTGATGGCCTGACGCTGGCGGAGTTGCTTCACGAACTCGGCATCGAAGAAAGCGGCTCGGCCGTCGCCGTCAACGAACGCGTGGTACGACGACCTCTTCACGAAGCGACGAAAATCAACGACGGCGATGCGATCGAAATCATTCACGCCGTCGCCGGAGGCTGACCCCTGAACTTTCTCTCCCTCGTTGAAGGGCTCGATGCGCTCCGTCCACGGCATGTGCTGCTTGCTTGTCCCGCGTTACTTGGGTAGCGCATCGGCCCTTCCACTCCACGGTAGCGCCTCGACGTCCCGCAGACGTCCTCAGCCGCTGGAATGCACGTCGCTAACCCCGAAGGGGCACACGTGACTCATCGCCGCCGACTTTGGAGCCGGGGACGTGCCGGCGACTCACACCACTTAAAGGGAAGAAAGGCTGGACATCGTGCTTCGTGATGAACCGCTCAAGGTCGGACGGTATGAGTTCCAATCGCGGCTCATTGTCGGAACCGGCAAGTACCCGTCGCTTGATGTGATGCAGCGCGCACACGAGGCGAGTGGCGCCGAACTCGTCACCGTCGCCATTCGGCGAATTCATCTCGACGACCCCAGCGGCAAGACGCTGATCGACTACATCGACCGTTCCCGGTACCGAATTCTTCCCAACACAGCGGGCTGCACGACCGCGAAAGATGCCGTGCTCACCGCGCAGCTGGCTCGCGAGGCTCTCCACACGGATCTCATCAAGCTCGAGGTCATCGGTGACACGCAGACGCTCTATCCCGATACCACGCAAACGATTGAAGCGGCGCGTGAATTGGTTCGCGACGGCTTCACTGTGCTACCCTACATCACCGACGATCCTATCGCGTGCAAGCAGTTGGAAGAAGCCGGGTGCGCAGCGATCATGCCGCTCGCAGCCCCCATCGGCAGTGGCCTAGGCGTTTGTAACCCGTACGTGATCCGCATCATCAAGGAGCGCGCGTCGGTTCCGGTGATCGTCGATGCTGGCGTTGGTACCGCGTCCGATGCGGCGGTCGCGATGGAACTCGGCGTCGACGCGCTGCTGATGAACACCGGCGTTGCCGCGGCGCGCGACCCCGTTTTAATGGCGCAAGCAATGCGTCGCGCCACGGAAGCCGGTCGTATGGCGTATCTCGCGGGCCGCATGGGGAAGCGGTTATATGCCAGCGCGTCGAGCCCCGTGACGGACTTGATCGGCTCTCCTGCGCCTTAAACCGCGGAGGCGTTCACGGAAGATGAGGCGCAACTAGCGATCGATATCGCAAGCGGCCACATTAGCGGTGAGCAGATACGAATCGATCCCACAGGGACAGCGTTTGCCGTGTGCGGGCGCTGAGGAAACGCCACGTTTCGCGCTCGTACGGTGTGGGCGCCGTGTCGGCGCTTTCTACGGCGTCCTCCAGTTCTGTCAGTAAGCGTTCTTCCTCGCGCAGCGTCGAGAGTCGCGTTCCGCGCGGGGCGACGGAATTGCGCAAGTCCACGTTGGGCGGCGGCCCAGCGATCGCATCGACGAGACCGATGTTCACGTTCGGCCGTTTGCGGAATTCAGTAGCCGCTCTGATCGCCGCCTGCGTCCGCTGATAGAGCACGTCGATCGCAGAAGCGAGTGATACCTGCGCAGTCAAGTCGCGGTCGCTGGCGTGGATGCGTGGATCGCGGCGGACGATGAAGCCGCGGGTCAAGGTCGTCGCGCCCGCGGAGAGCCGCGCGGTATACCGGCCAGGCGGTGCAAAAACGCCATCGGCGCGTGACATTCGAAAGTCCCAGTAAAAGCGGTGCATCCCAGGTGAAGCGGCAAGACGCGCCGGCTGTGCGATCCAGTACGCGGGATAATCGACCTCGTCGGGATTGTCAGCAGTGACCGAGTCCGTGCTGGACCAGCGCCGTACCATTCGGCCTCGCTCGTCCAAAATCGATAAGGAAACCGTGCCGGAGAAACCGGCTGGTAACAGATAATCGATCGGCGCGCCGTAGGGCGGATTTTCTCCCTGGGGCGTCTCTGGGGGCGACGCTTCAGCTTCATCGTTCGGTGGACGCGTACGAATAGCGTCGACGGGCGAGAAGAGGCGTAACCCGCGCGAACCGTTCAGGGCCAACTCCCGCAACGGTGCCACATCATCGAGCACCCAAAACGCTCGCCCATGCGTCGCGATGGCGAGATCGGCTCCGTGAACGCTGATGTCGTGAACGGGAACGACAGGCATGTTGAGACGGAGTGACTGCCATGAGGCGCCGTCGTCAAACGACGCGAAAACGCCGGTTTCGGTCCCGGCATACAGAAGGCCGCGTCGCGCGGCATCCTCGCGCACGACCCACACGAAGCTCCCGTCCGGAATCCCGGCAATTGCTGAGCGCCAAGTTCGGCCGCCGTCGCGGGTGGCATAGATGTACGGCCGTTCGTCGTCGAGCCGGTGACGGTCCACCGCAACGTAGGCGACGTTCGCGTCGAAGCGCGACGCTTCGATCGTATCGACGTGCGCCCACGTCGTGACGCCTGGAGGAGTGACGTTGTGCCAGCTTCGTCCGGAGTCGCGCGTCAGGTACACGAGGCCGTCGTCCGTGCCGGCCCACACGACGTTGGCGCGAAGCGGTGAGGGCGCGATGGCGTAGACGACGCCGCGCGGCTCCGCTCCAGTGAAATCTGCGGCGGCGGGCGCATCCAAATTTGCCGGGGCACCGGGATGCGCGCGCGTCAAGTCTCCGCTGATGCGTTGCCAGCGTTGACCGCCGTCACGCGAACGGAAAACGATCTGACGCGAGGAGTACAACGCGCTATCGGGGCCAAAGGCGATCGGAGTCGTCCACTCGGCGCGCCACTCGCCCGGCCTCCCTGCGGTTGGAGACAGTGAACGGGTTTGCGAGCTGCGCAGGTCCTCGTGATCGACAAAACCGCCGAAGATCGAGCCGCTCTGTAAGGAGTCGACGTTTGTGGGGGCGACGCTGTCGCTCTCGCCCCCGGCGACGATTGGTTTCCAGTCCCGTTCCTGAATACCACGGTGATCGCTGCGCGAGGAGACCATTGCGGCGCCGCTGTCCTGCTGCGCGCCGTACAGATGATAGGGAAACGCGTTATCCGTCGCGACGTGATAGAACTGCGCCGTGGGCTGGTTAAACCAGGAGCTCCACGTCTGCGCGCCGTCGATGCTGACGCTCGTCCCTTGATCGCTGGCCAGCACCATGCGGGACGGCTCTTTGGGATCGATCCACAACTGGTGAAAATCGTCCCCGTCCGGTGAGCCCTTGATGGCGGTGAAATGGAGTCCCCCGTCGACGGAGCGGTAGAACGAGGTGTTCGAGATATAGACGATGTCGGCGTTCTTGGGATCCACGGTGACGTGGGAGAAATACCATCCGCGCTGCCAAAGCCGGCGATCTTCGTCCATGAGCCGCCACGTTGAGCCGCCATCATCGCTTCGGTAAAGGCCGCCTTTTTTCGCATCCACGATCGCGTAGATCCGTCGCGGAGCGCTTGGTGCGACCGCTAGCCCGATCTTGCCCAGTCCTTCCGAAGGAAACCCTCCGCCGAAAATATGGCCCCACGTGACACCGCCGTCGCGCGAGACATACAGCCCGCTCCCCGGACCGTTCGACGGTGGATAGACACTCCACGGCGGCCGTCGGGTTTGCCACAGCGACGCATACACGGTGTGCATCGTAGGATCGGCGGCGAGATCGATCGCGCCGGTGTCGCGGTTCACGAAAAGCATTCGCGTCCACGTCGTACCGCCATCGACGGAGCGATAAATTCCCCGCATGTCGTTTGGACCATAGGCGTGACCCAACACCGAAACCAGAAGCGTCCGCGCATTTCGTGGATCGACCAAAATGCGTCCGATGTGGCGAGAATCGTCGAGCCCGATGCGGCTCCAGCTTGCGCCCGCGTCGTGCGAGACGTACATGCCGTTGCCCGCAATGATGTCGGAGCGCATGTCCGCTTCGCCGCTTCCCACGTAGATTGTTGCAGGGTCGCTCGGCGCGACCGCGATGGCGCCGATGGAGGCTACGGGCTCACCATCGAAGATGGGATTCCAGGTGCGTCCGGCGTTTTCGCTTTTCCAAACGCCACCGCCGACCGCGCCGGAGTAAAACGTCCGAGGATCTCCCGGAATGCCTGTCACGGCGACGGTGCGCCCTCCACGAAACGGCCCGATCATACGCCAGTGCAACGCGGAAAGCAGCGACGAATCGATCGTTGCTGCGAATGCCGGTGTGATCGAAGAGCTCAAGCAAAAGCTGCCGGCAACGACTGACAGCACGACTCCGAAAAAGCGATACATCGGCCGAACGGGTTCGTGCCCTGCGCCGTTCACCCTATCGCGCAACGAGCGCGACGCTTGCAACGAAACACAGCCCCGCGTGTTTCTTCCATGACTCGGCGATGTGGCCGAGCGGAGTGAGCGATGACGGACGATACCTCTACCCATCTCAAGCAGTGCGCCAGCCGCCCCAGGACCCTCGCCGGTCAAGGCGACCTCTTGTGGGGCGCCGCACCGCCGCGACATCAAGATCAAGTGCTCTTCGGCGGTTGGGGACCACGGCTATGATCGAGACCATGACAGGAGTGCTTGCGTCCGGCGCGGCACTCGTGCTGCTCGCAATCGACGCTGCGATGCCGAAGGAAGGACCGGCTCGTACCACTTTGATGGCCGCCCAACGGCGTTTGCGCGAGGGAGGCAGCGACTGGCACTTACGATAGCGACCTCCGACCGGTCGACAACAAAGCTGCGGAAGGTCTCCAAAGCCGCTGCCGCGGGTGGCGACCTTTCGGAACAGCGGCGGCTCGCGGCCGACTTGGCAAAGGACCTCGACGGTAACTTCGAGCGATTCGTGCAGCGGTATCAAGACCGGCTCTACGGATTCGTGATGACGCTGATCGGAAACCATGCAGACGCCGAAGAGATCGCACAGGATTCGTTCGTTTCCGCGTACCGGGCGTTGCAAGGCTATGAAACCGCGAGAAGGAGCGCATTGGCACTGCGGCCATGGCTGTTTACGATTGCGCTCAACAAGGTTCGCAACCGCAGCCGTCGCGCTGCGCCGGCCGCGCTCGATGACGGGATGCCGCTCGCAGTGCCGGCTTGCGAAGGGCCTGAGGCGCGCGCCGAGGCCCGAGAGGCCATTGCGGTCCTGCGCACGGCACTCGAAAACCTTGCGCCGAGATATCGCATGCCGGTGGTCTTACGACACATTCAGGGATTGAGTTATGACGAGATTGCAAACGTGTTACAGCAACCAGTAGGCACAGCCAAAGCCAACGTACATCGAGGACTCGCGCTGCTGCGGTGTTCCGGAAAGGTAGCGGCGCTCGTATGAAGGGCGACCGATTTGAGGAGAGCGTGAAAGTGGTGCAGTCGATGAGCGCACCGGGAAGATTTTTAGAAGACGTGTTGCGCCGCTGCGGGCTCATCGACGGTTACGCCGTCGTGCAAAGCCCAATTGGTGCCGTCTATGCAGCCATGGGAGAGCGCGGGATCACAGCGGTCATGGAGGCGTCGAGCGAGACAGAGTTCGAGGGTCGGTACCGCGAGCGCTTCGGTCGGCGGGTGGAACGCCGGGACCAGCTCTCGGCGGAGTTACAAAACGCCATGCAACGCGGTTCGCGTGCGAAGGTGGATCTTTCTGAGTGCAATCCGTTCCAGCGGGCGGTGCTCGAGGCAACGAGAAGGATCCGTCCCGGCACGGTGCGGCCGTATGCGTGGATCGCGCGAGAGATCGGCCATCCCGGTGCAGTACGCGCCGTTGGAACTGCGTTGGCCAAGAACCCCGTGCCGCTCATCGTCCCTTGTCACCGCGTCGTGCGCAGCGATGGGGAGACGGGCGAGTACGCGCTCGGCGCCGACGACAAGGTGCGTATCCTGGAACACGAGGGCGTCCACGTTCCAGAATTGCGCCGGCGAGTCACGATGCACGAGTTCTGGAGTCCGGAAGGCGATGACACCTTTTGCTATCCGTTCTGCTTCAGCGAACCGCAACTTCACGGCCGCCACTTTCGGAAGTTTCAGACGCCGCAGGAGGCCGTTCGTCTCGGACTGACGCCCTGCGAAACGTGCCATCCGCCGCTCGCCGCCTAGAGTGTCGCACGTTGTTTCGCGACGGCGGCCGCGGTTAGCGGGCGGCTTCGACGAACCAGTGAAAGGCCGGGCGCGCGGGGTCGTGTGCGGGATGCGCCCAGCGTCCGACGACCTCGCCGACCTCACGTTCCTCCATCGAACCGGCTGAAAACGGTCGCAAGAGCGCTTCGAGCGCAGCACGGTGAAAGAACGCATGAGGTACGCCGGCCTCAGGGCCGTCCTGCGACGACCACCCGTCTCCTTCCAAATATACGCCTACGCCGCAGCGCGGATCCAAGGTCGATCCGAAGGTGGCATGAAACCTACCGCCCTCGCGTATGTACGCGGTGAGAATGGCGACACGCGACGCAACCGTCTCGCACGTGCCGTGCAACAGTGCATGGGTGCTGAGAATGCCGTCGTAGGGACCGCAAAAACAGCGGAACTCTTGATCGTCCGCGTCAGCGATCTCGATCTCACAACCAGCATCGCGCAAAGGCGGCAGACTCCGACCCGAACCGGCGCCGACGACGAGAACGCGAGAGCCTCGGGGCAATGCCCGCGCTAGGCGCGCGGCCAACGGGTGCGGCTGTTGCGAATCCACAGGATGTGCGTCAGGTCTCACTGTTCGTCCCTTCGACGACGAACGTGCTGCACCGCGATTCTCGGGCCTCACCTTCGCGAGGGGAACGCCGAGAGCGGCGTCGCACTCTCTGCCGGTCAGTTTGCCGCGAAGAGGAGGCCACGTTGCTCGCTGAGGGTGACAGAGTTCCAGAGATTGCCGCACCGGATGAAGCGGGGACTACGGTCACGACGAAAGATTTCTTGGGCAAACCGCTGGTCCTGTACTTCTATCCCAAGGACGACACGCCGGGCTGCACTAGCGAGGCGAACCAATTTCGCGAACAGTACGCCGCTTTCGAGGGCAAAGGCGCACAAATCGTCGGCGTGAGCCGCGATTCCGTTGCTTCTCACCAGCGCTTCAAGGAGAAGTACGGGCTGCCGTACCGGTTGCTCGCTGACGTCGATGGAACAGTGTACGAAGCATTCGGCGTGACGAAGCGCTCGACGTTTCTCATTGACAAGGAAGGCACGATCGTGCGGGTGTGGCCGCAGGTGAGTGTGCCGGGTCACGCCGAGGACGTGCTCGCCGCGATCGCGTGAGCGAACCGCCGGCTGAGGACCGTCTTCGCCTTACCGTCGCCGGTTCGAGCAACGCGGTAGCTCGACCGGGACGTGCCTGCAGTTCGTATTTCGTGGAGGCGGCTGGTACCAAGGTCGTGCTCGATCTGGGTAGTGGCGCCGTAGGGAATTTGCGTCGGCATACTTCGATGGATGGTCCCGACGCCATTATCATCAGCCACATGCATCCGGATCACTTTCTCGATCTCGTGCCGTTGCGTTACGGCCTGCGATACGGTGCGCGGACGACGAACCGCCGGCCGGTGCTGTACCTTCCGCCAGACGGTGAAGCGCTCTTGCGCAGGGTCGTCGATCCGTTTGCCACGGACGACAACGGCCATTTCTTGGACGTCTACGAGCTTCGCGAGTACGATCCGGAAGGGACGCTGACCGTTGGCGATATTACCGTACGGTTCGCACTCAGCAAGCACTACATCCCGGCCTTCGCGATGCGGGCGGAATACAACGGTAGCAGCGTAACGTATTCGGCGGATACCGCGCCAGAACAGCGTGTCGTCGATTTGGCCAAAGACACCGGCCTTTTCATTTGCGAGGCGACGCTGCGCCCGCATCAACGCGACGCCGAACCGCGCGGTCACTCCACCGCGCGCGAGGCAGGTGAGATGGCGCAACACGCAGACGCACGAAGGTTATTGCTGAGCCACTACGGGTCGGAAGCATCGCGAGACGAATTGGAGTCCGAGGCGCGTTCAACGTATCAGGGTGACTTGCTGGTGGCAGACGACCATATGAGCATCACTCTCTGAAGCGGCAACGCCAACCGGGCGTGGGCAGTTTCCGGTTAGTTGTCGGGCGTCAGTTCGCCGCGTGGAAGGGGAAGCTGTACGAGCGACTTGATCGGCGCGAGACCGCGATTGACGACGGCGTACACGATCACCTCGAGGCCGAGTTCTTCGAGGCGGGTTTTGGCTAGCAACACCTCGTGACCGCTGGTTACGACGTCCTCGAGCAAGAGCACGCGTTGACCGCGGTGGCATGGTCCCTCGACGAAGTCATTTGCGAACGCCCCGTAGGATTTCGGTTGCTTCCGCACCACGATCATTGGTAGCCCCGTCATCTGTGAGACGGCAGTCGCGAGGATCACGCCGCCCAGTTCGGTGCCACCGATCAGGTCCGGCTCGAAGTCGGCCACCACGGGAGTGAACAGGCGGGCGATGCGACGGAGCACTTTCGGATCGCTGAACAGGCGAAACTTATCAATGTAAAAGTCGCTGTGCGCGCCGCCCGAGAGAATGTAATCGCCCTTCGTCAGCGCGCGCTCGATGATCGTATGGCGCAGCCAACGCAACTCGGGAACCAAATGGAGCGAAGATTCGGGGTCTAAATGGCCCACTGGTAGGAGTTCCACGACTCCGTGACCGGGTTCGGTGTGAAGCCCATGAAGTCGGGATTGACCGGCTCGATTTGCCGAGGCCACCACAGCGGAATCTCGACTTCTTGACTCGTGAGAAGCGCTTCGATCGTGTCGTACGCACGCTTGCGCGTCGGAATGTCGAAGTTTTCGAGTGCCTGCTTTTGGGCGGCGTCCATCGCCGCGCTACAGTAGAAGTCCGTGTTGTTGCCATTGGGCGGTCGCGCGCTGCACATGAACTCTGAGGAGTTGTCCGGATCGATGCCCGCGACCCAGCCCGCGAAGGATACGTCGAACTTGCCCGTCTGCAGAATTCCGCCCATGCCGTACGGCGCGAAGAGCAGCGACGCGATGTAGGACTTCACTTGCGTTTCGATGCCCACTTGCCGGAGCATCGCTTGTACCAGGACCACGCCACGGCGCCGCGTCGCGTTGCTGGTGTTGTAAACGATCTCCAGCGATAGGCGATGACCGGCCTTTTGCAACACGCCGTCGGGGCCGGGAGTCCAACCATCGGCGCGTAGGATGGTCCTCGCTCGCGGCGGATCGTAGGGATAGCGCGTAATGTTTTGGGCGTGCGCCCACATGAACGGCGGAAGATCCTGATCCGCCGCGACTGCTGATCCGAACGTCAACTCGTTGACCAACCGCTCTTTGTCGATCGCATACGCCATCGCTTGCCGCAGGTGTACGTCGGTGAGGGGGAAACGTGCGTTGTTGAGTTGCAGCCGCTCGATCTGATTCATCTGGTTGAGCACGACCCGCAGATTTGGAAGCGTTTTGACCTGCGGGTACTCTTGCGGCGAAGCTTGGTACTGAAAATCCGTCTCGTGTGTGCGCAGCTGGTTGAGCGACGTGTTCTCGTCCGGAACGATCTTGACGATGATGCGCTGCAGTTTCGGAACGCCAAGGAAATACCGGGGATTCGGCTCGTACTCGAGGTGGTCGCCGCGCGCCCAGGTTTTGAGCTTGAACGGCCCCGTGCCGACCGGGTTCGTGTTGTATGAGACGCTATTGATGTTGGGGTAGCGGGCCAGGAGATGTTCCGGAACGATCGTGTAGGGACTATCGCTTTCGCCGAAGAGCGTGTTCACCGCCGGTGAGAAGCGCTGTTTCATATGAAAGACGACGGTGAACGGGTCGGGCGTGTCGACCGATCGAACGAGTTCGTAGCCGGTCCGTGAGATGACATTGTTGCGCGGATTCATGATCGCCGTCCACGTAAACTTCACGTCCTTGCTCGAGAATGGTACGCCGTCGTGCCAGACGACGTTATGCCGGAGTTTGTACGTGATCGTGAGTCCGTCGCGGCTGATGCCGCCGTTTTCGAGCGTAGGAACCTCGGCGGCGAGGACCGGGACCTCTTGGCGGCCGGACGCGTCGACCGAGACCAGCACGTCGTTCGTCAGCCGAGTCATCATGGATTCCGTCGTATTGGAGGCCAAGAGCGGGTTCAGCGTGTTCGGCGGTGCTTGAATCGCGATGCGCAGCTCGCCGGCGCGCGTCCAGGAGTGACGGCCCGAGGTCTGGCCGGCGGGGCCCGTACTCACTTTCGTGCAGGCCGCTGCAAAAATGCAAAGTGCGGCGAGCGTGCCCGCCGTCACGGACGCGCTGCGCAAGACCCGTTTTGTGCTAATGAGCAGCGGCCGCAGCGACGGCTTCGCGCATCGTCTGCGTCACCTTCGGAGGCGCCATCTCGAAACGCTCGTGGCGCCACGTGTACGTACCGAGCCCTTGCGTGGCAGTGCGCAACTCCGTGATGTAGTTGGTCACTTCGCTCTGCGGCGCGATCGCACTGACGCGTTGGAATCCTCGCGGTTCCGTCGGCTCGAACGAGAGCACCTGACCGCGCTTCGAGGTGAGTCCGCCGAGAATTGAAGACGCGCTATCCTCTGGAACGATCGCTTCGACGGATACGAGCGGTTCCAAGAGGACCGGGCCACACTTCGGAAGCCCCTCGCGAATTGCCATCGCGGCCGCGGTCTTAAACGCAGCTTCGCTGGAGTCGACATCGTGATACTGACCATCGATCAGCGTAACGTGCAGGTCGACGACGGGAAAGCGGGCGATCGGACCGTGCAAGAGTGCCTCGCGAACCCCCTTCTCCACCGCTGGAAAAAACGTTCTGGGTACGACGCCGCCGACGATTTGTTCCGAAAAGGTCACACCGTGGCCCCGTTCGCGGGCCTCGATCCGTATCACCACGTCGGCGAACTGTCCATGTCCACCGGTTTGATGCTTGTACCGCGCATGCTGTTCGGTAGAGCCGGTGATCGTTTCGCGGTAGGCAATGGTCGGTGCGCTCGTTTCGAGCGCCAAGTGATACTTTCGGCTGAGGCGCTGCGTCGCCGTAGCGACGTGCACTTCGCCGGCGCCAAGTAACTGCAGTTCGTTGGTGAACTCCGCCCGCTCGACGGAGAGTGACGGATCTTCCTCGCACAGACGCGCGAGCATTTGGGAAAGCTTGGCTTCGTCGAGCCGCTCCTTCGGACGAATCCCGACGGCATACAGCGGGGGCGTCATGGAAGGGACCGGCCGCGCGGACGTGTTTGGCGTCGTGGCGAGCGTATCGCCCGTCAGCACGCCCTCGAGCCGTGCTACCGCAACGATCTCGCCGGCGACCGCGGAGCCGATCGGTTCCTGCTTCTTTCCCTGCAAACGGAACATTCCCGATGCGCGCACCTTGGTCCCGCGACTCACGTCGTTCAGCGTTGCGTCGGCGTTGAGCGTGCCTTCCCAAATCCGCACGACCGAAAGTTTGCCCGACTGAGGATGAATGATCGTCTTACAAACCTGCGCGACCAGAGGCGCCGAGGGATCACTTTCGGGAGCAGGAAACTGTTTGACGATCACGTCCGCCAGTGCCGCTGCGCCGATATCGGTTACGCCGGCACCGGCGACCACCGGAACGATTTGGTCTTGCGCCGTCTCAGTCCGCAGATCAGTGCGGACCTCATCCAACGGTGGTTCGATCCCTTCGAGCAACTCCTCGAGCAGATGATCGTCGAAGTCTCCGAGAGCTTCGAGCAGTTTGGTGCGAGCGTCACGCACGGAGCCTTCCAGCTCAGGCGCGATGGAAACTTCGCGCGCTGCACCGTTCTCGACCAGATACGCGTGCTGTTCAGCAACGTCGATGTAGCCGCGAAACGACTCAGCTTCCCCAATGGGCAGGTGCTCTGCCACGACGCGCGTCCCATAAGCCTGCACGAGCGCATTGAGCGTGCCACGAAAGTCGCTGCCCGGACGATCCAGCTTGTTGATGAAGAAGCAGTGCGGCATCTTACGCTCGTCGAGAAATTCCACGAGGGTACGGGTCTGGCGCACGCGCGACGGGTCGGCCTCGAGCACCACAACGGCCGCATCCGCGCCGAGCAGTGCCAACTTGGTCTCCTCGAGGAAGTCGATGAAACCCGGGCAGTCGATGAGGGTCACATCGACGTCGTCAACTTTCGCGTGCGCGAAGCCGACCGACGTGGATTGCGCGCGATCGATGCACTCGGGCTCATAGTCGGTGGTCGCGGTCCCATCCGCGACGGAGCCACGGCGCGGGATGGACTTCGTTTGTGCGAGCAACGCCTCGACGAGCGTCGTCTTCCCGGAGTGATGTGGCCCCACGAAGGCGACGTTGCGGACGCGGGCGTTTTCTGGCATTGAGGGATCTCCAAACGTTGGTCGAGGTGTCTATGAACGGCGCGACTTCGTGGCGGCTTTCTTCGCCGCTGTCTTTTTCGCCGTCGTCTTACGCCCCGGAGCTTTTACGGCGCTTTTTCTTCGCGCCGGCACCGGGGTTCGACGTTTAGGGGCAGCCTTCGCCGGCGGCCGTTGTGCGGTTTTCTTGGAGCGCTTTGCTGCCGGCTTGGTCCGCGTTACCCCGGCCTTGGCAGCTCTGCCCTTGCTGCGACCCGCTGGTGTGGCGCGCGCCTTTTTGGCCGCGGCTTTGTGCTTTGGAGGACGTGCCGCCGAAGCCGGAGCTTTTGCGGTCTTTTTGCCTTTCGGCGCGGTCTTCGGAGTCTTGCGCGACGACCTCGGAGCCGCGGCGCTCGCGTCGGCAGTCCGTGGAGGTGTCTTCTCGCGGACACCAGGGCGCTCGGTTCGTGCTCGAGTTCCGCGGGCCGCGCGAGGCCGCTCCGCTTTGGCGGCGGCGCGAGTTTCGGTGACCTCCTCGGCCTCCGCCGTTTCTTGAGGAGCGCCGGCCGCAGCGGCAACGGGCTCCTCAAGCGCCTCGCGAATCGCCCGCAGGGCGACGCGTGCCAACCGTCCTGCGATCGGGAAGACCAGCTCATTGACCTCGGCAGCGTCCAGCAATCCCAGCACGATATCGAAGCCTTCGCCCTGATCTTTGGGGCTATGCGCGTCGGAACCAATCGCGATGCCAACGCCGTGCGCCTTAGCCTTTTTGAGTAGCCGAAGATTCGCGTTCAGATATCGGCGCTGTTGTGTTTCCTCGGTGAGGTACCGATAGCAAAAGCGCATGTTGATCTCGATCGCCATTCCGCGCTGTTGGCACGCAGCGATGAGTTGATCTTCGTAGCGCTCGAGCGTCGCCTCATCCGGCCAGTGACCAAACTTCGCGGGAGCATAAAAATGACCGACGATGTGTCCCGGCAACTTCTCGATCGCTTCGAGGAGCGTAGACATGTAGAGTTCCCAGACGCGTTCCGTTCCGACCGTTTCGTACAACGAACTGAACTCTGCGTTATCGAACGGCCACATCCAGCCCGGGCCGTGAACGGGATGCTCGATCGGCAAAAAATGAATCGAGCGAATGAGCCCATCGGGTTTCATGGCCTCGACGATATTGGCGGCATCGGGACGCGCGCGCGGGTCGTTGTCGACTTCAGAGCCAATCGAGTAGCGCATTCCGCGACGCAAGCCTTCAGAAACGACCCCAGCATGAGGTACATCGACGCCCGCCGTCTCCGCAGCACCGTAAAGGTCGCCGGCGGCGGCCAGCTTCAGGGCGCGGCGAACGAGATTCACTGCGGCGGGATCTTCGAACGTCAGATAGTTGATGTGATCGGCCACCATCATGAAGCGCGGCCGTCCTCGCAGCGCTGCATGGTAGAACCAAAGGAACAACATGCGGGCCGAATACGGAATCGGCCGCTCCTCGACGTAGGGCTTGTGTTCCCCCTTCGCGTGGCCGTGGATGTCGGGGATGGCCCCGACGCGAGGGTCGCTCACTACGCAAATCTTCGGCACAAACCCCGCGCCCGTCCCGCTATAGGTAGCGAACAAAAAAGAAGCCGGCACGCGGCCGGCGGACAGTGGTGGTTTTTTGCGCGCGCGGCGCCTAGTCTCGCGGCTAGGTGCGCGCACCTCCTATCATCGTGAAGTCAAAACGTCTACTACTGTCAGAACTAACGATGATCACCTCCCTTTGTCCGTCTGTTACCTTCATTCGTCTCTGCTCTGAAGGGGCCGCGGACGTATTACGACGAGGTGCATTCGCAACGCATGTGCGCGAACCTGCTTCATGACAGCGTCAGGCGCGCGAGCGGCGGGGCTGCGGAGCGTAACCTTCCATCTGTAGGATACGCGCCTTGACTTCGAGCCCGTAGCCGTAGTTATGCAAAGCGCCGCTGGCATCGACGACGCGGTGGCACGGAACGAGCAGTGCCAGGGGGTTGCGGGCCATCGCTTGACCCACCGCGCGGGCCGCGTGGGGGTGCCCGATTTCCCGGGCGATCCAGCTGTACGAGCGGACTTCGCCCCGTGGAATCTCCATCGCCTTGCGCATCGCGGCGCGCTCGAACTCCGTGAGGTCCGACATGTCAAGCCAGTCGGGGCTCGCTTGCCACGTGCGAAAATAGCGCTCGAGCCGTTCCCGCAGCCAGTCGGGCGGCTCGCTCGGGCGAACTCGGCGGCGAAGCCGCCGCTCGATCTGCGATTTCACGGCGTCGAACGGCTCGCCCCGGTCGAGCCCCAGGTAGGTGATTCCGGTCGGCCGGAAAGCCACGTAAAGGCTTCCAAGTGGCGAGGTGACGCGCGCCACCGAGTCCGGGGTGCTGTACCGTGGTCCGCGGACCGTCTTGATGTGGTCCAGAATTTTGGGGACGAGGCCTTGCGGCGCTTCGACAACGGGGAGGCACGAGAGGCAATACGCGACGCCTTCGTACTCGCGGTACAACTCCTGACAATGCGCGCATCCCCGAAGGTGCGCGAGGACATGTTCCCGACGCGGTTCGACGCCCTCCCGCATTTCATCCCAGAGGGCTTCGACGTCACAACACCGCATGCGCAGCATCTCCATTTGGTACGAGGCGGCCCACCTGTGGTCCGAGGACACGCCGCAGAATTCGCACGGCTCGATGAACGTGCGACTTGACCGTGCCGATGGGTTGGTGGAGAATCTCCGCGATCTCGGGATGACTCCGTCCCTCGATGAACCGCAGCGTGGCGGCTGCGCGAAGGTGCATCGGCAGTTTGAGCAAGGCTTGCTCCACCAGGGCCATGTCGGCGCCGCGCTCGACGATTTGCTCGGGCCGGTCGGGCCCTTCACCGGTTGCGCTCAGCAGGGCGTCGGGATCCGCGAGCGAGTCGAGGGCGACGTTGGTCGGACGCTTTGACCGAAGGCGATTTCGCGTGACGTTCAGCGTGATGGTATAGAGCCACGGTTGAAGCCGCAACTCGGCACGCTGTTCTTCGCTCATTTTTCCCAGTGCGCGGAACGCACGCACGAACGCATCTTGAACGATCTCTTCCGCGTCTTCGCGGTTTCCGGTCATGCGCAACGCAAAGCCGTACAATCGACGCTGATACTCGTTGACGATCGCCTCGAAGTCATCGAGTGGCGATACGGTCTTTGAGTCTGGCTGAGCGCTCGGCGGTGCTGCGACCGCCGTCCGCTGGGTTGTCCTCGAGGGAGGGACCAAGCGTAACTCCTGCGGTGAGGAGCGGTGCAGGCGCGCTCATGCTGAGCGAAATAACCGCTCTTTGAGGGGCGAAGGTTTCGCTCCGCGCGCGGTGCCGCCTCCGCCCAGTGCTTTTAGCGTTCTTTAGCAGGCGGGGGCTCGGCGCGAATTGTCCGGCGATACACGATCGTGACGGGCTTCGTGCCTTCGGGGTTCGCAAGGTTCCCCGAGATGGTGAGCGTCGCGTCCAGCACGACGAGTAACGCGTCCTCGGATCGATAATACGCGCTCCCCTGCATGCGGATGCGGCCGTTCAGCGTGACCTGGGGCCGGTCAGGAAGCGTTCCCTGCATCGCGCCAGCGGCATCGAAGCGGACCCCGAGCGCCCGGGCACCCGATACGATTCCTTCCCCGATGCGGCGGATCCGGCCGTGCAGCGTGGAGCCCGTCATGGGCGAGGGGAAGTCGAAGGGTACTTCGCCTCGCAACCTCGCGAGATCCCGAAACGTGTCGGCATCGAGTTGGACGGCGAACGGTTGGTTCAAAACGGTTAGGTAATCGGGATCGTGGTTTTCGAGGTCATGCTGCTCGCCGCTTGGATTGAAGAGCGCCTTGTACGAGGCTCGAACATGGCTTGACGCGCCCTGATCGGTGCGGACGTACCGAGCTTCGGCAACGTAGGTCGTTGACGAGCCGGAGCGGCTCCGCCGAAGCGACTCGGACCCATGGTATGAAATCTCCGAGTGCGTGTCGCTGTTACCGACTGCGAACGAGTCCTTGCCCGTGAAGCGATAGGTCTGATCCGCCTGTGCGGCGGCGACCAGGACCAGCACCAGCGCGCATGCGAGCAACGCGGTTCCGGCAGCGACGGTTCGCCGCTTCAAGGCCTTCGGCTGTTCGGGAAACGTAGGCAAGTGCGCATATTCCTTTCCCCAGCACCCTCCAAGCGGAAACGCGCAAGGTATTTATGGATGAACGCCGATACGCAGTCGAGGATGCTGGCTCTGCGCAGGCTCGCGTTTGTTGCGGCGGTAGCCCTCGCACTGCGCGGTGGGGCCACGCCTGCCGCGGCTGCTCAGACTACCACGCTTGCCGCTCGGCTCGAAACGATTTATTTGACAGCGTACGATGAAGCAATCAACCGCCACACCGTCGCTGCTCGAGATGGGACGACCTACGTCTGGACCGGCGACATCGAAGCGGAGTGGCTACGAGACGCGAGCGCAGTCGTCGAGCCGTACATCGGCGCCTCGCTCAGCGATCCACAACTGACCCGCAAGCTGCGGGGCGTCGTCGCGCGCCAGGCGCACTACATCCTGATCGACCCTTACGCGAACGCCTTCTCCCGCGATTACCACGTCGTCGAGCGCAAGTTCGAGGTCGACTCGCTGCTTTACCCGATTTGGTTCGCGAGCCGGTATTGGCGCGAGACCGGGGACCGCTCGATCTTCACCGGTACCGTAAACCGCGCGTTCGAGCGCGTGTTGGCGACCCTTCGAGACGAGCAGCGCCACGGAAAGCGCTCGCACTATCGCAATGCGCAGTTGACCGATGGCGGCCGTGGCAGCCCGACCCGCTACACGGGAATGGTGTGGACCGGCTTCCGCCCCTCGGATGACCCGTGCCGCTATCATTTCAATATCCCGGTAAATATGTTTGCGGTCGTGGTGATGCACGAGCTCACGGACATCGAGCGCAGCATCTACCGCAACGAAAGAGATGCCGAAAACGCTTGGGGCCTCGGACTGCAGATTCAGCGCGGCATCGAGCAGTACGGCACCCTGCAGTTACGGCCGTTCGGCAAGATTTACGCCTACGAAGTCGACGGGCTCGGCCACGCGAACGTGATGGATGACGCCAACATCCCGTCGCTGATTTCAATTCCGTACTTCGGCTACGTCGGTTTCGAGGACAGAGTGTATCGAGCGACGCGCGACTTTGCCCTGTCGGACCGCAACCCGTACTACTTCGTCGGCAAATACGCGCGCGGCGTCGGAAGCCCCCATACGCCGCGCGGCTACGTCTGGCCGCTCGCCCTTGTCATGCAGGCGCTTACCAGCACCGATCCGGCTGAGATCGCGCGGCTTTTGCGGTACCTTGCCTCATCGGATACCGGGGACCACCGTTTACACGAATCGTTCGATGCCAACTGGCCGGAACGGTTCACGCGCGACGACTTTGCGTGGCCGAACGCGTTGTATGCGGAACTCGTTCATAGCCGCGCTGGCGGCGGTTCAGAAACGGCGCTTTCCCGCGCCGCCGATTTCCCCGCTCCTTAGCGGCTGGCGCTAGGCTCTCCGGCGCGCTCCACGGCGGGGCGTACGCGCGTAGAAACGGAGCGTCGCATAGCCGGCGCACATGACGATATCGTTCGGGCGGCGAAACGTTCGTCCGTCGACGTCGACGAGAAATTCGCCGGCGGAGAACGACGCCAACGTCGCGCGAATCCCGCGTTCGAGCTTGTCGATCGGAGCGCGCACGCCAAGCGCTTCTCGGACAGCGAGAGCCAGAAGCTCACCGATGCGCAGTGGCGTGGCGGCGGCGAAGACATCGCTCGCCGTCGCTTCGATCGTCTCGAAGTCCACCGGCACCGGTACGCGGATCACGGCGGGCGGTTTCGGGCGTGTGCGAGGCAGCCCCTTCGCCCGGAACGAACAGCCGATTGTGGCAACGCAAGGTTCCCAACCGCCGATTCGGCGCAGGACGCGACCGGAATCGAGCTTCCCCGTCATTCCGGTCGCCGTCGGGATGGTGGTGGTCGGTCTCGTGATCGGTGCGGCACTTGGAACGCAACGCCAGCGGCACACGACCACAGCGATTGCGCTCGCGAGTCCGACGCCTGTCGTTGTGGCGCCGTCGCCCGTACCGGCCGCGACGCCGACGCTTGCGTTTACGCCTGCACCGACGGGTGGCCCAACAGAGCAACCGTCCCCGACACCTGTCCCACTTCCTTCGCCCACGCGTCCGATTCGCGCGACGCCGCGCCCAACGCCGCGGCCCAGCGCAACCGCGACGACGGCACCACGCTCAAGCGTTACCAGCGCGCCGAAGGTCGCCTCACCAGCAACGCCACGACACGTTGC
>JAFAXE010000089.1 GCA_019241305.1 Vulcanimicrobiota bacterium
CGACGAAGTTGTCCGTCCTTGAAGGCCTCGGTGTTGGAGCAGTTGCAACGCAGCCGCCAGCCGCGTACTTTACGACCGGCTGATCGCCGCTGCCCTGTCCGACCCCCCATATTGAACCGTCGCCGCCGACCGCGACGTCTCGCACTCCTGCGGCAACGGGACCTACGTTCGGTAACTTTTCCAAGGGATTTGGGCTTGGCGATGGGTTTGTGTTCTTGGCGACGTAGTAATAAAAAGAATAGAATTCATTCTTGAAGGAGGGGTAGTCGGGCCCTGGGGCGCCACTGCTGGGTGGGGTCGGGGTTCTGCCGCCCAACGCTTGATCACCGTCGCCGTGGATACTGAACTCTCCCGGCTTAGGCGTGCCTTCGAAGAATGTCACGTCGTTCCCTGAACTGTTGAGCGCCCGAGCCAACCGCATCGAGTCGCCAAGTTGCGTATCGGCATCACACTGTTCGTACGTGATGAACCACTTGTATGAGGTATTGGCCGCCGCGCCCAGTGGGGAAGTTCCATGGTGCATGTTCAGCCAATCACTCTCTGTCACGAGGTCGCAGCATGGAACGACAGTCCAGTCATATCGGCCAGACATTGCGGCGACTCCCGCAACCCACGAAGGGTCGCCGCCGCCATAATTCTGGATATACGTGGTCGGCTGCGTTCCGAGCATCCCCGCGAGCTGCCCGCCTGCACTATAGCCGGCGATGAGAACCTTCTGCGCTGCGGTCGGGATGCGGTTTTTGAAGTTCTGTTGAAACCAATGCAATTCACATCCGAGATCAGCACTCGCGCGTTCGACTTCACTTGGTGAGCCAGGGCTCGGCGTCGGCGCTGGGAGCTTCTCGAACGTGTACGATGGGAACACGACGATCGCGTGTAAATCGCTAGCTAGAGTATTGGCGGCCGCCTTCGTGAGGCCATCTTGGAACGCATCTTGATGCAATCCTCCGCCGGCGATGAAGAATATCGTGGGCACTTGCGGAGAACTCGTATTCGGATAGTAGACCCACATGTTGGGAGAGAAGACCATATTGGGCTGAGGTGATCCAGGCGTGATAATGTTCTGATACTCGACGACCGTTTTTGTAGGAAGAGGTGACGTGATCGGAGGGTTCGGAGTATTAAGCGAACACGTATATGAAAAGTTCGGACCAACGCCGACGTGCCGCATGTTCTGCGATCTTCCGGTGGTTCCTATCCCGTCGCGTGGAACCGGACTACGCATGATTGCGGTCGCGCTACAACCCGCAAGGAGTACGAAAAGAATCAATTGCAGACGATGAACCGATGCTCTCATGGTCTACCCCTCGATGCATTGTTTCGACTCGGGCGCCAAGACATACCTGTGCTTTTTCCCAGCCGCTACCGCATGGCGTTCGGCGGTACCTATGCGGTGCCAAGCGGGAGCGACACACTCCAAAGAGACGGTTCGCTTATTCGTGCGCTTCGACTCCGCTCTGCTCGCCACTCGCGGCAGTCTCGCTTCGCTCAAGATGACACGTTATTCATGATCCATTGCGGAGCTTCGGAGAGGGAGAGATTCGAACTCTCGAGACGCTCATCACGTCTGCCCGCTTTCGAGGCGGGTGCCTTCAACCACTCGACCACCTCTCCACGAAGCCCGCCGCGGCGTCACACTATAGCACAGTCTCGGATTCCGTTCCTGGCGGCTCACTGGCGCTGCTACGGCGGCGAGCAAAGAACGCGCGCAGCTGTTCGCCCGTTTCCTGTGCCAGGACGCCACCTACGACCTCGACGCGGTGATTAACGGCTTCCGATGCAAACACATCGATGACGCTGCCGGCGGCACCGGCCTTGGGGTCGCTGCAACCGTACACGAGGCGCTCCAACCGCGCCGCCACCATCGCGCCCGCACACATCGCGCATGGCTCCTTCGATACGTAGAGCGTCCCGCCGGTACGCCACGATCCAAGCCGGCTTCCTGCCTCTCGCAGTGCAAGCGTTTCTGCATGGGCAGTGGGATCGGTGCGTCGTTCTTTTTCGTTCTGCGCCTCGACGAGGACGCTGCCGTTCGACCACACCGCTCCGACCGGAACCTCTCCGGCGCGTTCGGCGCGTTCCGCGAGCGCGATAGCGCGCCGCACCCCTTCCTCGTCGGTCATGATCGACTCAGGAACGCCTTACCTTCCGCCGTTCCTCATCATCCGTTTTGGCATCGCCGGTATAATGGTTCATTCCGGATCGCTTCTCTTGCATCGGACCGATGCCTGAAGGTCTGAAAAAGTTCCCTGCGGCACGAAACCGCGATGGTCGCAGGCGTCCGGATGTGCAATGCTCCTCGATAGGCCGCTACGCGCTGCTCTGCTCGCAGCCGCGGGCAGTGCGACGGTGGGTCGAGCGATGCGGCGCTACGGTTTCCACTTGGGCGCTAAGCGCTTTGTCGCCGGCGAGACGTTCAGCGACTTTCTGGCTGTCGCACGGTCGCTCAACGCTGAGGGTTTTGCAGTGGCCTGCGGCATTCTGGGTGAAAATGTGCACGATCGGGCCGAGGCATCGAGCGTCGCGGACGAATACCGCCGCATTTTGCACGTCTTTGCCATGCAGGGGATCGACGCCAATGTGGCCTTCAAATTGACGCACGTCGGTCTGGATATCGATCCCAAGCTCGCCTACGAGAACGCTCTCCAGATCGCGGAAACAGCGGCGCGAAGCGGCAATACGATACGGTTCGACATGGAACGGTCTTCTTACGTCGATCGCACGCTCGATATCTATCGCTGGGTTCGCCGGCAATTCGACTGCGTCGGCTGCGCGCTGCAGTCGTACTTACACCGAAGCTGGAACGACCTGACTGACTTGTTGCCGCTCGCACCAAATATTCGCCTCGTCAAAGGTGCGTACTTAGAATCGCCTGAGGTCGCCTATGCACACAAGAGTGAAGTCGACCGCCAGTACGTGCGGCTGTCTGAACTGGCGTTATCGCGACCGGGATACACGGCAATCGCGACGCACGATCCCGCTATCATCGAACACGTGATCGCGTATGCCCAAGCTTCAGGACTGCCGCGACGTGGGAAATTCGAGTTTCAGATGCTTTATGGTATCGCGGGAGCGCTGGCGCGGCGGTTATGCGCGGAGGGCTATCGCGTCCGCATCGCCGTTCCGTTCGGAACGCACTGGTTCCCATACTTGATGCGCCGTCTTGCCGAACGTCCCGCGAACCTCGCCTTCGTCGTAAGAGGTCTGTTCGCGCGCCAGTGACTCACCAGCTTTCCGGAATTTGGGCGGCCGTTCTGACGCCCGTCACCGAAACGCTGCAACCGGACGCGGCTCGCGCCATCCCGTACTACGGCGAACTCCTTGAAAACGGCTGCGACGGGATCAACCTGCTCGGAACGACCGGCGAGGCGATGTCGTTCAGCGTCAGGCAACGCGTGGCGTTCATGGAAGCCGTCGCGCAATCGCTGCCGCAGCAGCGCGTGATGGCCGGCACCGGCGCAGCCTCGCTCGACGACGCCATCACGTTAACCGCGACGGCATTCCGAATCGGCTTCGCGGCGGCGCTGATCATGCCGCCTTTTTTCTATCGCGACGCAGGCGACGACGGAATCATGCGGTTCTTCGATCGCCTCCTTGCGCCAGCGATGCGCGCTGCAGCGGGGAAGATCGTGCTCTACAATTTTCCCCGAATGAGCGGGATTACGTTTCGAACCGAACTCATCGAGAAGCTCGTCAAAACATATCCCGAGCAGATTACCGGAGTAAAAGACAGCTCGAACGATCGCAGTTTGCAAGCCGCTGCAATTGAGCGGCACCGAGGCCTCGCCGTTTTCCCCGGATCGGAGGACTATCTGGCGGAGGCGAAGGCGTACGGCGCCGCAGGTTGCATTTCGGGCAGCGTCTGCCTGTGGCCACGGCTCGCTGCGGAGGTGTTTCGCACAGGCGATGCCGGACTCGCCGCGCAGCTCGCGGCCCAGCGGCGCTCGCTCGAGGGTCAGCGGCTTCTTGCTGCCGTGCGCAGGCGCGTCGCGCAAGCACGCACCGATTCGGCCTGGGAGCGCACCATGCCGCCACTTTAGGCAGGCTTCGAAAAGCGAGGGCCGCCGAGCGCTTCGCCCGACGGCCCCCGTGTACGATGGCGCGCCCGGACGGATTCGAACCGCCGACCTCAGCCTTCGGAGGGCTGCGCTCTATCCAGCTGCGCTACGGGCGCGCGGTTCGGCTACTTCGGTTCTTCTCCGGAGAGCGGAGCAGTGGTCGGGAGATGCTTGAAGAGGTCCAGTTTGTGCTCCACGAGACCGCGATAGAATTTGCGCACGCAGTCTGGGTGCCCGAAAAAGTACGTCCGCGCGTATGCCAGGTCGTCGCCGGAAGAGTCCGGTACGTAGTGCGAGATCTCGATTTCTTCCATCTGGCCTCGATCGACCGGGTGTGGGCAGAAATCGCAAGGGATCGTTGACATGGTGTGCGTGTACCTCGGGTGTGAAATCTTGACTCGGGCAGGATTTGAACCTGCGACCTAGGGCTTATGAGTCCCCCGCTCTACCGCTGAGCTACCGAGCCTTAGGCGACGTCGGCAGCGTCCTTCGACGCCCGCCTCTCGTAGGACCCGCCCAACGCAGCGTCGGGTGCAGGGAGCCCACTGCAGTCGCCCAAGAGTCTTCCATGGACACGCGCGCTTTTAGCCTGCGCTCGATTGCCGTTTGTGTGGCACTGCTCATACCTTGCGTTGCTCTGCCCGCTCGCGCCGACGAAGCGAGCAACTTGCTTGCGCTGCATCGTACCTTTGCGGGATGGACTGCAGATGACGGAAAGATACGGACGCTCCACCTAACTGGCAAAGAGTTCCGCCTACAAAAGGACGGAAGCGAGCTCGATCTG
>JAFAXE010000182.1 GCA_019241305.1 Vulcanimicrobiota bacterium
GCCTATGTCAACTCCCGGTTGAGGTGCCTGCCAGAGGCGTTTCGAACGGTTAGGGCATGCCGAACGACAAGGCCGTCCGCGCTCTTTTACGCGGGTTCGCGACGACCAAGAAGTCGGGTGAGTGTTCACGCGATCAGATATAAGGAAGTGGTTTCAGCAAAACCATCCTAATGCGCACCTTCCAAGCGTAGACCGCCAGACGACCGCGTTGGTCACCGATATCGAGAGCCGACGTTTTTGGTACCCGAAACCGGGACGAGACGACGCGTTCTTCCGGCTGCGCCGTATGCTGGGGAACTACGTCTTTTTGATCCAGCGACCGACCCGACTCCATACTACGCGCCCGATGCCGCAGCGACTTGCGCGACGACGTGGACGAAGACAAGAGGGATGCTGCTCAAATCCTGACGGCAGGACGTTTACGCTTGAGACTCATCAGCCCGACTTCCTTGCTAAGGACGTAACGCTGATCGAACCTCGCATGACGTTATTCGCGGAAATCGAAGGCATTGATGGCGTGAAGGTCCCGATGCACGGAAAGTTAGTCGTGGCCATGAAAAGACCGTCGGCCAACTCTTGCAGTACATCGGCTTTACGCGTCGCGAACATGCTACGGCCGAAAGGGCGCGGGATCGTCGTGGCGTCCGATCTTTCGAATGATCTTTGTCTTGCTATTGAGCCTTTGAAGCCCGCGGTGTACGCGCGGCTCATGAAGCATACCTGGAATTCGAAATGACGGACGCTTCCTGACGAGTCATCAATGAAAACGCCGACGAGCTTACGGCTTGACTTTCGAGGCAGTATCTGAGCGGAGCGGTGAGCAACGAAAGTGCTCATCGCGTAGCCGAGGACGACCTTAAACCGGTCCTTCGACTGCGCTCCACTTCGGCTCACTGCGTTCGCCTCATGTCGCTCCGCTCAGGATGACACGCCCATTTTCTACGCTTTTACGTGCTAGCCAGTCGCTCTCGCGCATGCGGCGCCCAAAGGTCTTGGAGCGGGCCGATCGGCACAATGCGGGTCGGATTGATGTCGTCGTGCGTCACGTAATAGTGACGTTTGATGTGGTCGAAGTTCACCGTATCGGCAACCCCGGCAGTTTGGTAGACGTCGCGAAGGTATCCGGAGAGGTTGGGATAGTCGACAATCCTCCGCAAGTTGCACTTAAAATGGCCGTGATACACTGGGTCGAATCGCACCAGCGTCACAAACAGGCGGATGTCGGTTTCCACGACTTTCAGACCAAAGAGATATCGCCGCGTGCGCAAGCGCTCGTCTAACCGATCGAGCGCTTCGAATAGGCGGTACGCCGCCTGTTCGTAGGCTGCTTGCTGCGTCGCGAAGCCGGCGCGGTACACGCCGTCGTTGATGTTCTCGTAGATGAAGTCGTTCAGTTCGTCGATTTGCGCGCGCAGCGGCTCAGGATACAGATCGACCGGATGCTTGGCGAGCGGCGTGAACGTCGTCTCGAACATCCGCATGACGTCGTCGTCGGAGTTGCTAACGATGCGGTGCGTCGCTTTGTCCCACAGCACCGGAACGGTGACGCGTCCACGATAGGACGGATCTGTGGTATGGTACGCTTCGCTCAGAAACCGAAAACCGTTGACGGGGTCGGGTGAGGCGTCCGGGACGTCGCGAAACGCCCAGCCGTGTTGGTCGCGAATCGGGTCGACCACCGTCATCCCTACGGCGTTTTCCAGCCCCATCAAGCGCCGAACGATAATCGTACGATGCGCCCACGGACACGCCCAAGACACATACAGATGGTATCTTCCCGGCTCGAGCGCAAAAGGCGTCGACCCGTCGGTCGAAACCCAGCTCCTAAAGGCGTCCTGCTGCCGAACGAATCGTCCTTCTTCGGATTGTTCGTGGGGAAACTGCGCCTTCACGGTCATGCGCAGTTCTTTTCGTCGATCATTGGCAAGTCGAGCCCCTGTTGTCGTGCGCAGTCGATGGCTTCCGGATAGCCGGCATCCGCATGACGCATGACGCCGCTGCCTGGATCGTTGGTGAGCACCCGCTCAATGCGTCGCGCCGCCGCTTCGGTTCCATCGCAGACGGTCACCATCCCGGCATGCTGTGAATATCCCATCCCGACACCGCCGCCATGATGGAATGAGACCCACGTAGCACCGCTCGCGGTATTGAGCAAGGCGTTCAAGAGCGGCCAATCGGAAACGGCATCGGTCCCGTCGCGCATCGCTTCAGTTTCGCGGTTCGGACTTGCCACCGAGCCAGAGTCGAGGTGATCCCGTCCAATGACGACCGGCGCCTGCAGTTCACCGCGCGCCACCATCTCGTTGAAAGCGAGCCCTACCCGCGCACGATCTCCCAGCCCTATCCAGCAAATGCGCGCGGGCAGTCCCTGAAACGCGATGCGCTCGCGCGCCAAGTCCAGCCAACGGTGGAGATGCCGGTCGTTGGGCAGCAGCGCTTTGACGCGCGCGTCAGTCGCGTAGATGTCTTCGGCGGAACCGGAAAGGGCGGCCCACCGAAACGGTCCGATGCCCCGGCAGAACAGCGGCCGGATGTACGCGGGAACGAAGCCGGGATACGCGAACGCGTCGTGCTCGCCTTCGTCATACGCAACCTGTCGAATGTTGTTGCCGTAGTCAACGACGGGAACACCCATGCGGTGGTATGCAAGCATTGCAGCCACGTGCTCTCGCATCGATGCGCGGGCGGCGCGCTCCACCGCAGCCGGATCGGTGTGCCGCTTCTCCGCTGCTTGCTCGAGCGTCCAATCTTTCGGGAGATAACCATTGAGCGGATCGTGCGCGCTCGTTTGATCGGTCACGATATCGGGTCGTACGCCGCGACGGACGAGTTCCGGGGCGATTTGCGCAGCGTTACCGAGGACAGCAACCGACACGGCTTCTTTGCGTGTGCAGGCAGACTGTACGCGGTCCAGGGCCTCATCGAGGGACTCCGCCTGAACGTCCAGGTAACGCGTTTCTAATCGGCGGGCGATGCGGTGGGGATCGCACTCGACGACGAGCATCGAAGCGCCGGCCATGGTCGCCGCCAGTGGCTGAGCGCCACCCATCCCCCCGAGACCCGCGGTGAGAATCCAACGGCCGGCGAGATCGCCGCCGTAGTGACGGCGGCCCATCTCGGCAAAGGTCTCGTACGTGCCTTGTACGATTCCCTGTGAGCCGATGTAGATCCACGAGCCGGCGGTCATTTGGCCGTACATCATGAGACCCTTGCGGTCGAGTTCATGGAAGTGTTCCCAGGTAGCCCAGTGCGGCACGAGGTTTGAGTTCGCTAGGAGCACCCGTGGCGCGTCGGGATGCGTCTTGAAAACGCCGACTGGTTTCCCAGATTGAATGAGCAGCGTCTCGTCGTTGTTGAGCCGTCGCAGCACATCGACGATAACGTCGAAACAGCGCCAGTTGCGCGCGGCCTTGCCGATCCCGCCGTACACCACGAGCTCCGTGGGGTTCTCTGCCACTTCGGCATCGAGGTTGTTCATCAACATCCGCAGTGGCGCTTCGGTGAGCCAGCTCTTTGCGCTCAGCGTCGTTCCACGCGGTGCGCGGACCGTCCGTGCTTCCAGCGTCGTCGTCATTCCTGTCCTCCGGGGCTCGGGTCTCGCGGAGCGGTTCGGCGCACGGGTCCCGGCGTCCGCGTATGCCTTGCCGGGATGCAGACGCATGACGCAGTCGGCGTCTCGGGGTAAACGCAAGGAGATGGGAGCGACCTTGTATCGTCCGACACGCCGCCGGTTTCTCGGTGCTGCATGCGCGGGGTTGCTTGTGCCGCGCCTCGCCGCCGCCGCCGTCAAAGGAGCCGTCCGAAACGTGGTGCTCACCGCCTCGGACGGCGTGACCGTGTACGGCATCAAGCGTGAACCCGCGAAGCCCGCGCGCGGCATCATCTTGCTGTTTCATCAGGCCGAAAGCAGCGCCGATGAATACGACCCCATCGCGCCGAGACTGGTCAAGGACGGCTTTGCAACCTTGGCGATCGATCAGCGCTCCGGCGGAAAGATGTATGGAAGCAATGAGACGGTGAGCCACCTGCGCCGCAGCGAACCGTATCTCGCCGCTGAACGCGACCTCGAAGCGGCACTGGAGTGGGCCAGAAAGTCGTACCCTTCGCTCGCCATCATCGTTTGGGGTAGCAGTTATTCTGCCTCACTCGTCTTCGTGCTCGCGGCAAATCATCAGGGCGAGGTGACAAAGCTGCTTGCTTTTTCACCGGGCGAATACTTTGGCGACGAGCTGCACGTCGCCGATTCGGCGAAACGGGTGACGGCATCGATTTTCGTCGACAGCGCGGCCGACGAAAAGGAGATTGCCGAGGCAAAGCGGTTGCTCGACGCCTCACCGGCGACAGTCAGGGTTCAGTACCGCCCTCGCCACGGCGTGCACGGCTCGTCGACGTTGCGCAAGGATCGCAACCCCGAAGGCTACGAGGACAACTGGACCGCGGTAGAATCGTTCCTCCGGCGCTAGACGGGACGGCCATCCTTATAAATGGCGTGCGCGGGGTTCGCGCCGATCGCATACGCCAGCTCGACGGGATGCGCGACGTCCCAAACGATAAAATCGGCGCGCTTGCGCACCGCAAGCGTCCCGATCTCGTGCGAGAGCCCCAGCGCGCGTGCGGCATTGCGCGTCACGCCCGCAAGCGCTTCGGCCGGAGTCAAACGGAAGAGCGTACACGCCATATTCACCGCGAGCAGCAGCGAGACGAGCGGTGACGTGCCCGGATTACAGTCGGTCGCGATTGCGATGGGCACGCCGCCCGCGCGCAGTTCCGCAACCGGTGGGGCGTTCGCTTCGCGTAAGAAGTAGTACGCACCCGGAAGCAATACCGCGACCGTGCCGGCCCGCGCGAGTGCGTCGATACCAGACACCGACGTATGCTCCAAGTGGTCGGCGGACAATGCGCCGTAGTGTGCGGCCAGGGCCGCGCCTCCGTAGTCGGAAAGTTGGTCGGCGTGGAGTTTCACCGGCAAGCCGAGGCGTTTGGCGGCATCGAAAACGCGTGCGACCTGCTCCGGCGTGAAGGCGATGCGCTCGCAAAAGGCGTCCACCGCGTCGACAAGGCCCTCTCGAGCAGCGGCCGGCATCACGTCCTCGCAAACGAACCGGATGTACTCGTCCGGCGATTCCTTGAACTCGGGCGGAACGGTGTGCGCGCCCAGAAATGTGGTGCACACAGTGACGGGAAGCCGCTCGCCGAGTCGTCGCGCGATGCGCAGCATGTGCAGCTCCGTCTCCAAATCGAGACCGTAGCCCGACTTGATTTCGACCGTCGTGACGCCCTCGGAGCACATCCGCGCAAGTCGAGCCGCAGCTGCCGCAGTCAGCGCATCGCATCCCGCAGTACGGGTCGCGAGAACGGTCGACAGGATGCCGCCGCCGCCCTGCGCGATGTCCTCGTAGCTTGCGCCGGAAAGCCGCATCTCGAACTCGTGTGCGCGATTGCCGCCATAAATCAGATGCGTGTGCGCATCGATGAGTCCCGGCGTGATGCAGCGGCCGTGCGCATCATACGTCTGCTGCGCCCGCGTTTCGGCCGGCAGCGCAGCGTGCGGCCCGATCCAGGCGATCCGCCCCCGCGAGAATCCAATAGCGCCATCCTCGATGAGGCCATACGATCGCGCTTCGGTCCCGTCTTGTGCCGTATCGCTTTCCATGGATGCGATGCGAGCGTGCGTCCACAAGCCGTCCAACATTGAGCGCGTATTTCGCTGCCCACGCACTGCTTCCGGGCGGTTGGGCGCGCGACGTCCTGATCGAGACGAACGCCGGCGGTGACATTGAACGCCTTGCTGAAGGCGCGAAGGCGGACGGCGCCGTGCGCCTCTGGGGACCGGTGCTGCCTGGCATGCCGAACGTGCACTCGCACGCGTTTCAGCGCGCGCTTGCGGGAACTGCGGAAAGCGGTGACCCTGCTCGCCACGATACCTTTTGGACGTGGCGAGACCGCATGTATCGCCTCGTCCTGACGTTGGAGCCGCCCGACATCGAAGCTGTTGCGACGTGGGTCTATCTCGAGATGCTGAAAAGCGGCTACACCGCGGTTGGCGAATTTCATTACCTGTTCCACACGCCGGATGGTTCACGGTACGATTCCCCGACGGAAACCGCCGACCGGGTCATTGCGGCAGCGGAGCGCAGCGGAATCGGCCTGACGCTCCTACCCGCGCTGTACACCTACAGCGGCTTCGGACAACAAGCCCCATCGTCACCGCAGCGCCGCTTTGCAATGGATGTTGAGGAGTTTTGCGCCTTGTGGGACGCCCTCGATGCGCGCATTGGCCGAAATCCACAGTGCACGCTTGGCGTCGCGCCACATTCTCTGCGCGCGGTTTCGCCGCAGAGCCTTGCCTCCGTCGTGACGCACGTGAGTCGTCGGCGCCCGGAAGTGCCGGTCCACATTCACGTCGCCGAACAGCAAGCGGAGGTCGACGCGTGCGTTGCGTGGTGCGGTGCCCGGCCCGTCGCGTGGCTCCTCGAGCACGCGCCCGTTTCGGAACGGTGGTGCTTGGTACATGCGACGCATCTTGACGCTTCAGAACGTACTCGTGCTGCGCTGACTGGGGCAGTCGCGGGACTCTGCCCGACGACGGAGGCGAATCTGGGCGACGGAATCTTTCCGGCCCAGCAATGGCTCGCCGGGCAAGGACGCATCGGCATCGGTTCCGACAGCCAAGTGACCATCGATCCCGCGGAAGAGCTGCGCTGGTTGGAGTACGGTCAGCGGCTTTTCCTTCAGCAGCGCGCCGTGCTCTGTACGGCCGAAACGCCGTCGGTGGGAGGAACGCTCTATCGCGTCGCGCTTGCGGGCGGCGCCCAAGCGCTCGGTCGGAGCATCGGACGCATCGAGCGTGGCTTCCGCGCAGATCTCGTCGTGTTGGACGGGGAAAACAGCGCTTTCCGAGACGTCACCGGAGACGGACTCCTGGACCGCTACATCTTCGGCGGCGTTCGGGAACCCGTACGGGATGTGATGGTAGGCGGTCGCTGGGTGGTCGCGAACCGGCGAGCCAACGGTGAACACGCGGCAAAGTCCCGGTATCTCCGCGCGGTTGCGCACCTCAGGGAACGCGCGTAGTGCAACGTGACGGCGGAGATCCGCGCGCGTACGTGCTCGGCGGCAATGCGGGAACGCTCGCGTATGCCAGCAATCTCCGCGCCGAGAACCGTCAGATCACCGCGTATTTGCTCACGCTCGCCTGGACCCCGGTCGGCGTCGTGGTCGGTGATGGACACCAGCGCGTCAATATCGCGGCCGACAACGTCGCCGGCTGGGTCGATCAAACGTTTCCTCCTGACGACGACCGTACATTCGTCTCGTCGTTGCGAGATCTCGACATGCTGATGCGCATCGGATGGCAAGCTGAGCCTCCCGAACGTCTCAGCGAGAACACCTTGCTGAACCCTGAAGACATTCCCGACGACGTGCTCGACGCACTGGGTCATCCTACCGCCCCGCTCGTGCCCTGCGCGATGTGTCGCCGCATCTCCGTTCGCGACGACTTCGTATGGAACGAAAGGCAACTGTGCGCGTGGGATTACCATGCCGCCGTCTTCGGGAAGCGCGGCCCGTGGCGCGGCGTTCCTTATGAAGAGCGGCTCTTTGAAACGCTTCCCCGTGCCGCCTACGTCGCCGCCCCGCTGCTGGACGAACTCTCGGTCGATGTGGTTCTCGCCGTCGCAGGACTAAGCCCCGCATCGATGCAGCGGCTCATCAATCACGCGATCGAAGAGGGCGGTGACGCTTCGTACATGGCGGTGCGCACGGTCGATGGATTGACGCTCCTTCGAGAACGCCCCGCTTCAAGATCGTAGCATTTCGCTCGTGGGGATCAACCGCGCGATCGACCGGCTTTGGGTCGCCTTCGCCTTGTTCTTTTTGGCCCTGGCCTTGCGAGACGTATGGATTCAGACCATCGCCGCTCCGGCAATCGCGAACAACCCGCACAACCCTCGTTGGCTGCTGGTGGCACGAAACCGCGGAACGATCGTCGCCCGCGACGGGACCGTCCTGGCAGAATCGACACCACGCGGCCGCGTTTATCCGTACGGGACCGTCTTTTCGCACGCCGTCGGCTATGCGTCGGCTCGATACGGGACTTCGGGACTCGAGCGAGCCTTTGATGCGGAGCTTGCGGCTCCCATGGCATCGCTCGACCCACGCGAGCAGCTCGCGGGGTTGCTTGCGGGGGGCCGCCGAGCCGAACCGCACGGCCAAGAAGTCATCACCACGCTCGATCCAGCGACCCAGAATACGCTGTTTAGCGCGCTGAGCCAATATCCGCGCGCCGCCGGTGTCGTGCTCGACCCACGCTCTGGAGACGTTTTGGCGTTGGCCAGCGTCCCGGCGTTCGATCCCGAGCACATCGATACCGAGTTTTCGTCGCTCCTTTCCGATCCGGCGACGCCGCTGCTCGATCGCGCGACCGATGGGCTCTATCCGCCCGGTTCTACGTTTAAAATCTTCACCGCGGCGGCCGCTCTCGATAGCGGCACCGTCGTCCCTTCGGACCAGTTCGTAGACAATGGCGCACTCCAGGTCGGGTCTTTCGTCGTCGAAGATAACGAGGGGGAAGCGACCGGCGTCGAAGATCTCACTGGGGCTTTCGCGTTGTCGAGCAATGTCGACTTTGCACAAATCGCGCTGAAGCTCGGAACAGCGCGTTGGTTTGAATACGCCGACAGATTTGCGCTGGCCCGGTCGATGGAATTCACGCTTCCTACGGCGATCGATCATTTGCCGGCGCGAAACTCCGTTACGCCGTCGATCCTCGCTCAACTCGCGTTTGGGCAAGCTGATCTCGCCGTAACGCCGCTTCGCATGGCTTTGGTGGTCTCGACGATCGCGGCAGGGGGTGTCGAGCCTCGGCCGACGCTGGTGCGTGGCGTGCGGGCTGCAACGGGATACGTCGCACGCGTGCCGCCCGGGTCGCTGGCAACGCCGATCGGCGCCGATACCGCTTCCGAAGTGCGCAATCTCATGATTGCCGTCGTGCGTCGCGGAACCGGGACGGCGGCGGCCCTCGCGAACGTGCAGGTTGCCGGTAAGACCGGGACCGCGACGAATCCGGCGGGAAGATCGCATGCATGGTTCGTCGCGTTCGCACCGGCAGACGCGCCTCGCGTGGCGGTCGCGATCGTCGTCGAGAACGCTGGATACGGCGGTGTTGTCGCTGCTCCCATTGCACGACGGGTCCTGGGCACCGCGCTCGAGCGCTACCGCTCCTAAAGCCGTGACCGAGCGAACGTTCAACGAACGCTACCGCCTCGACCGCAAACTCGGTGAGGGTGGCATGGCGACGGTCTACTGCGGAACGGATACCGTGCTGCGCCGCCGTGTCGCGATCAAGGTCCTGCGTCCCCAGTTCGCCGCCGACGCGGATTTTGTGCGACGGTTTTACCATGAAGCTGAGGCCGCCGCGCGCTTATCCTATCCGAATATCGTCAGCATTTACGATGTCGGCCACGAAGGTGATACGTATTTCATCGTGATGGAGCTCGTGGACGGCTCCACGCTCGCCGAGATGATCGAGCATGACGGGCGCCTTCCGCAAGCCGTCGTCATCGATTACGCTGAACAGGTGTGCCGTGGGCTCGCGTACGCACACCGGCAAGGGATTCTGCACCGCGACATCAAGCCGGCGAACATTCTCATCACCAAGGACGATGTCGTGAAGCTCTCCGATTTCGGGATCGCGCGCGCCGTTACGACGCAGACGATGACGATGACCGCGCCGGGGATGGTGATGGGCAGCGTCTTTTACCTTTCTCCTGAGCAGGCGCAAGGCAACGAACTGCACGAGACCAGCGACCTTTACAGCCTCGGCGTCGTCCTCTATCAAATGCTCACCGGCAAATTGCCGTACAGCGGCGAGTCGCCGATCACCGTCGCGTTGAAGCACGTCTCGAGCCCCGTTCCTGAATTTGATCCCTCCGATGGTGTGAGTCCGGCGCTGGCAGCCGTGGTACGAAAACT
>JAFAXE010000215.1 GCA_019241305.1 Vulcanimicrobiota bacterium
CGAGCACTCAAACTCGATGAGCGTCAGCGCAAGGTACGCATTCCCAGCGTTGGCACCGTACCGCTACGTAAGGGAAGAGCGATTCCGGACTACGGCAGAGCTTTCGTGGTGACGAAGAATGGGCGCTGGTATGCGGTGTTCGAGTGCGAGCGAGAACCTGTACCGCAGCCTCCCACCGGCAAGCTGGTCGGGATGGATCGAGGGATCCGCTCTTTGCTAGTGCTCTCCGATGGTACGCATATCGGGAACCCAAAGCAGGTTGAGCGTCGCAGGGGAGCGGTCGAGCGCCATCAGCGCGAACTCGAGATGCGCACCGAGCGCGATGCGAGCCGGCGGGTCAGGAACCGCCAGGATCCCAGGCGGCAGGCTGCGGTGCTGCGGCTTGCGCGAGCCAACGAGCGGGAGAAGAACGCACGGCGAGATTTCCTGCACAAATGCTCTCGCACGTTGGTCTTGGAGCACGACGCGATCATTATTGAGGCGCTGCGGGTGCGTAACATGCTGCGCTCTGCCAGAGGGACGCTGGAATCGCCTGGGCGTGGAGTCAAGAGCAAGTCAGGCCTCAACCGTGCGATTGCGGATGCGGGTTGGGGGATGCTGGTCACCTTGATGCGCGAGAAAGCAGAATACGCTGTTCGCACGATCGTCGAGGTGCCGGCCAAGAACACCAGCCGCACGTGTGCCGAATGCGGAAACGTGGCGAAGGGGAATCGCAAGGGTGCTGTGTTTGCCTGCGTGCGATGCGGTCATCGAGAGGATGCCGATGTCAACGCGGCCAGAGTGATCCTTGCCCGAGCGCAGTCGGCGCTCGCGACAAGCGCGCTACCGCCGGGGAACACCCGGCTCAATCAGCACGATGCTGTTTGAGGGCGCACACGACGAAGTGTTCTTCATCTGTTACCGGTCTTCGCTACGCTAGTGTGGGGTCTCCGGATGGACCTCTCCGAGACGATAGCAGGGATGCAGGGCGTCTCAGGCGCGGGCACTGGACGTGAAAGCGGCTGGTGCCCGTGTCCTCGGTAGCGAAGGTCGGCAGGCGTGAACCTGTTGATCCGTGGGGGGCGGGTCGTCGATCCCTCGCAGTCCCTCGACGCGAAGCGTGACGTCCGAATCGAGAACGGGCTGATTGCGCAAATCTCTGAGCATCTCGAGCCGGACGACTGGGGCTTTGGTGAGACCGGCGTCGTCGACGCCGAAAATGCAATCGTCGCGCCCGGGTTCATCGACATGCACGTCCATCTGCGTGAGCCGGGTCAAACGCACAAAGAAACGATTGCGACCGGGACTGCCGCCGCGGTCGCCGGCGGCTTCACCTCGGTGGCCTGCATGCCCAACACGAAGCCCCCGCTCGATACGCCGGCGCTCATCACGGAGGTGCTCCGCCTCGCCGGCGAAGCTGCGCTGGCACGCGTGTACCCGATCGCCGCGATCACAAAAGACCGCGCGGGAAGGGAACTCGCGCCGTTCTGGCGTTTGCACGATGCGGGAGCGGTCGCATTTAGCGACGACGGGTCGACCGTCGCCGACGCGCGCGTTCTACGCCAGGCCGCGCTCTATGCGCGCGACGTGCCGGGCGTCTTCATCGAGCACTGCGAGGACCCCGCGCTCAAGGGTGATGCGGTCATGAACGAAGGGGACGCCTCACTCCGCTTCGGTGCGAGCGCGGCACCGGGGCTCGCGGAAGACGTCATCGTTGCCCGCGACCTGCTCATTTGCGGCGAGACCGGTAAGCCGTTTCATTTGGCACATCTTTCGACCGCGACCAGCGTCGATCTCGTTCGCTTTGCGCGCTCGCGGGGGACGGCGTGTACCTGCGAGGTCACCCCCCATCACCTGCTGCTTGACGATCATCGCTTTACGGACTTCCGCGCCGATGCGAAAGTCAATCCACCGCTACGAGGTCAGCGCGATTGCGAAGCGCTGCGCGCCGCAGTACGCGACGGCACGATCGATGTGCTCGCCACGGATCACGCGCCGCACACGCGCGAAGAGAAAGCTGGGCTGCTCGCCGACGCGCCGCCGGGTTTCTCCGGGCTCGAGGTCGCGCTCGGCGCGTACGCGCTCGCACTGCCGGATCTGCCGTTGGAACGGTTCGTCGCGCTGTTGTCGGCGAATCCCGCGCGCATTCTCGGCATCCCGGGCGGGACGTTACGCGTCGGCTCGCTGGGCGACGTAACGGTGTTCGCTGAGGAGCGCTGGACCGCCGATGTTTCGCGCTTTCAATCGCTTGGCAAAAACACGCCCTTTGACGGTTGGACGTTTCCGCGCCGGCCGATCGCGACCGTGGTAGCAGGAAACCTCCTGATGTACCGCGGCCGCCTCGCCGCCCGCACACCGGTATGATCCTGAGAACTGCGGTTGCCATTTATTGGTTCGCCGCCCTGGCCTTGTGACGTCGCGCAGGAGCACCGCACATGCCACCCAAACGCAGCCACTCGACATGAGAAACCGTGCGTTTAATTTTCCCGCGGCGGTCGCGTGTGCGCTCGTCCTGCTGAGCGTGGCAACTACCATGTTCCCGGCCGACGCGTTCGTGCGCTTCTTGCGTGCACCAACGTGGAAGAAGGTTGCGGTGATGAACCCGCCGGCAAAGCGCGCGGGCTTCGCCTTAGCGTACGACGAGGTGAGCCGGAAGGTCGTGGTTTTCGGCGGTTATGGAGCGCACGGCTATTTCAACGATACCTGGACGTTCGATGGAACGACATGGGCGAAACAAGCTCCGAGCACGGCACCGTCGCCACGCGCCGGCAGCAATATGATCTACGACTGGAAGACGAAGACGCTGGTGCTCTTCGGGGGCTACAACGGTCAACAGTTTCTCGCTGACACCTGGCTGTGGGACGGTGCGACCGGACAGTGGACCCAGGCGCACCCGAAGTCCTCACCGGGCGGCTTAACTGGTCCAGCCTTGTTCACCGATCCGCTGGACCGGCGCGCCGACCTGTTCGGCGGATACGATGGCCAGTTTTACCATTTGGAGACCTGGCGCTGGCGGGGAAACACGTGGCAGCAGCTGCAGACACCGGTCGCGCCGTCCGCCCGCAGTTTTATGGTATGCGCGACGAACTTGCGCGCGCGCTGGACCGTGCTCTTCGGCGGACTCGCCGACGTTAACCCGGACAATACCTGGATGTGGGACGGAACGCAATGGACCGCGGAGAACCCACCGAGTCAACCGCCGACGGTTTACGACCCTGCGTCCGCGTATGAGCCGAAGCTCGATGCGGTGCTAAAGTTCGGCGGCGGAAACGGCGGCGTCGACCTTGCGGACACGTGGGCGTGGAACGGCACGACGTGGACGCAGCTTGTGCCGAGCAAGTCGCCCTCCGCCCGTGAGTCGGTGCGCATGGCGTACGACACCGCGCTCGGCCGGATCGTGTTGTTCGGCGGCACGCTCTACAGCCGGGGGCTGTTGTACAACGACACCTGGGAGCTCATCCCTTAGGCGTCGCTAGAACCGGAATGCGAAGTACACCGCGCCCACGATGAACAGGTACGCAACGAGATAGTTCCATTGGAGGCGTTGGTGGAACACGATGAACGCGTACAACGTGAAGACGCATAGCGTGACGCATTCCTGAATGATTTTGAGTTGCGTCAGGCTGAACTTGCCATAGCCGATGCGGTTCGCCGGTACCTGAAAGAGGTACTCGAAGAACGCGATCCCCCAACTGAGCACGATCGCCGCCAGCAGCGGACGTTTCATGTCCTTGAGATGGCCGTACCACGCGATCGTCATGAAGATATTCGAAACCACCAGCAGAGCAACCGTAGCCATTTTCCCTCTCTGTAGAGCCCTCACCGTGGTTACACTACCCAACCGGAGCGGACACTCGTTGCTAGCGTTACGCTAGCATGCTATACTGCGCTAGACATGGACAACTACACCCAACTCGGCTTGCGCGGTTTTCCGCGGCAGCTCGCACGCGCGGCGAAAAAGGCGGCGGCGCAACGCGAAATGACGCTGACGCAGTTCATCGCCGAAGCCGTACAGTCAGCGCTGTTGCGTGAGAGTCCAGCGATGGCTCGGCCGCCTACCGTCCCCCAAGACCTCGCTGACGACGTGGCCTGGTACAACGAACACCGTTCGGATCTCCTCGCCGACCCGCGCCTCCGAAGAGGTACGAACCTCGCCATCGTCGGCGCCAAAATGGTGGATCATGATGCCGACCTTGACGCTTTGATGAAACGCTTGCGAGCTCGTTTCGGTGAGCGGTCCGTTTTCGTGCCAAAGCTTGCCCCGCCGGCCGGTACGCCGGCACGTTTTCGATCACCACGGAAAGTATCGTGAAGCGGTCGTATGATGCGGAACGCTATGAACCCCCGGCTCCGGTCCTCGACGTCCTCCTATCATCGCCTGAAAGCGGTGCGAACGCGCGCATTGCTGAGGTAGCGCTCGTCGACACGGGCGCGGACTTCAGCGTCATTCGTTGTGGGATTGTACGCCAACTCGCCCTACCGCTTCGGGGACAAACGCCGTTTTCCGGAGTCGACGGGCGGCTGGAGAAGGCTTTTACGTGGGCGGTCCGCATCGAAACCGCGGTGGGTGCCTGGAACATCGATATGCTCGAGATTGGATGGGTCACGATTTTAGGCCGCGACATCTTGAACCAACTCGAGTTGCGTCTCGATGGGCCGAACAACGTCCTTGAGGTTCGCTCGCCACGGACTCGCGATCGGAAAGCCCCGCGCACGACGTAGGGAACCGTCATTACTGCCTGTTTGCTACGTGCAACGCCGCTCTGGAAGTCGTCGCCGCACCGGACTGCTGCGTCCCCGCGAACAAGACGACGTTCGTGCCGGCGTCACTGCCCTGTATTGCGACGGAATCGCACAACGCCCGCATCATCACGAGTCCCCGTCCGCCTTCATCGGAGTCGTGGCTCGGTTCGCGCCAGCGTCCCTTGTCCGCAACGATTCCGCGCAGGCCGGCAGGTTCGCGTAGTACGGAAATCCGCACGACGCCGTGCGAACCGTTGTAGGCGTGCCGCACGCTGTTCGCCAGCGCTTCGCCGAGTGCGACCACGAAGTCGAACGCGCGGTCCTTGTCGACTGCAGACCTTTCCACGAATTGTTCGACGGCCAGCCTGGCGCGGTGCGCGTCCTGCGGCGTCGCCGCGAACGTCAAATTGAGCTCTCCCACCGCATGCAGGCGTAGCAACAAGATCGCGGCGTCATCCGGCGGCGGCCGCTCGGGAAGCAATCCTTTCTGAACCTGCTCGGCACTCTCGCGGAAGCCGCCGCGGGCCCAGGCGGCAATGCTTTCGTCGAGCCGGCGCTCACCGCTCAAGATATCGCGGCCGCCTTCGATCAGCGCGTCGGTATACAACACGAGGGCGCCGCTGCTCGGCAACGAGACGGTGGCGGTGTCGCAGTCGAGGTCCTCTTGAGAGCCGAGCGGCGGAGCCGTAGCAGGTAAGCGCTGGATGTTTCCCCCCGCGCTCACGAGCAGCGGCGGCGGATGTCCCGCGTTGGCGTAGCGCATCTGCAGCGTCCCGGGGTCGAAAATCCCAAAGAACGTCGTGGCGATCGGGGCCGGGTCGAGGTTCGACGTGGTATTTGCTATGCGCAACACCAAGGAAGGCTCACGGTACTCGACCGCCGCAACGCGCATGCTTTGGCGCAGCCGGCTCATCACGATAGCCGCGTCGATTCCGTGTCCCGCGACGTCGCCGATCGCGATAGCCAGCGAACCGTCGCGAAGCACGAAGGCATCGTACCAGTCGCCGCCGACGAGCGCTTCGTGTCCGGCCGCTTCATACGCAGCGTCCAGATGTATTCCCGGCACGTCCGGTAAGGCGACCGGTAGCATCGCGCGTTGCAGGCGTTCGGCCGTTTGACGATTGCGACGCGCGATGAGCCGTTGTCCCAGCGCAGCAGCCGTGCGCAGCACCAGGTCTTCGAAAACGGCGTGCTCGGCCCGCGTCAGTGGCGGCTGCGGCGCGACGCGCGCCAGAATGGCGATACCGTCAGGGAGTCCAGAATCTTCGAAGCCTGGGACCCGAAGCGGTATCCCCACAACGGAGCGCGCATCCGGCTGCACCGCATGGGGGCGTTCCAGCGTACACGCCGCACCGTTTTGTGCCACGCGGTCGCGAATGTTGCCAAAATTCGCACTGCCGAAGGAGACGGAGACGATCCGCCGCGATTCGGGATCGGGAAATTCCACGAGGCACGCTGCGTCGAGCTCTCGACCAACGAGCGCCGCCAGGCGTTGAGCCATATCCCGTGGCTCCGCGCGATCAGCGAGCACGCGCCCCGCCTCCGCCGAAAGCCGTAGCGTGCGCTCGGACCGCCGCGAAGCTTCCTGCGCGAGCACGGTTTCGTGCACGTCGATGAGCGAGACAACCCATTTGATCCTGTGGCCGTGACTGAGCCACGGTGTGGCGCGTGCTTCGTGCCAGCGCCATCCCTCACGCGTCGTCAGCCGAAAGCGAAAGTTGAACGGCTCCCCCCGCGCAACGCCGGTAGTCCACTCCAACCGAAAACTACCGCGGTCTTCAGGCGCGACGGCATGCTGGATGCTCTCATCGATGGGCCGCTCGCTTCCCGCAGCGGTCTTTTCGTACCAGCGGCGGTTCGCATAGTCGAAGCGCCCGTTGACACGGGCGGTCAACACCGCGTTCGGCAGCACATGCAACATCGTCGAAAGGCGGCGCATCCCTGATAGCAGATCCTGCATCACGATTGGAACACGCTGCAAGGAGCCGGCCACCGCCAAGATGGCTTCGCAACGTTCGGCCTCGTCGAGCAGCGGGATGCCGACGAACGATTCTCCGTTTATTTCCCGCTCGATGGCCTCGAGCGTCACTTCCGCTTGGTCCATCAGCGCCGTGAGTGCGCCGCGCTTTTGCGGCTCGTCGATCAGCCGCCGCCCTTCAGCATTGGGGTAAATTTGGCCTGACCGTGCGTGTCGCAGCACGACCGGAACACCTGCCCGGTTTACGTATTGCAGATACGTGGCTAGCATGGCGGAAGCCCGGCCCTCCGGCCGGCTGTAGCGTTTTTCAGCGTCCCAATCGTTGAAGCCCGCCCACTATCCCAGCGGACGAAATGAAACGAGAATCATCGGCGGCTCGGTTGCAAGGCGGCGCGGGGTTGCCTCCAGCTGACCATCCCCATGGGACATCGTAATTGTCCCACCTTGTCGCCACCAGTCGCCTTCTTCAGGGAGACGGCCTTCGAGTGCTGCGCTCACGTACAACCGTAATCCAGACTCGTCGAAGATTGCGACCGGGCCGGCAAACTCCTCGAGCGCACGCGACATCGCGTCGCGCTCGGCGTTCATCTGATACAGCGTCGCTTCGCGAGCGAGGGCGACTCGCTCGAGTTCCGCGCTTCTCGATTCGAGTTCGTCGTTGGTGGTATTCAACTCTTCGACCGTGGCTTGGAGCTCTTCGTTCAGCGTTTCCAGCTCTTCGTTGGTGGCCTGCATCTCCTCGTTGAGCGTCTCGATCTCTTCATTCGATGAGGCCACCTCTTCAGCGCCGATCAGCAGTTGCTCGTTGGTGCTCCGTAGCTCGTTGTTGGCACTCGTCAACTCGTCATTGGCGCTCAGCAGCGACTTCTGGCGTTCCGCCAATTCCTTCATGCGAGCCGAGACCGCCTCGAGCTGTCGCTGCTGCTCCTCCTTTTGTATCTCCAGCCGCTTGCGTTCCCCGACCACCGGGGTAACGTCGCTGATCACGAGGCCCACCAGTTCGGCGCGCGAGCCTCCCTGGTACCCGCGGTGGCAGGAAATCTGCAGCCAACGCTCTACCCCGTCGCCGTCCTTCGAAGAAAACTCGACCGCCGTCTCAGCCTCGTTTCGGAAAGCGACATCCACGAGGTTACGCAGTTGAACGGTGTCGACCGCCGTGGTGAGATGGATGAGATCTTCGCCGATCCCGATGCCATGAATCTGGAGGAGCGCCCGCGCCGCCGCGTTGATACTCACAATATCGTAGCGACGGTCTACGACGACCAAGCCGGTCGTGGCGTTCGCCATGATGCCGCCCATGATCTCGTTGGGACCGGGCCTCCCTTCGCGCGGCAGTTGAGCCGGCGGAAACACGCCGGGCGTTTTACCGCCGCTACGCATCTCGGCAAGCGGGGGCGTCGCGTCGCGCAACCGTTTCGGGGGAATCAGAACGCGCTCGCCGTGCCGCTGATAAACGCGCAGCGACGGGTTAGCGGCACGAAAGTAGTCCGGCAGGGGACTCGTCGACTCGGCTTTGCCCAGCACGAGGTAGCCCCCACGCCGCAGTGAGAACGCAAACAGCTGCAGCGCGCGCTGTTGGAGCTCGCGCGTGAAATAGATGAGCACGTTGCGGCACATGCAGAGGTCGATGCGCGGGAAGGGCGCCCGCTGGCCGAGGTCGTGCTGCCCGAACACGGTCATGTTGCGAATGCGGTTCGTGACCTCATACGTATCGCCGTCCCGTGTGAAGTAGCGCTCGACCCAGGTCGGTGGAATGTGCCGTAGCGCTTCTTTGGAATATACGCCGCGCCGCGCGAAGGCGATCGCCTCGTCGTCGATATCCGTCGCGAAGATCCGTATGTTAACCCGTTCCACATCCTCTCTCATCAAATCCGCGCACAACATCGCCAGGGAGTACGCTTCCTCACCTGTCGAAGCGCCCGCTGACCAGATGCGGACCTCGCCGCTCCCGGCGGCAGCCTCCGAAATGAGCTGCGGTAGCACGTTGTCTCGCACCCACTCGAACAGCGCGCCATCCCGGAAAAATTCCGTGACTTTGATGAGAAAGGCGCTAGCGAGTCGCTGATACGCTTCGGGGTGCGCTTGCAGGTAACGGACGTAGTCGGCAAGGGAGTCGACGCCCGTAGCGACCATCAAACGGGAGAGTCGCCGCATAATGGTCGGCGTTTTGTATTGCTGGAAATCGATGCCGGTGCGATCGCGCAGCTGCGTGAGCAGTTGGCGCAGCGTTTTCTGCTCCGACGCTGCCTCCGGCGACGCAGCGCCGCGAACCAGTTCTGCAAGCACGCTACCGATATGCTCGGGCGCAGCCGACAGATCGACGAGCGTTGGGGGAATGGCCAGCGGCATCGAGGGATGGGAGGCGGTCGCCGGGTCTTGGATGATGACGGTTCCGCCTTGCTCTTTGACGACCCGCGCGCCGGCGAGTCCGTCGCTTCCCAAGCCGGAGAGGATGATCGCGACGACGCGATCGCGGTACGATTCAGCGGCGCTTTCGAAGAGCTGGTCGATCGACGGCTTCGGTCCCGCACGCTGTCCTTCGAACACGCGTACCATCCCATCGGCGATCTGTACGTCGCGATTCGGGGGGATAACGTACACCGTACTGGGCTCGAGCGTCTCGCGCGATTCCACGACTTTGATCGGCAGGGGACTGCGCTGGCCGATGATGTTGGCCAAGTGACTTTCATGCGATGGCGCAAGGTGCTGACCAATGACCACGGAGCCGAAAAGCTCGTTCGGTAGCCCCGCCGCAAAGCGGTTGAGCGCGTCGATGCCACCGGCCGACGAACCTGTGACGACCAGAAGTGGCTTCTTGGTGTCCTCGATTTCGGTTACGCTCATGCCCCCCGGGAATAAGACCAGCCTCATGGGACTTCGACAAGGCGCAGGCCAATGCCCGGCACGCCGCTGATCGTCATCGGGGCCTCTGCCGGCGGTATCGAGGCGCTTCGCCAGCTAACCCCTACCCTGCCGGCGGACCTGCCGGCGTCGGTAGCCATCGTGGTGCATCGCCAACCGATTGAAGAGGATGAACGTCTGCCCCGCGTGCTGAGTAAGGATTCGCCGCTGCCGGTGACGCATGCGCGCGACGGCGAACCGGTTCGTGCTGCTCAGATCGTCGTCGCTCCCGCTAACGTACACCTGCGCGTGAACGACGGTACCTTTCAACTCGATCCGGGACCGAAAGAGAACAATTCTCGTCCAGCGATCGACGTTTTATTTCGTAGCGCGGCGTGTGCGTATGGACCGCGTGTCGCCGGAGTCCTGCTTTCCGGCCTGCTCGACGATGGGAGCGCAGGCCTGGCAGAAATCCAGCGACATGGCGGGATGACCATGGTGCAGGATCCACGTGAAGCGCTTTTCGGCGATATGCCGCGCAATGCGCTCGCCGATATCAGCGTCGACGTCGTAGCGGGCATCGACGAGATGGCCGCCGCATTGGTCGAATTTGCGCGACGGGCGCCGCTCGAGACTCGCAGCGTCACCGCACTCTCTGAACGCGACAATCCTTCACCGTTCGCCTGTCCGGATTGCAGCGGTGTCTTGTGGCACATCAAGGACGGCGATATCGATCGTTTTCGGTGCCGCACCGGCCACGCGTACACGCCGCTGGCACTGCATCAACACCAGCGTGACTCGCTGGAAGACGCGATGTGGATGGCGATCCGTGCGCTCGAAGAGCACCGCGACATGAGCCTCAGGCTCGCAAGTACGATGCGCGCGCGGGGCCTACTTCAACGCGCGCGCCAGCTCGAACGCGAAGCCCGCCTAGATTTACGCCGCGCCGACATCGTGCGCAGCGCGTTACCAACCGCAAGCGAAGCGCGCGACGAAGGTCACGAGGAACCCGAAACCGCCTGAAGTTTTAGAGTCGTGCGGTCTGCGAGGCCATCCGCTGCGCGCTTTCGTTGGAACCGGCGCGTCCAACGATGTGAATGTCGTCGAGGAGCCACTGCGCATGACTGGTCTCTGCGCGCGCCTCGATGAGTTGGCCGGCGCGAAGATGCGCCAAGCTCTTCACCTCGCGGACCGCGCAGATACGGACTCCCGCCGGCACCGTCTCAAGTGCTTCATAGCGGATCGTCAAGGTCTTGTGTTGGCGGTCGACCGAGAGAACGGTCGCATGAATGGGACTCCAGAAAGCCGTCACCCGGCCATGCGAAGGCTGGCCCACCGGCGACAACGCCAGAAGTAGCGTCGCTCCGAGCGGCGCCAGCAACGCCATCACCAAGCCGCGTCCAGCCATCGCTAACCAGCACAACGCACCGCCACGCACCGCAGTTTCATTTATGCGTCGAGCGCGTCCTCACGCTCGGCCCTGTTTTCTGAAAGCGAGGCGGCGACCGACGTTTGTGCTGAGGAATGCCTCCGTTCGAGCCGCGGAGCCATGGACGGCGAGAGCGGCGAGCGGCCAAGTAGGAGCGAGCCACGATGGCGAGCGACGAGCGGTTCCGAAGCGCAATGTCGGTCGGTGCCGAGCGCCCGTCGGAATGTCGCCCCGCCGAACCGCACTTGGGTTGCGTGAGATGGAACGACACACCCGGCGAACGAAGCGTGGCTGCAATGAGTGACGGCGCGCTGCTGCTCGCGGACGGGTCGCGTTTCGATGGGAGAGGAGTCGGCGACGACGCGCTGGCGCTCGGGGAGGCGGTATTCTACACCGGGATGACGGGGTACGAAGAAGCGTTGACCGACCCCTCATATGCGGGTCAGCTTTTGACGTTCACCTACCCCATGATCGGCAACTACGGCGTGAGCGGCGAAGCGGCACAACATCCGCATGCATGCATTGCCGGCGCCGTCATGAAGCGCCTCGCACCGAATCCTTCGCACTATGCGCTGCGCAGCGACCTCGCCACGTGGCTTCGCGCCGAGCGGGTTCCAGCGCTCGATGGTGTCGATACGCGCAGCCTCACCATCACGCTGCGCGAACACGGGACCATTGCAGGTGCACTGGCGATTGGCACTGCAGCGCTGGACCGCGCAGATGCGGCGCTTGCCGAGTACGCGCGACTTCGCACGACCGTAGGACTCGTCGCCGAGGTCGCAACGCAGTCCGCGACCACGTTGCCCGCCGATGGCCCGCACATCGTTGTGCTGGACTGCGGCGTCAAGAATGCGATCCTCCGTAACTTCGCTGGCCTGCAGGCACGGCTTACGATTCTTCCGTACGACGCCGCCGCCGACGAAATCCGCGACTTGAACCCGGACGGGATCGTGATTTCCCCGGGTCCCGGCGATCCGACCGACGTTCCAGCGACCATCGATGTCCTGCGCAGCTTGCTCGGCGAAATTCCGATGTTCGGTGTCTGCCTCGGACACCAATTGCTCGCGCTCGCGTGCGGCGCGGCGACGTACAAACTGCCGTATGGACACCGCGGCGGAAACCAGCCCGTAAAGGTCGTGCGGAGCGGAAGCGTGCTGGTAACGGCGCACAACCATGGCTACGCGGTCGACGGGGCCAGTCTCCCTTCCGAGCTCGAGCCGACGCTCATCAATCTGAATGACGGCACGAACGAAGGGTTTCGTCATCGACGCTTGCCGATCGTCGGCGTGCAGTTCCATCCGGAGGCGTCGCCGGGGCCTTTCGACGCGCGCTATCTTTTTGCCGAATGGCTCGAAACCGTACCCTTGCAACGCTGACCGCGCTCGTCGTTGCATCGTCGGTTGCGTCGGCCCAGACGTTGGCGCGTTTGCACGTGCGTTCCATGGACTTTTCCGCGCACCCGGACCGCGTCCGGACGGGGGAACCGTTGCGGCTCGTCCTACGCGTCGCCCTCGGCGAGCACGTCGCCCAGCTCGATAACGTCACGCTTCCGGATCTCACCGGCTTCGACGTCTTGGGTGATGAGCGCCGTTGCGTACAAGTTCTCCACACGACTGAGTGTACCGAGACGCTGACAGTTACCGCGAGCGCGGCGGGCGTTTACACCATTGCGCCGCCAACCCTTGATGCGCTGGACGTGCGGAGCGGTCACCCGCTGCGTTATGCTGCCAATTCGGTTCGCGTGACGGTCACCGGGGCTTCGTTGCTCGGTCGCGTCGGCGCCGGCGCACTGTGGCGGAGTGTTGGCCGCGCGATCGGCACTGTTGTTGTCATCTTGCTCGCTCTCGGCGCCGGACTTCTCGCATGGCTCGCACTGACCCGACGGAGGAAGCAGCAACCCGTCTCGCCCGCGTTTGCAATCCCGCCGGATGTCGCAGCCGATGGTCGCGCCACACGCTGGAACTCCGCGCTCGACGCGCTGCGCGCGCACCCCACGCGAGAGAGCGTTCGTACCGTGCGCACATTGCTTCGCGACCACGTCGGTGCGCGTGCCGATGAAACGTTTGGAGAACTCGCCGCTCGAGGGCTGCAACTGGAGCAGCCCTCGGCGATGGAGGCGTTGCGTCTCGTAGAGCGCGCCGCCTTTATCGAAGACTCACGTATACCGGCCGCCGTCGCCGAGGCGCTGCCGCTTCTCGACGCCGTTCCACCACACCGCCTCACTTACTGAACCAAGGCCGTGAGCAGCCACACGAAAGCGAATGAACGAGGGTGTCATCCTGAGCGCAGCGACACGAGGCGAACGCAGTGCACTCCGAACTGAAAATGCACTGCGCGGGCCATCCCCGGTGTCATCCTGAGCGGAGCGGTGAGCACGAAAGTGCTCATCGCGTAGTCGAAGGACGCCCTACGGTAACGCTATTGTGTCGTGCCGCTCGGGTTTGCCAGTTTGATATCACCGCACGAGACGTAGGTCTTCAGGTCTGACGCCGACTTGTGCACGTTGATCGCGTAGTCGCCCTTCGTCAGCTTGTCGAGCGTAACGTTCGTGAGCGTCGTCGTCGACGTCCCAGCGGCCGAACCGCTTTGGGTCGTTCCAGCGGTCACGTTTTTCAACGGATAAGCGGGTGCAGGGTTCAGCTTTGCGCAGGTCCCTTCGTGAATGTGCGCCGGCTGTGCTGCGGAGGGTGCGGGAGTCAGCGACAGCGTGACGACGAGCCCCTTATCCGTCTGGGAAAGCACCGCGGTCCCTCTTTCATTGGAGTTGTTCTGAGCCGCCATCGTGACCGTCACTTGGCTCGGCATGTTCGCCTTCGGCATCGGCGCAGCCGTTTGAGCGCCGGCGGAGGCGGTAAGCGATACGGCGAGTGCCGCAGCGCCGATGAGGAGAGGTTTCATGGGCACCTCCTTCGGTTGTGCGCTGAGCAATCTACCCAAAAAGCGTCCTGTTCCGCTCGCCCAGCCGCACAAGAACATTCTCGGTAATCCGTTGCACGGTAGCGTCGACGTCAAGGAGCCGGGCCCAGTCTGCCGTCCCGCAGTTCACCACGGTACCGCCACGTTCGTACGCGACCATCGTCGAGCGCGCAGTCGCCGAAAGTTCTCCGGAGCCGTCGCCGACGTCCCAGGTGGACAGGTCGGCTTCAGCAAGACGCTCGATGGTCGCTGGAACGCCGCGCGCGCTCGGGTCGCCGGCGAGACCATCGCACTCGTATCCCGCAAGCCGGCTCTCGCTGCCGAATGCGTCGCCGCGGATGAAGCCGCAACCATCGAAAATCCAGTGCTCCGGCGCATGCACCACGTATCCGGTCGCGGGCCGCTCGCCAATCCATTTTGCGCCGCCGAATGCGTAACTCAATCCTGTCAAACCGTCCTCAGGCAAGTCCACCCAGCGCCCGAGGCGACGGATGCTTCGAGCGATGGGATCGTAGGCAATGCGAAACCAGCATGTGTTGCCGCAAAAGAACGCGACGTTGCCACCGGCTTCAATGAAACGCGTCACCGCCATACGCATCGCATCGGACCAATATTCGTGATGCCCAAAGAAGAGCAGCAAACGGTAGTCGCTGAGGCTGGCAGTGCCGGTGTGAATCTCCCAGTCGGTGAGAACCTCGGCAGCGACGTTTCGCCTCCTGAGCCAATCGAGCGCCTTCGCGTCCCAATGCGCATAGGTCTGACGCCGCGAGCGAAGATCGTAGACGTCGACGTTGGCCTCGTCCCAAATGTGTGCACCGATCCCGCCCCCGGGCCGCGCGAGGGTAACCGCGCGCGCGCCGGTATAGAGCCCCTGGCCGGCGTCGCTGCCGTTTCCCGGATCGTGCGTCGCGACCGTATACGCGTGATACGTGAACAGCGGTAATACATAACCGATCTTTGCCTCGGCGCTCCGCGGACGCACGACGAAAAGCGCGGCAGCGGAGCGCGCATCGACAGGAGGTGCACCACGGCCATCGTCAGCATCGTGGAACGCGAGATACGCGCCGGGCGTGGCGGTCTCGGGAATCGGGATATCTCTTGCGGGCCATTCCCAGCGCGAGTCTGGCGCACCCGAAGGCGCGTCATCGCCCGGCACCGTGAGAGTCGTTGACCAGACCGATGGTCCGCTTACGCACACGATTCGAATCGCAACGTGCCGATCCGTACTCGAGACGAACAACCGCAACGCTTTCCCCGCGACCAGCGACGGCGGCCACGGGTACGCGAAGGTCACACTTCGCTGATGACGGCGTACCGCCGTTCGATGACGCGCGGCATTGGTCGGCGTTCGCGCAAGATCCACCCCAATCCGCGGAGCGCTTCGCTGAGAGCCCGCCGCAGGTCCGGATCTTTGAGCGCTCTCGCCGCGACGCGCAACGAGTACCCGAGCGCCGCCGGCAGCGAATTCCGTAGCCACGCAGTCCAGAGGCGGTTTCGCGC
>JAFAXE010000214.1 GCA_019241305.1 Vulcanimicrobiota bacterium
CGAACCGGGCGACTCGGTGGTAGAGCTGAAGACCAAGGTCTTTCAAGCCAACGCACAAGCTCTCCGCGATACGATCGAGGTGCTGGGCGATGAGGAACTGCGCCGAGCGGTGAGCGCGATCGGGAAGGCACGCCGAGTCGAGATTTACGGTGTAGGCGGAAGCGCGCCACTCGCGCTCGACGCGTACCATAAATTCATGAAGCACGGTATTAACTGCGTATGGTTGAATGATGCCGACCTCATGGCGATGTCGTCCGCCCTACTCGGGAGCGGCGACGTCGCGCTTGGCATCAGCCACACGGGAACCGCGCGCGACGTTTGCGATGCGTTGCAGAAGGCGCATAGCAATGGGGCGACGACGATCTGTATCACGCACCGCGCGACGTCGCCCATCACGAAAGTCTGCGACGTCAAGCTGTTCACCGCCGCTAAAGAGACTGCCTTTGGCAGCGACTCGATGTCGAGCCGAATCGCTCAGCTTTCGATCATCGATACGCTGTACGCGGGCCTGGCGCTAGAAGACTACGATCGTTCCTTGCAACGCATACAGCGCACGCGCGAAGCAGCCGCTTCCAAACGCTACTGACGCCTAGCGCGACACCGCCAGCGTCTGTGCTCCCGGAGGCGCCGCGATGGACCACGACGGCTGCAAGCCTGAAGCGCCAAAGTGATAGGCGAGGATCCGTTCCTTAGACGGCAGACCGGAAAGGACAAAAGCATTGTCGTTGCTGTCGACGGCGACGCTTGCGGGCCCGAGTGGAAAATTCGTCGAGGCGAGCGTCTGCACGCCGCTTGGAAATGTCAGTGCGAGCGCAACGAGCGTCTCACCGTTTCCGATGAAGAGCCGTCCGGCGTCGTCGAAGGCGAACGGAAGGCTACCGGCGATGCCGGCAAAGGTTCCGAGCTGCCGCGCTCCGCGCGAAAGCGGCGAGAATTCGGAAAGCCACGTCAGCGTCTCCGAGAAGTTGTGGTAGACCTCGCCGACGGCGACATCGCCCTTGGGATCGACGGCGAGCCCGCCAAAGCTCACGAGCCCCAACTCTTGCTGCGGAATCACGCGAACCGAAGCGAATGGCTGCGTCGTTCCTTGCACTCCGGCGAAGATTGCGTAGCCGAAAACGTTCGTTGCGTAAACGTTTCCCGACGGGTCGAGCGCAATGCCGCTTGTATCCGAGACGCCGGACCGGCCGTACGGGATTCGCGCACCATACGTCGCGCCGCCGAGAAAGCTCTGGGCGAACACCACGTTGATGGCGCTTCCCCCCAGGGCCGCAACGGTACCTCGTCCGCCCGCAAGGTAGGTAGCGTTGGGCACGGCGAGCTTCTGAGCGAACGTCGGTTGAGCGGCGCCAAGCCGATAGCCGAAGAGTGCATCGAATCCATCGCCTACGACGAGCAGAGGCGGCGGAGGTGAGCTAAGCGTCGTAACCGGTGGGCTTGTCGAAGCGCCGCCGGAGCAGCCGAATTGTGCGATCGTGAGTGCCATCGCGGCGCAGAAGCGTAGCGAGGGAAACAATTGGGTCACAGGGCATGACGCACGAAGCAACGGCGGCACCAGAGTGGATGCACGTTAGGGCATGAAGCGCACTGAACCTCCGCAGACCCCTTTTCGTGCCGTGATCTCGCTCGGCACGAACACGACGCGGCTTCTCGTCGTGCGAGATCGGCACGATGGCGACGTCGAGATCGTGGAACGGGGCTCCATCGGGACCCGGTTGGGTGAAGGGTTGCGCGAGCGGGGCGAATTGGGCGCCGAGCCGATGCGCCGCACGCTTGACGCAATCGCGACGTTCATGCAAACCGTCGGGGACCGACGCGCACGCGTCTGGGGTATTGCCACCAGCGCAATGCGGCGCGCCTCCAACGCTGAACCGTTCATGCGGCAGGTCGCCGACCTCATTGGGTCATCCCTGGCAATCCTCGACGGCAAGTCGGAAGCGACGGCCTCGTTCATCGGTGCGACCTACGGTGCGCACTCGAGTGCGCAGACAGATCGAGGCCGCGTTGCGGTGATCGACGTCGGCGGAGGAAGCACCGAGTGTGCCATCGGCCGAGCGGGCGCGCTCGAAGACGCGAGTTCATTGGAAATCGGTGCAGTGCGACTCGCCGAGCGACATCCTGAGCTGATGGGATCCGCCCCAAGGCAGCAAGCAGCGGAGGCCGCAACGCGCGCGCGCTCAGAGGCACGAGCGCTGGCCGCACAGTTCGCTGAGTACCGCCCGGTGCGTGAAGCCTTGGCAGTTGGTGGTACTCCGCTCACCGTTGGTGCCATTGCTTTCGCCTCGGATGTTGACTCCGTCAGCGGGCGTTCGCTCGCACGCGAAGATTTGAATGCAGTGTTGGAGCACATGCTCTCGCTCGATCTGGCTGCGCGCCGCGAACTGCGCGGCATGCTCCCGCAGCGAGCCGATATCTTGCCGGCCGGAACGATCATTCTTTCCGAAGTGCTACGCGCGCTCGATGTGCGCTCCGTAACGCTCCAGGCCAACGACCTGCTCCTCGGCTACCTCCTGTCCTTCACCGACAACAACGACGGCATCGTGCCACGCTGAAATCCAACGAGGGGTTATGGGATGACCGAGACTCGAACTCGGACGCCCTTTCGGGCTGCAGATTTTCGTACCACTATGGCTTTCGCCACCGCTTCTTGACGTTTGTGGTCTGGACTGTGCCTTAGCCGTATGAATCTCACGTAGGCCGCGCCCGTCCAGTCTCTACACCTTTCAGCGCCTGAAACGCACTGACTTGGCTCGGCGTCGTCATGCGGTGTTCGACCGCGAAGAGTTCACCGAATTTGAGCGCATCCCGGCCGCCGTTTCCGCTCGGCCGGCTCACTTGTCTAAGTCTGCTGTGTCTGCCGATTCCACCATCATCCCCTGGGTTCGTTACTTAGCGGCCGGATGGTCACGACCCGTTCGCGGTGCCCCACCCGTTCGCGGGTAATAGCGAGGAAGGTCCCCAACCTAGCGCCATGTCCTTAGGAACGATCGGAGGGCCGGCTTGAGCCGACGAGTCTGCGCACCGCTGGCGATGGTCCTCATGGTGTGTTGCCTCGCGCCACTGGAAGCTGCCAGGAAGCCGCGCCCAGACTTTTCCCGGCATTACCGCGTCATCGAGCTCGCCTATCGCTCGAATCGCTGGTCGCTTTTGAACGACATCGCCGCACCCGGATACCGCTTCGTCGGAATCGACGGTACACCGAAAACCATCGCCGAACTAGAGCGCGGCGGGAAGACGTTCGCGCGCCAGGGTGGCCGCATCACCCAGGCGAGGCTACATATCGACCGCGTCACGGTGCGCGGTTCCGGCCGTGTCGTTACCTTGCATGTGGCGCTCGACGTATTCGTGCCTCGGCCGGGCCGTCCGCCGCAGCACATGTTACAGGAAAACGGCGTCGTCGATTCTTGGCGCAACATGCGGCAGCGCTGGCAGCTTACTCGGAGCGTCGTCTTCAGTGAAGCGATCACACAGTTCGGCGCCACGCCGGCGGTGCTCCGTCGTTCGACGTTGTCGCGCGCCACTTCGCGCGGCATCGCGGCACATTACCGGACGATCGACCGGGCGTGGCGAGATAACCGCTGGGAATTGCTTCGTCCGTTTGCCACGGCAGACGCGCGGTTCATCGAGATCGATGGTGAGGTCCGCACGCTGGATCAAATGGACGCGGGCGGCCGATCGTTCAAGAACGCTGGAGGCGTCGTCGTTGCTGCACGGGTGCATTTTGTGCACCTCGCCGGCGACCGTGCGCGCGCTATCGCGACGGCCGTGCTCACCGCCGCAGGAAGTTACCCGGCTGGCGCCCGCCGTCTACGGTTCGCCCAACGCGACGATGAGCAAGACGTTTGGCGCCGCGTTCGCGGTCAGTGGCTCTTTTCAGAAGGCCGCACCCTGCGCCAGACGATTACGACCTACTCGCCTTAAGCGACGAAAAATTGAACGTAGAATTTGTAGGTACCGAAGACGCGCCTGCAGCGAAACGTCGGCGCTTCGAATTTCGAGGTGACGGCGGATCGAATCGCCTCGTCGTCAAGGTCCTTGTAACCGGAGGAACTCCAAACCCGCGTCGACCCGACGCCGCCGTCCGAGCGGACAAACACTTCGATGGTGACCTGTCCATCTTCACCGCGCAGTTTGGCAAACTGCGGCCACGACGCTTGGCTTGCGTGTACCAACCGTCCTGGGCTATCCGGAGTGCCGCAAGGCCGCGGTTCTTTCGTCGGCACGGGCGCAGCGATCTGAACGACGGCCTTGCTCTGCTCGAAAGTCCGCTGGTCTCTTAGGTCCGTAAACGTGGAGCGTACGGAAGGTGCGTTGTGGAACCACACATTTCCCACGTTGCACGGGCCTCCATGGGGACCGTCGATCGCCGAAAGATAGGCAGCATCGATCGTGACTCTATCGGGGAATCGAACGACAATGGGGTGCGGCTGATGCTCAGGCCCGTCGACATCCGGCGCTGCGACTGCGTCGTGGAACGGAATATCGTAACGATCGTCTCCTGAATAGACCGTCACTGTTCCGGACAACATTCCAGCGTTCCGCGCAACCGTATCAAACGTAACGGCGTACGTTGTCGCCTCAGTTGAGGAGTGCAGCTGAACCACTTGCCAGACCGCAGCGGGGCAAAGCCATTGGTCAGATCCGCGCTCAGGCGATGCTGGGCGGTTTTGCTCTGGTAGGACTCCAGGCGCGGGTTGCTGCGAAGTTTGCGCCACCGGGCTGCCGCTCAAGCATAAAGCAAGCAGTGCAAAGAAAACGAGCGAGCATAGTCCTGCGCCGCCGGCTTTCATCGAGGCGGACTTCGTCCCGGCCACTATCCGTCCCGCCGCGCCTGGGCAAACCCGGCAGGGGCGCAACGCCGGTTGACCCAATCATCGGGGGTTTGCCCCGCCGCAAGGTGCCCGCAACGCGAAAGGAACGTCCCCCAACGTGAAAATTGTGGTGACCGTCAAGTTGGTCCCCGATACGAACGCAGACAAACGGATCGATCCGGCCACGAAGCGTCTCGTGAGAACAGGCGTCGAGACCGTGTTGAACCCCTTCGATGAGTACGCGATCGAAGCGGCGCTTCAATTGAAGGAAAAGCTCGGAGGCGATACGACCGTCACGATCTTCTCGATGGCGCCCGAAACGGGAAAGGAGATCGTTCGCAAGGCCTTGGCGATGGGCGCCGACGATGCCGCGATGCTGTCCGACGCAGGCCTCGAAGGCAGCGATGTTTGGGGCACCGCGTATGCCATGGCGCAGGCTCTGAAGAAAGTTGGATTCGATTTGATCGTGTGCGGCACGCAATCCACCGACGCGATCACCGGCGAATTGCCCGGCGCGCTCGCGGAATACCTCGGTGTCCCTGGACTGACCTATCTGCGGAAAGTCGACGTCGATGGCACGACGGTGCGCGGGGAGCGCGAAACCGATAATGGTTACCAAAAGGTCGTCGCGGAACTCCCTGCGCTTGTCAGTGTGACGAAGTCGATCAACGAGCCACGGTATCCGTCGCTCAAAGGCATCATGGGAGCAAAGAAAAAAACGATCACCACGCTCTCGCTTGCGGAACTCGCGCTGGACCGCCCAGTCGGCAGCGACGGTGCGAAGACGGAGGTCCTCGACCTTGCGGCTGCGCCCGTCCGTGGTAAGGGCCGCATGGTCAACGCCTCCGACGGCGCAGACGGTGCGCGGATCATCGTCGAATTTTTGCGTGAGAAGAAGTTGTTGTGATGCGCGACGTCATCGCTTTCATCGAACAGCATGCTGGAACGCCGCGGCGCGTTTCCTTCGAACTCGCAACCGCCGCGAAAGATCTGGCGGCCGAGCTTGGCGGGAAAGCCCATGCCGTCGTGGTGGGGAAAGGTGCTTCCACCCTCGCCAATACGCTGAAGAATTATCCGATCGACGTGATCCACGTCGCAGAGGATGCTGACGCCGACGCGTACTTGGTCGATCCTCTCGTCGACTACGTTGAGTCCGTTGCGAAAGCGACGGGACCGGCGGTCATTCTGGTGCCGTATACCATGATCGGGCGCGACGTCGGCAGTAGGATCGCGGCGCGTCTGGGCGGGGGTCTCACTGCCGATGTGACGGAGGTGCACGTTGGCGGCGGGCGCGTCGTCAGCGTCTCTCCCAAACTCGGCGGCCTGACGGTGACGAGTTGCGCCTTTAAAAATGTGGACTATGGGATCGTCGCAGTACGTCCCAACACGTTTGCTGCACGTGAGCAATCCGGTGCCGGCGAGGTCGTGCAGCTCGAGAAGCCGGCCACGAAGAGCTACCCGATCAAGATCGAGGATGACGTCGTTGAAGCGGCCGGCGAGCTTGGCGTCGAGGAGGCTTCGACGGTCGTGAGCGGCGGCCGCGGCGTCGGCGGCCCCGAGCCGTTCACAACGATCCTGAAAGACCTCGCCGACGCGCTCGGCGGCGCAGTCGGGGCATCGCGGGCAGCCGTTGACGCGGGCTGGGTGCCGCACTCCCATCAGGTTGGGCAAACCGGCAAGACGATCAGTCCGCAGCTCTACATCGCGGTCGGAATCTCCGGAGCGATTCAGCACAAAGTTGGAATGAGGACGGCGGGGACCATCGTTGCTATTAATAAGGACGCCGGCGTCCCGATCGGCGAGTTTGCCGATCTCCTCGTCGTGGGCGACCTTTTTCAAATCGTCCCTGAACTCACGAAGCGCGTTCGCGAAGCCAAGGCCGTACCGGCCTAGCGCCCTCCCTCTCCAACACCCATCCCGGCCGAGCCGGGGAGAAAGCCAAACCGTTGAGACCAGCTGTTCCCCTGTTGTCCGCCGGGCTCGTCGCCGTGACGCTGGCGTCCGGACTGACCTTAGCCGCTGCCGCTGCCCCTAAGAAACCGGGGCCGGCAGCGACTGCGGCTCCGAGCGGCTCGCCGGCCCCCTTACCGACGGCGACCCCTGAGCCCGCCAGCATTGCGATCCCGCGACTCGAAGCGAAGCTGAAGAGCAGTCCGGACGATCGCGAAACGATGGCGCAACTTTCCGGATACTACCTCGAGGTTGGTCGCCCCGATCTCTCGCTGCCGTTGACGCAGCGATTGTTGTCGCTCGGCACCAAAACTGCGCAGGTGTACTATTTGGACGGCGTGGGGAACCAGCAGGTCGGACGAGTCAGAGAGGCCACGCAAGACCTCGAACAAGCGTCCAACCTCGAGCCGACCAATTCACAAGTGCTCCTGACGCTGACCGACTTGTATCTTCGAACGAACCGCGCCTCCGATGCAGAGCGCGTCGCAAAACGTGCCACGACGTTCAATGCGAACGACGAGCGTGCGTTCATCAACTACGGCCTCGTATTGGCCCAGGAAAAGAAGTACGACGACGCGCGAGTGCAACTCGAGAAGGCCGGCAAGCTTGCGCCGAAAGACGTTACGCCGATCGTTCTCGAAGCCAAGTCCTACGAGGACCAAAATGCGCTTTCGTTCGCGCAACAGACCTATGACAGGGCGCTCGCGATCGATCCGAAGAGCGGCGATGCGCTACTCGGGAAGGCGCGCCTGTTCGTGGCGCAACATCAGCCAAAAGAAGCGCAGGCGACCTATGAGAAGCTGTTGCCGCTGCTGAACACCGACGACGAAAAGGCGACGGTCGTCAGCGAGGAAGCGCGCGCCTACGCCGCCGAGAAGCAGAATGCGCAAGCGGAACAATTGTACCGGCGCGCCATCGCCGACTATCCCAAGTCGATGGTGGGCCATACCGCCTTCGGCGATTATCAAGCGGCGATTGGGAATCTGTCGCAGGCGGAAGCCGAGTGGACCGCCGGCCTGGGTCCGAATCGCGATAACCGCGATGCGCTGCTGCGGCTCGGAGACTACTACCTGCGCCGTAATAACACGCAAAAATCAATCGAAATGTATTCCCGTCTCAATCAGCTGGCTCCCAACGATCCCGCGGGATTGGCGCTGCTGGGCCAGGCCTACTCGTACAGCCGCCAGTTCAGCAAGGCGCGCGATGCGTTCCGTAAATCGTTTGACTACGGTCACTCCCCCGCCGCGCTCGCCGGTCTAGGCGCGGCCGACTACGAGCTGCACAACTATCGCGAAGCGTCGCAAATTTTCGACGCGCTCGACCGCGGAGCACAAGGCATCTTCAAACAGAACCCGCAGCTGCTGTTCGTCATGGCGCGGACCTACGCCGCGAACAACGAGAACGGCAAAGCAAAGAGTGCGTACCAGCGCTTCCTGGGTTACGTGAAACCGAACTCGGCGGCGGCGAATGACGTGAAGCGGTTGATCGCGGCGCTAGAGCCGCGGCCATCTTCACGTGCAACGCCCAAACCTTCGAAAACGAACGGAAAGCATCAGGCCAAGCCCACGCCGTCACCAACCCCGAAGCATTAAATCGATGCTCGTCGTCTACGACGACGCGTTCGGACAGCATTTGCGTGGAGTCGCGCACCCGGAATCGCCGGATCGCGTGACGCGCGTAGCGGCCGCGTTGGAGTCGGCCGGCTATCTTGGAGAACGCGTTGCAGCGCGAGACGCGACGGATGCTGAGCTGTTGCGCGTGCACCCGCAGTCGTATATCGAGCGGGTAAAGCGCGATGTCGAGTCGCTCGGAATGCGAAGGGCGGCGTATCTGTCGACGGGCGACACCGTCATCGATCCTTCGTCACTGAGAGTGGCCCGGCGCGCCGCGGGTGGAGCGATTGCTGCGCTTGACCTTGCAACGGCGTACAACCGGCCCGTCTTTGCGCTCGTCCGTCCGCCGGGTCATCATGCCGAACCAACGCGCGGGATGGGGTTTTGCATCTTCAACAACGTCGCGCTGGCT
>JAFAXE010000020.1 GCA_019241305.1 Vulcanimicrobiota bacterium
TCTGCATCAGGAACTGCAAGAAGTCGCGCGAGACCACATGACCGACGCTCATCACGTCGAGATCCGGTCCCGACGCCGTGTCGGCGATGCGTAAACGTGTCGGCTGCGTCGTGGTCAGCACGACGTCGAGATCGCGCGGGAGACCGATGTCGTCGTGGTAATAGTAGAGCCGCGCCGAGCGCGACGAGTCGACGATTCCGCGAAACGCGAGCCCTTCCGTTGGAATATATTCGGGGTCGTCGCTGAGAAAGAGCAACGAGGGCGGATCCGCCGAACGGGTCGCGTTGGTGAGGTTGACCGTCGTCGTGCCGTTTACCGCGGCGCTGTCGCCGCTGCTATCGATACTGACCGCGACGTTTACCGCCGAACGAAAACCGGCGGCCAGCGGAGCGATGGGCCAGGGCACGATCGCTCCGTAGTGAATCGCGGCGCCGGGCTGCAGCGTAGGGCGAATACGACGGTCGAGCGCATTTTGAATTTGGCTCGCCAGAAACGTGCCGTCCGCCGGCGTACCCGTGACGGTAAGCGAGATGCTCGCTGGGATGACGCCGGCCGGTGGCAAGGGCGGCACCGTAGGAGCCGCGGACGGCGTCGCGCTCGGTGTGGGCTGCGCAAACGCGCCGCCGATCCCCGCGAAAGCGGCGAGTGCTGTCGCCGCCGTCGCGAAGACCGCGCGTTGCAACGCGCGTCGATCAGGGCGTCGCTCGTTCCCTCCGTGTGACGTCATGACTTGGCCGGTCGTACGACATCGGGCGCCGAGCCTCCGCCTTTGCGTCCAGAATCCTTTCCGACTCCAGTAGTAGGTAATGACTATCTCGCTGAGGCGGTCGCTCAAAGACCGCCCAAGCGACGCTAGGGCAACGCCTACGCGAAGCGCCAGGTCAAGACGACGGCAACGATGACGCCAAACGCGACGACGGCCATCATCACTTCGGAGTGCAATCCTTGGCGTAGCGAGGGGCGCTCGGCTCCTGAAGGAGCGTGACGCCAAGGCAACGGTATGAGCCGCGGAACGGCGGCACGATATCGCCCGTACGCCGGTCCCTGCGTCGCCGCCAAGAACGGCTCTTCGACGGCAATGAGCGCGTAATTGTACGCGCTCATCACAATAGCAAGCAGTAATAACACCGGCCACGGAGCGACGAGACCGATCCCAAGTGCCTGCAAGATGGTTCCGAGGTACAGCGGGTTTCGCGTGAAGCGGTACGGTCCGCTGACGCGCAGGGTCGTCGCCTGCGGTTCCTGTTGCCATACCACATTGGATGACAGGTAACTCGACGCCCAGACGCGCAACGCCCAGCCCCCCACAGCCAGAAGGATGGCGAGCGTCGCGAGGGCCGCGGGATGGCCCACGCTGCGGTACACGGGAACCGGTGGGATAGCGAAGATACCCGTCAACAAGAAGCCGAAGAAAAACGCAGCGCCGTACAGGAGACCGAAGACGGTAAAGCGCTTTCGGTAGAACCACGGCGCCCGAGCCGCGAGCGCCTCGACGTCGCTTACGTTTGCCACGGCGTCACGGAGAACTAGCGGTGGAACTCGTAAAAGACGTCGATGTTCCGCGGGGCGAGCAGATATTCGTACAGCGACGAGGCGCCGACGAAACTCGCCGTCGCATTCGGCGGTGCAAACGCGTTGACGGGAACCGGGACACCAAGACCGACGTAGTTGCGATCCCCGGCGCTTTGATTGAACACATTGTTGACCACGACGTGCAGCTGACCCGGACCCACCCGCGCCGCGCCGCTCAGATTCGCGTACCAGTACGCGGGCAAATTGGATGGATTGTTGATGCTGACCCAATTTGCGGAGAGCTGCGCCGAGACGTCCAAAGCGTGGCGATACGTCACTCCCAGCGACGCCTTGTGGAGTGGCACGTTCGGAAGCTGCGCGCTCGGAATCAGCGTGGGATTCGACTGCAGCGTCGGTACGCTTGCCGAACCGAGAATCGCCGATTCTTCCGACCAACCGTAGTTGACTCCAAAGCCGCGGCCGATTGGTGCGTGGCCGAGCAATTCCAAACCGCGCGCGCGAACGTTCGTGAGATTGACGAAGCCGGTGGCGCCGAGCCCCTGGTTCTTGGGGCCGCATGCCTTCACCAACTGCTGTTCGAAAGCCGGGACGACCGACGGATCGTAGGAACCGGCCGGTAATTGCGCAAGCGGGATCGTCGCGTTCAAGATTTTGTTCGTGAGGTTCACGTCGTAGGCTGCGATGACGGTCTCGGCGTTATCGCTCCAGCGATGGGAAAGCGTGATGTCCCGGTCGGCGCCGCGCTCCGGCCGCAACGTGGAAGAAGAGACGTTTCCGATCGAAGCCGTCGACGTGCACGGAATTGGATTGAACATGCGCGTCGGGACGAAGGGCGCGTCGAGCCAGGCGCCGGGCGGCTCTACGGTTGCCACGCCGGCGGTGACGCGTACGCGGTCGCGTTGCGTCACGTCGTACAGAAGCGCGATGTGCGGATCGACCGTCGTCGTATGCGTTGCCGTGCTGTTCACCAGCGCTCCGCTGCCCTGCAATTCCAACTTCGAACCGGGATGGTGCCAGACGTCCTCGAGCGTGAACGCCGTTTCCGCGATCGCCGGCGCGGTGACGGGTGCGCCGGTCGTCGCAAAGCGATTGGTATTTCCTAACAGGCGCATCCCGGCACCCAGATCGTGGTCACCGGCTTGCAGCCGGGCAACCGCCGAGCCGCCGGTGTTGACGACCAGCTGATCGAGCGAAAAGCCGGTGTCGCCCGGATGAGCCGCATACGGCTCAAACTGCAAGCGGTCGTAATAGAAATGATAGGAGTTCGTGAAGGCGTCGAGCGTCACGAGCGCCTTGCCGTAGGTGGTCGTGAGCCGCGCGTCGAGATCGGTCGCTCGTTCCGTGGTGAAGTGCGGGCCGAAGCCCTGCCAGCCGATGTTGAAGTTCGCATACTGCTGCGGCGTCTGACACGTCACGCCGCCGTCGGGAGCGCCGTTGCGGCCGAAGCCGTTCGGTGCACCAAAGATATTGGTCGCTGTAAAGGTGCCAGGACCGCAGGGATCGTTCGGGGCCTTGGCGGCCAGCCGCTGTTGCCCTTGCGCAAG
>JAFAXE010000023.1 GCA_019241305.1 Vulcanimicrobiota bacterium
CCGAAGTACGAGTCGAACGAGCGGTTCTCTTGATACAGCAAGAAGACGTGCTTGACGTGCGCCCGCAGCGTGGCGATCAACTGCTCGCGTGGCGAAGGCGCAGCCTGTGCGGCAGTTGCCCAACACCATATGACAAGAACGGCCGGGGCGATAGCGGCTCGACTCATAAGCCGCCGGTTCACCATTACGCGGCACCTTCCCCGCGAAATGCTAGGGGGCGCTGCTCAGCAGCCGCGACAAAAACGTCTCGTGCTTGTACGAGCCGCCACCATCGGCAAAACGCACGACCACGAGTTCCCGTTCCGGAACCAGGTAGAGCGCTTGTCCACCGGAGCCGCTGGCATACGCGACCTGCAGACCGCCCGCGCTCCGATAAAGCCAGAACCCAAGGCCGTAGCGCGCGTTCACCGCAGAACCTTCCAGGCATTCCCGCACGGAATCGGGGCGAAGTACTCCTGCCTCCTTTCCTGCGATCGCCCGTAGCAGAAAACCGCCATAGAGGCACCAGTCGCGAGCCGTCAAGAAAGCTCCGGTCGGCAAGGGACGCGTTCCATCCGCAAGCGTGCGCCACGAAGCGACGTTCACGCCGGCACGATCCAGAATGCGCAAGCGCAGGAAGTCGTGCGGCGTTTGCATCGCCGCCGAAAGCTTTCGTGCCAATACCGCGCCGAACACTTGGAGCGGAATGCCGCTGTAGCGAAACACCGTACCCGGCTCGTCCTGTAGCGGCGTTGCGAGCGCTTTGCCGTAGAGCGGCACCGCTCTGCCAAGTCCGCCAAACGGCATGCCGCTCGTGAGATTCAGCAGCTGACGGAGCGTGACGCGGGATTTCCAGATATCGGTGCGCCACTCTTCGACCGTACGTGCAACCGGCTCATCGAGTTCGAGCAAGCCATCGTCGCGGACGGCCGTCGCAAGCACGCCCCAAAACGATTTCGTGCCGCTGTAGAGCGCATGCGGTTGCTGCGGACTTAAGCCTGCCCCGTAGCGTTCCTCGAGAATCTCGTCCGGTGTCGCGATGAGCAACGCCCGTTCACCGTAGCGACTGGAATAGGCGAGCGCGGCGCTGTGGGCACGAAGGCTCTCTTGGGCTGGCGCCGTCACGCGCGCAAGGCCGCCACGATCTGCCGCGGCGACGGCAAACGGCCGTACAACAGCATTCCGACGCGATAGATTTTGCCCGCAACGTAAAAGCAGGCTGCCGCAGCCAGTGCGTTCAGCGCAAGCGCCACCACGATTTGCCACATCGGTACGGTGGCGACCGCGATGCGCGTGAACATGACGAACGGCGAGAGAAACGGCACGAAACTGACGACGACGGAAAGCGGCGCGTTCGGGGACACGGTCGTGAACTGCGCGATCAAGAAAGCGGCGACTGCGGGAAGGACGACGGGCATCGCCACGCTTCCCAGATCTTCCGTCCGAGAAATTAGTGAAGCGGCCGCCGCATAGATGGTCGCGTATTGGAGAAAGCCGATCAAAAAGAACGCGACGAAAGCGACCAGAACTCCCGCTGACACCGGCATCCCGGCCGGCGCGCTGCCGCCGCCTTGCGACGACGATACCACTGCTGAGGCGGCTCCAGGGAAGAGGAAGAGCGCCGTCGCGACCCAGATGGCGATCTGAGCGAGCGCCAAGGTCGCAGCGGCAAGGGTTTTCCCGGTCAGAAGATCGGTCGGCGAAATGGTGGCGACGAGAAGTTCCGCGATGCGGCTGGTCTTCTCTTCCGCAACGCTGGCCATCACCGACTGACTCGCGATGATGATCGATAAGTAAAGAATGAAGACGAGCCCAAGCGCGACGCCGTGCGCCATCGAAGCGCTGCGGCTATCGGCGAATTTCGTGTCGAGCGGATGCAGCCGACGGTCGACGCGCACAAGGGAGCGCGTGCGAGCGAGCGGCACGCCGGTAGCGACGTGAAAATCGAGCGGGGCGAGCGATGAAAATGTGATGTCGTTGAACGCCGCCAGGTCGCGCGGATACACGTCGACGCGTACGTGTCCGTGGTCGAGCGTGAGTCCCACCGCAGCGGCGGCGTGGCGGTGCGCGTCTAGAAACGCGGTCGTGACGGGTTGCGGCAATCGTTCGACGCTCGCCACCACGGTAAAATCGCTGCGCAGCAATTCGGCAGCCGGGAGGCGTAGTGACGGTGGCCCTGCGAGTACGATGGTGTCCGTTTGCGCGGAAAAGGCATGACTGAAAATGGCCGGTGCCTCGACGAAGAAGGCGATGGCGAAGGCACCGAGCGCGGTTCCGATGATGAATGGACGAGAGCGTATCCGCCGCATGATCTCTCCGGCGAAGACGACGAGGACATCGTTCACGCTGCGACCGCGTCGCGCGAAGCGCCGTCCAATGCGTGCAAATAAATCTCGGTCAAGCTGGGTTCTGCTCGTTCGAAGGTCGTCACCGGCCCGGCCGCCACGGCGCCCCGTAAGAGCGCACCAAAATCTGCGTCGGCTGGAAGCGAGTAAAGGACTCCATCGTTCTCGCTCGGTTGCAGCAGCGCGCCGGCCGCGTCAAACACCGCACGGATCGCCGGAGTGTCCGGCACGACGCGGACCGTCCGCGTCGGAAATGCACCGCGCAGTTGCACGAGCGTCCCCTGCGCGCGGACGCGTCCCTCCGCGATGATGCAGAATTCGCTGCAAATGCGCTCGATCTGCCACATTTGATGGGTCGAGAGCAGAAGCGTCGTGCCGCTCGCGACGAGTCCCTTCATCGCGTCGAGCAGCGCTTCCGCATTGATAGGATCGAGACCGGAGAAGGGCTCATCGAGAATCAACAGTTCCGGATCGTGCACGGCGGCGCAGGCCATTTGCACCTTTTGCTGGTTGCCCTTCGAAAGCTCACTGCAGTTGCGGGTCGCGTATTCGCCAAGGCTTAGGCCTTCGATCCAGCGGTCGGTGCGACGTTCCGCATCTCCCAACGCGAGTCCATGAAGCCGCGCAAAGTAGATGATCTGTTCGCGGACGCGCATGCGGCCATACAGCCCGCGTTCCTCAGGGAGGTACCCGAAGCGGCGCCGCAGTCGCGCGTCGATGCGCTGGCCCTTCCACGCGATCGTCCCGCTATCGGGTGGATAGATGCCAAGGATCATCCGCATGGTCGTCGTTTTGCCGGCGCCGTTTGGTCCAAGCAGACCAAAGACGCTTCCGCCTGCAACTGAGAAGCTGACCGACTGCACCGCGTGCACGCTTCCGAACGAGCGAGCGACGCGGTCGAGGAGGAGCATCGCGCCGCACGTTCGGGATTCAAAGGAAGGCGCCTGTGGTCGTGCTATGGCTCGTTCATGAGCGCCGCAGTCTGGCCGAGCCGCGCAGCGGCGCGGTCCATCAGAGGCATGGTCGCTTCGCCGCACGCCGGCGCCTCGAGCGCTGGACTCGACGTCTTGCGGCGCGGTGGCACGGCAGTCGATGCGGCGGTGGCCGCCAACGCGCTGCTTGCGGTCGTGTATCCGGCGAGTTGCGGCCTAGGGGGCGATGCGCTGTGGATGGTCTACGAACCGCGCACGCGAGAAACGCTCTGCTATAACGGAAGCGGCGCGGCAGCGCGAAGGCTCCATGCGCGCGATCTGCGCGCGCAAGGGCACCGCGCGATGCCGACGCGCGGAGCGTTGACGGTTACCGTTCCGGGCGCCGTCCGTTCGTGGGAGACGCTGGTCGCGGCGCACGGCCGCATCGATCTCGACGAACTCCTGGCGCCGGCGGAAGCGGCTGCACGTGACGGGTTCGTCGTGACCGACGTGCTGGCAGAATACGTCTCACGAAACTCCATACTCCTCAGCGCGGATGCCGAAGCCGAACGCACCTTCCTTTCCCGCGGTGCACCCCGCGCTGGCGATGTCATTCGGATTCCCGCCCTCGCCGAGACGCTGAGGACCATCCGGCGCAGCGGTGCCGACGGTTTTTATGTTGGTGCCGTTGCGGAAGCGATCGTACGAACGCTGAATGCGCACGGAAATCCCATGCAGCTGGAGGATCTTGCGGACAACGCTACGGAACGCGTTGCGCCGGTGGGTCTTGCTTGGCACGACATCACCGTGCTGGCTCACCCGCCGAATTCGCAAGGGGCACTTGCGCTGATGGCGCTCGGCATGCTTGCCTCGGATGGTGAACGGAACCCGCCGAGCTGGTATCACCTCGCCATTGAAGCGCTGAAGCGCGCGTTCGATGAGCGCGACCAGCTGTTCGGCGATCCGCGGACGATGGCGGTTTCCATCGACGATGTGCTCAAACCTCAAGCGCTCGCAGCAATGCGGGCGCGCATCGATGAAGCCGCCGCGCGTAGGCGGTCTGCCGCGACGACGCCCGGTGGAACCGTCGGAATCGTTGCGGTAGACGCTGAAGGGCGCGCGGTCTCGCTGTTACAGAGCCTTTTCATGGGTTTTGGCTCGGGGCTCGTCGCCGCCGGTACCGGTATCTTTTTACAGAATCGTGGTGCGTGCTTTTCGCTCGAGCCGGGCCCGAACGAACTCGTAGGTGGAAAGCGGCCGCTGCACACGCTGTCGCCCGGAATGGCCGTGCGAAACGGCTCCCCCGAACTCGTCTATGCGACGATGGGTGGGACGGTCAGGTGCAAACGCACGTGCAATTGCTGCACGACGTGTACGAGTGTGGGATGGACCTTCAACGGGCCATCGACTACCCGCGGTTCGTGTACGGACGCGATAGTGAAAGCGCGTTTCGC
>JAFAXE010000104.1 GCA_019241305.1 Vulcanimicrobiota bacterium
TCGGCACTCTCCAGCGCGCGCTTCGCCGCAGAAGCGATCGTCGCCGCACTGCGGGGAGGAGATTGCTCACAGCGTGCCCTGCTGCCGTACGCCGAGCGGCTCCATGGCGAGGTGGGACGCGACATGTTGTTGGCGCGGCTCGTCGTACGCACCGTCGCCAATCGTGCGTTGAATAGGATGTGGCTCGCGATGCTGCGCGGTGTCGTCGCACGCGCGCGCATCGATCGCGCGTACGCTGACGCGACGGGTGGCGTCATCGCCGGAATCGTCCCCACGCGCGCCGCTTTTGCGCCCCACGTGCTGCTGCGTACGGCGTTTGCGATCCGCGACGAGTTCCGCCAAACTAAAGATTGGCGTTCGCACGTAGCGGATGGGTGCGTTGCGCTCGCCGGGATCGCTCAGGATCGCGACGGCTTCGTCCGTTGGGCGCGCAGCGTCGCCGAAGCGGCGCACGGTGTGATGACACGGCAGCAACCGGGTATCCCAAGCGAAACGGAATCGTACCGAGGAGGGCACGATGAGCGAAACGACACCGGACGATACGCGCTCGCCCCTGGAGCGTGAGAACGAAAGTCGAGAAGAGCAGGACCTCGGAATGCCCGGGGACGCTTCCAGAAGCGTTGCCGAAGATCGTGCACACCCCGGCTGGCGGAAACCTGCGAGCGACGAAGTCGAACGCGAGCGTATCGAGCGGGCGCAGCGCGAAGACCGTTCGGACACGTCCTCCGCTTAGAAAAAAAGAGCCGTGCGCGTGCGCACGACTCGATGTGTTGCGGGATGCGTCCTAAGGGTTAGGCTGAGGCGGCCTTTCGGCGAGTCGACTTGCGTCCACGCTTCTTGCGGGTTGTTGCTTTGCGCGTGCCGGCTTTGCGCGTACTGGCTTTGCGCGCGCCGCCCTTACGAGTCGACTTCTTGCGGCTGCTCTTGCGCCGCGTCGCCTTCTTTGCGGTTCCTTTCTTTCGAGCTCCGCCTCGGCGTGTTGCCTTGCGGCGCGTGGTCTTCCGTGAGGTCGTTCCCTTCTTCCGCGACGTCGCTTTCTTGCGCGTACGCGTCCGGGTAGCGGCCTTCTTTGCCTTTCGGACTGCCATCGTTGGTGCGAGTCTTCCTTTCCTCGAACCAGTCCGCCTTACGACGAACATGGTTCGACCATCGTAAGGGAGTTATCCAGGTTGTAACATAGTTTCGCGATTTTTGCAACAATGGCGATTTTTTGACCACATGGGTTCGCCGCAGACAGTATCGAAGCGGTGTGCATGCGGCTGCACATCGACGACGCGGAGCTCGACGTCCTGGATGACGGCAGCGGCACAGCAATCGCGTTGTTACACGGATTTCCACTCGCAAAGGAAATCTGGGATGCGCAGACTGCGGTCCTGCGGGAGCGCGCGCGCGTCGTTCGGCTCGACCTGCGCGGGCTCGGCACGTCGCGAGGCGGTCCAGGTCCGTATTTGATGGAGATGCTCGCCGGCGATGTCGCCGGCGTGCTCGATGCGCTGGGGATCGATCGCGCGATCGTCGTTGGCCATTCGCTCGGGGTCTACGTCACCTATGCATTCTTCAGAATGTTCGCGGAGCGTGTGCTCGGTCTTGGACTCGTCTGCGGACGCGCGGAGGCTGACGCGGAGCCCGTCGCTGCACGCCGCTCCGTCCTTGCCGACGACGCTGAACGAAATGGCATCGGGCTCGTGGCGGACGAGTATTTGCCGCGCCTGTTCGCGCCGCAGACCTACGCAGAGCGTCCCGACGTCGTCGAACGAGTTCGCGAGATCGTCATGCGTACCGATCCCTATGGCGCGGCAGCAGTGCTACGCGGAATGGCGGTGCGGCTTACCGCCGAAGATCTCTTGAGCGAAATCCGCGTCCCAACGCGAGTCGTTGCAGGGCGTGCCGACGCCTTCGTCCCGCTCGACGTGCAGCGCGCCACCGCGTCCAAAATTGCGGGCGCGGAACTCGACGCCATCGATTCCGGTCACCTTCCGCAGCTGGAGAGGCCGCAAGAACTCACGGCGATCCTTGCCGCGCTCCTCGACGACGTCAAACGGTTTGGCCGCTAGAGGGCCGTTTGCGGAACGTCAGAAGCGCGTAGGCACGCCGCCCGCGCGCGATCGCATCCAACTGCGCACGAACTGCACGACGAAGGCGACCGCGATGACGACCGCCGCGACGATCGCCGCGACGACGACGACTTTGAGCACGGCGACCAGCACGATCACGAGCGCAATAACCGCTGCGATGCCCAGCGTCAGCCGCACAAAGAGTCCCATAGGTCGCTTCCTCCAAAGACCCCTACCCGCCGCCATCCGTCCGTGTTTCAGACGGCGAGAGCCGTCCCAGGTGGTCGAGCATGACGTAGATGCAGGCAATGTGCGAACTCACTTCGATGGTGCCATCTGTGACGTAGCGCCGTAAGGCCGACAGCGTCGCGAATTCCACCACGATGTCTTCCGTCGCGTCCAGCGCCTGCGCGCCTTGCGCGCGTGCGTTACGGACCATGAACAGATGCAGCCGGCTATCGGAATTCGTTGGGTCCGTTACGAACGAACGGACGTGTATGGGTTCAGCCGGCTCGCCGACGAACCCCGTTTCTTCGGCCAATTCGCGCCGTGCGCATGCGGCCGGAGTTTCCCCTTCATCGATTGAACCCGCGGGAAGCTCCAGAACGCCGAGACCGATGCCGTGCTTGTATTGCCGCACGAGCACGACGCGTTCATCGGGCGTGAGCGCGAAGATCACCGCAAAGCCGCGGGATTCCCGGACGAAGTAATCCTCGATCTGCTCGCCGCTAGGAAGTTCGATGTGATCGCGGCGGAGTCGCAGGTACGGTGTCTCGACGACGTAATCCGAGCGAATGACCTTCCAACCGCCCGGGCGCTCGTGGCTGCCCATTACCGCAAGCGAATGCGGCGGGGGAGCGAGGGCGCCCTTCGCGTAACCACGGAACAGCACCCGTGAAGGAGAGCGCACCGCAATCGAGCCACTGCGCATCGGCACCTACTACGCGACGACGTACGGCACACTTTGGAAGGATGGAACGTACTTTCCACGAGGCACGCGCGTCATGGTCGTGGGCGTCCACCTCGATCAAGGATTTTGCGTTCGGTTCCCAGCGGAGGTCGACGGCGATCCGCTCGAGACGTGGGAAGACTGGAGTGAAACCGAATTCCTCGCCGAGGACGGCACGATCGACCGTGTCGACGAGGTTTCAAAAACCGTGCTCGCGGAAGCACGGGAAGTCCTCGACGACGCCGAGGATGGTTGTCACCTGCACCTGCACGAAACGGACGACTAAACCTTTTTGGGCACGCTTACTGCACGGTTGAAGCGCCGTGCGCTACGTCCGCCAACGCTTGATCGAATCGCGTAAGAACCGAATAGCGGTGAATCTCGAGCAGTGAGGATGAGGCGCCCGCATTGCCCCAGTCCTCCGTAAAGCCAAGCACGTAACCGTTTTGTGATGCCAGACGCGCGACGCGTTCGTCGTAGTTATCGTAGGGATACGCGAGTGCGTAGACGGGCTTCCCTAGCCGCTTCTCGAGTGAGCTTTTCGAAAGGCGCAGTTCGTGAACGACATCCGCATCCGAGAGCGCGCGCAGATCTTCAGGATGATTAGCGGTCAGGCTTTGTACCGTGATGAGACCGCTGCGCTGCATGCGCGCCAGCGTCTGCCAGGAATTGTGCCGTTTGCTCGTCGTTTTGCCGACGTAGTTGGTGTGCACGAACAGCGTCGCGGGGTATCGATGGCTGACCAGTAAGGGAAACGCGTTTTCGAAGATACCGCTCCCGTTGTCATCGAAGGTCAGGACGACCGCTCGCGCGGGGATCGGCGCGCCGCGCTGGAGGTGGTCGCGCAACGCGTCCAGCGAAACGACCGCGAACCGGCCGTGCTGAATTTTCTCGAGTTGATCGCGAAACGCGTCGAGCGTCGTGTCGAACCACACCTCTTTGCCGGCGCGGACGACGTCGTGCCACACGAAGACAGCGACGTACGGTGTACGGCCGCGCGCGGTGATGGGGGCAAGCGCCGTATCGCCGCGGGCGCCTGCGCCCGCGAGCAAGAGGATGACGCACAGCGCGAGAACCGTCGTGGCCGTGCGAACGCTCATCGGCGTCCGAAGTTCGCGCCGCCTCGGTCAGAAACTCTTTGCTCACGCTCCGTGGACCGTCGCGACCGGCATCGCCGTCGGTGCGCTTATCCTCGGAATCGCTGTGGCATGGACCTTTCAAGCGTTGTGGTTGCGCGTCGTGCTGGGTGTGCCGCGCGATGTCGGCGTGCAGTACGATGCTGCGGCGTTTCGCTCCGGCGCCCTCCGCCTGGAAGGATTGCGACTCAGCGCAGCGGACGGAAACGTGACGCTCGCGGTCCCGCATGCCGACATCTCGGGAATCGGCTTTTGGGACGTGCTTCGGGGCGGAGCAGCGCCGCACGTCGTCCTGCGGGAACCGGAGTTACGCATCGCGCCGGAGAGCGTAACCGCTACGGGGTTTGATGCTGCGGCGCGCGACGTCGCGCCGTGGATACGCCGCAACTCCCGACTGAGACTCGACATAGACGATGGGTCGTTGGTCCTCGCTGCCGCTCCTTCGGCGCCCGCTTCAACGAATGCCACGCCGCTTTTGACGTTGAGTCACATCGGCGGGACGTTGTCGTCCGGCGCCGGACGCTTTTCCTATGACGCGGACGGCGTCTGGGACGATGGCACGGCGTCGCATAAGATCCGCGCGACCGCGTCGCCGACCGCCGCCGGACCCGTGGTCCAGCACCTCACCGCAGAAGCGCTGCCTTTTGCACCGCTCCTGTCGCTCTTGCGCACCGATCCTGCACTCGTTGGCCTGGGAGGGACGCTGACCGAGGTCGATGCGACCTACGCAGAGCCGGCAACACCTGGGCAGCCTCGCCTTCACGTCTCGGCGCGGCTCTCCGGCGGGGAAGCGACGATCGGGCTTGCGCAACATCGTCTTGGGGGGTTGCATGGCATGGTCAACGCTGTCGATGACGGCTTGGCCTCTCCCCGTATCGCGGGAAACCTCGACGGTGTCCCGCTGGAGATTGCCGGCGAGGTCCATGACGTTCATGGGGCGCCTTTCGCTTGGCTTGGGGACGGCACGGCGGATCTGCGTCAGCTCGTCAGTCTCGCATCGAGCGTCGCCGCGCAAGGCCATGTACGAAGCATACGGGTCGAAACCGTTGCGCCGGGCATCGCCTTCGCGCAATACGCCACGCAAGAAGCGTATGGTCCGCTCGTCATCACGGTCGCTTCGATCGATCCCGCCGAACCGACGGTGCGCTTCGATACGGTGATGGCGCAAGATCGCGTGACCTCGGGCGGCGAGCGCACCTCGTCGATGGCGCAACGTACCGGCGCCGTCGTGGGGATCAACGGAGACTATTTCGACATTGGAGGGACGTGGGCGCCGCAAGGGGTGGTGATCCATTCGGGCGTGCTCCTTCGCACGCCGACTGCGCGGATGGCGCTCACGGTACACCGTGGTAATCGCGTGAGCTTCGAAGAGTATCGCTTGCGCGGTACGCTACGGGTCGGAGCGCAGCGGCGTGCGATCACGCAAATCAACAACTGGCCTGCGGGCGACGTGACGTTCATCACCCCAGAGTATGGGAAGATTCCGGCATCACCGGATAGCGTCTTAGCGTTGCTGCAGCCGGTTGGTCACACCGGCAAAGTGTTCCGAATTACTGCGGTAGGGCCGGCGAACCTCGAAACATCGCCGACGTTTGCGCTGGCTTTCGGACCACGTGTCGACCGTCCAGCGCTGGCCGTTGGAGAGGTCGTGAGCGTCGACTACGGGCTCACGCCGAACGCTGACGATGCCGTCGCCGCCCTCGGCGGGGGACCCCTGCTGCTGCGAAACGGCAGCTGGTACGAGGACCCGCATGCCCCTGCTCCTGACGAACGAGACGTTCATTGGGCGGTGGTCGCCCTGGCGCGGATGGCCGACGGAGCGCTCATGATCTTTCAAGTGGATGGCCGGCATCCCGAGCGTTCCATCGGGATGACGCGCCCCGACTTCGCCGAGCTGATGCGCGGCTTTGGCGTCGTCGATGCCATGGCACTCGACTCCGGCGGTTCAGCGACGTTCGTTTCACGGGCGCCAGGACAAGCGGTTGCGACCGTCCGGAACCACCCCTCGGACAACGACGGCGAGCGGTTCGTGTCGAACGGGCTGTTCGTCTACAGTTCTGCGCCGCAGGGTGAGCTCTTGAACGCAGCGGCACCGCCGGTCGGCGCGGCTCCCTCGCCGCTCGGCACGGCCGGGCGTCCCAGCCCCTTGCCGCACAGTCAGACCGGGCGCACTTGACGGCGCCCTCCTAGGCGAGTATTCTCCCTCTCTATAGATGCAATTTGCATCGACCGCGTGTAGAACCGCCGGCACGGTGGAAGAAAACTCTACCGTACCGGTAGCATCTTGAAGGAGATCACTGTGCACGAGTTTGGCGATGTGACGCAGATCGACGTAATGTGGGAGACCGATGCGCGTTGGGCGGGAGTCAAGCGGCCCTATTCCGGCGCGGACGTCGTCCGTTTGCGCGGCTCGCTGGAAGTGGACTACACGCTCGCGCGCCTCGGCGCGGAACGGCTGTGGCGTCTGCTGCGCGAAGAATCCTACGTCGCCGCGCTGGGGACGCTCACGGGGAACCAGGCAGTTCAGGCAGTCAAGGCCGGTCTCAAGGCGCTCTATCTCAGCGGCTGGCAAGTCGCTGCCGACGCGAATCTGGGGTTGCAAACCTACCCCGATCAAAGTCTCTATCCGGCCAACTCCGTTCCGGCAGTCGTCAAGCGGATCAACAACGCATTGCAGCGTGCCGACCAGATTCAGACGATGGAAAACCGGCACGACGTCTACTGGTTTGCGCCAATCGTCGCCGATGCGGAAGCGGGATTCGGTGGCGCACTCAACGTCTTCGAGTTGATGAAGGGCATGATCGAAGCCGGCGCGGCGGGCGTCCACTTCGAAGATCAGCTGGCCTCGGAAAAAAAATGCGGCCACATGGGCGGGAAAGTCTTGATTCCGACATGCCACGCAATTCGTAATCTCGTGGCCGCCCGCTTTGCCGCCGACGTCATGGGTGTGCCGACGGTCATCGTGGCGCGGACCGACGCCAATGGTGCCGCGCTGTTGCAAAGCGACGTCGATCCGTACGACGCCGCCTTCATGACCGGCGAGCGCTCCCCAGAGGGCTTTTTCCACGTGCGCGCTGGTTTGGAGCAAGCCATCGCGCGCGGGCTCGCGTACGCTCCCTATGCGGATCTCGTGTGGTGCGAGACGTCAGAACCGAACCTCGACGAGGCACGACGCTTTGCCACGGCGATCCACGAGCACTTCCCCACAAAGGGATTAGCCTACAACTGCTCGCCGTCGTTCAACTGGAAGAAGAAGCTCGACGATGCAACGATCGCGTCTTTTCGCGACGCGCTCGCGACGATGGGCTACAGGTTCCAGTTCGTCACGTTGGCAGGGTTTCACGCGCTCAACCACAGCATGTTCGAGCTGGCGCGCGACTACGCCGCGCGTGGGATGCTGGCGTACGCAGAGTTTCAGCAGTCGGAATTCGCCAGCGAACGGTTTGGCTATACCGCGACGCGGCACCAGCGGGAGGTTGGGACGGGATATTTCGACGAGATCGCGCAGGTCATCGCCGAAGGCCGCTGCTCGACCACCGCGCTGCGAGGTTCGACGGAGGCCCAGCAGTTTGCAGACATGGCCACCGGCATCCCGGTCGAAGCACCGGGGCACTGAAACACCGCCCCTCGTCGCGGCGTACGTGCCATAACGCTACTCGGAAGAAGGAGGAACGGTGGCATGCATGGGGTGCTTATCGCGGCAGTGATCGGTGGCGCAGTGATGATGTCGATGTTTGCGCAAGCCTTCATGTCGACGCGGGAACGCGAACTCGCGCTTCGTGAGAAGGAGCTGGAGGTTCGCAAGCGCGAGCTCGATGCAGCTATGGCGCACGGCGGTTTGCAAAACTCTCCCTAACTGGGCCTCGTCGGTGAAAAGCGCAGCGCCACGCCGTTGATGCAATAGCGTAGTCCAGTCGGCCGGGGGCCGTCATCGAAAACGTGTCCGAGGTGACCGGCACACCGGCGGCAATGCACTTCGGTGCGTTCCTCGAACATGCTCGGATCCGGCTTGGTTTGGACCGCGTTGGGGAGCGGCGCATAAAAGCTCGGCCAACCGGTACCGCTATCGAATTTCGTCCGCGACGAGAAGAGCGCGAGCGCACAGCCGGCGCAGCGATAGAGTCCGGCTCGGTGCTCTCCGTCGAGCGGACTCGAAAAGGCGAGCTCCGTTCCTTCATGCCGCAGTACGTCGTAGGCTTGCGGGGAAAGCAGGCGCCGCCATTCGGCATCACTGTGCGTCACGGTTCCGCCGGCGTTGGCGCGCGCCCGCCGCGTCCCGAAGACGAAAAGTGCTGCCCCGGCGAGGAACGCGGAGCGTCGGATCGTGCTGCCCATGTTCACATCGTACCGCATTTTTCGGCGGCGGGCTCGTAAGGAGGCCTACGGTCTGTGGCTTGCACGCCGCGCATGGTTCCTCCAAACTCCGCGAGAAGGGCGGCGCATGGACGAGACGGTCGTGTTGAGGCGGCTCGAGGGCGGCGTTCTGCGGCTTTCGCTCAATCGCCCGCACAAGCTCAACGCGCTCAACCGTGAAAGCGCGGAGGCGCTCATCGCTGCACTGCGTTCGTCCGAGCACGACCACGACGTTCGCTGCATCATCGTATCGGGGGAAGGCCGCGGCTTTTGCTCCGGCCAGGATCTCGACGTGTTTCGGGGACGCTACGAAAGTGGTGAACGGATCGACGTTGCAGAGCATCTCCGCCACACCTATAACGTCGTAACGTTGCTGCTGCGGCGCATCGAAAAGCCGGTGATCGCATCGGTCAATGGTATCGTCGCGGGCGTCGGCCTGTCGCTGGCGCTGGCGTGCGACTTGCGGATCGCCGCGAGCGACGCAACCTTTACGGTAGGCTTCGGGCGGATCGGCCTCGTCCCGGACGGCGGCGGCAGTTTACTGTTACCGGCCTTGCTCGGCCTGGGCAAGGCGCTGGAGCTCGCGCTGCTGAACGAGCGCATCAACGCCGATGAAGCCCTCCGGATCGGTCTCGTAAACCGCGTGGTGCCGACCGATCAGTTAGAGGAAAGCACCGAGCGGGTCGCGGCCCAGCTCGTGGAGATGCCGCCCTCAGCGCTCGCCTACACGAAGCGAGCCTTTAACCGTGCCGCTATCCCCAACTTGGCGGGTTGGCTCAACGAAGAAGCGGATCTGCAACAGTTGGCCTCGGACCATCCTGACCATCGCGAAGGAGTCCTCGCGTTCCTCGAAAAGCGCGCGCCCGCGTTCAACCGGCGCTGAGGGGTGCATTCCTCGGCGGACCTCTTCGACCTCACCGGAAGGGCAGCGATCATCACGGGTTCCACGCGCGGCATGGGATTCGCTATTGCGGAACAGTTTGTCCGGCGTGGTGCCCGGGTCGCGGTTTCGAGCCGAAAAGCGGATGGATGCCAGCGCGCCGTCGCGCGGTTACAGGCGCTGGGCGGAGAAGCGATCGGAGTTCCCTGTAACGTTTCTTCGAAAGATCAGCTCCAGACGCTCGTCGACGCGGCGCTGCGAGCCTTCGGGACGATCGACATTTTGGTCTGCGCCGCGGGAATCAATCCGCATTTCGGACCGCTCGCGGAGATCTCAGACGAAGCGTACGATCGTATCCTCGGGACGAACGTTCGCAGCACGCTGTGGCTCTGTAACATGGTATTACCGCAGATGGTCGCGGCGGGTGGGGGAGCCGTGATCATCATGGCCAGTATCGCGGCATTCGTTGGCAGCCGGTGGGTCGGTGCCTACGGCATCTCCAAAGCCGCGGAGGTGCAACTGGCGCGCAGCGTCGCCGTGGAATGGGGGCCGCGCAACATTCGCGTGAACTGCCTCGCGCCCGGCGTCATCAAAACGGAGTTCGCGCGCGCGCTCTACGCCGATCCAGCGGCGGAGGCGCGGCTCGTGAAGCGTTATCCCCTGGGGCGGCTCGGAGAGCCCGCCGACGTCGCTGGTGCCGCCGTGTTCCTTGCTTCACGTGCCGGCGCGTTCATCACCGGTCAAACCCTCGTGATCGACGGCGGCGCAACCATAGCCGAGTTGGAGTAAATCCACGGCGGAGCGCCGCTCCGCGCGTCGAATGCAACGTCATGGGCGCCTATCAAGCACCGCTCCGCGATATGCTTTTCAATATTCGTGAACTCGTCGACTTCGAAAGCGTTGTTTCGTTACCGGGATTCGAAGAGGCGGCGGAGTACCTGGAGCCGGTTTTAGAACAGGCCGCGGAATTTGCAGCCGATGTGCTTGATCCGCTGAACCACAGCGGAGACCGCGAAGGCGCGCACTTCGATCATGGCACGGTGTCGACACCCAAGGGCTTCAAGGCCGCCTTCAAACAGTTTGCCGACGGTGGCTGGATCGGCTTGCCGATGCCAACGGAGTACGGCGGCCAAAACTTGCCGCAAATCATCGCGACGGCGGCGCTCGAGATGTGGCAAGCGTCGAACATGGCGTTTTCGAACGGTCCGCTCCTGAATCAAGGAGCGATCGAAGCGATCTTGCTGTGCGGTACGTCGGAGCAAAAGCAACGCTTCATCCCCCGCCTCATCGCCGGTGAATGGACGGGGACGATGGATCTCACCGAGCCGCAGGCCGGTTCAGATTTGGCGCAAGTTCGGACCAAAGCCGTGCCGACGGGCGACCACTTCCTGCTGACGGGACAAAAGATTTTCATCACCTACGGCGAGCACGACTACGTCGACAACATCGTGCATCTCGTTCTCGCGCGGACGCCGAACGCTCCGGAAGGCGTCAAGGGCATCTCGCTCTTTATCGTTCCCAAGCGAACGCTGAATCCGGACGGGTCGCTCGGCGAACTCAACGATGTCAGATGTGCCGGAATCGAACACAAACTCGGGATTCACGCCTCACCGACGTGCACGATGAACTACGGAGAGGCGGGTGGCGCCGTCGGGTACCTCGTTGGTGAGGAGAACGAGGGCCTCAAATACATGTTCATCATGATGAACGCGGCCCGCTTCTCCGTCGGCGTGCAAGGATATTCACTGGCGGATCGCGCCTTTCAGGCCGCGCTTGCCTATGCGCGCGAGCGGGTGCAATCGAAAGACGTCGCGGCGAAGGAATGGACGCCGGTCCGCATCATCGAGCATCCGGACGTGCGCCGCATGTTGATGGATTGTAAGGCGCACGTGGAGGCGATGCGCTCGCTCGCCTTCTACACGGCGGCGCAACTGGACCATGCTCACCACAATCCGGATCCTGCCGCGAAAGCTGAGGCGCAATCGGGCGTCGAGCTGTTCACGCCGATCGTGAAGGCGTGGTCCACCGAGATCTCGACGCAGCTCGTTTCCGAGGCGCTGCAGTGCTTCGGAGGGATGGGTTACATCGAGGAGACGGGCGTCGCACAATACTATCGCGACGTCCGGATCGCACAAATCTACGAAGGCACGACGGGCATTCAAGCCAATGATTTGCTGGGGCGCAAGTTCTTGCGCGATCAGGGCAAGACCGCGATGCGTGTCATGGGCGAGATGCAGTCGACGCTCGCGGCTCTGAACGCTTGGGAGAGTGACGAGCTCAAAGCGATTGGCACCGAGTTCGCTAAGGCGCTACGCGCCCTCACTGACGCGTCGCAGTGGCTTGGCGCCGAGGGCCTGAGAGTGCTCGCAAACAGCGGCAACCTCAAAAGCATGTTCGCCGGCGCAGTTCCGTATCTACTGCTCTGGGGCTACACCGCGGGCGGATGGATGATGGCCAAAGCGGCGGTCATCGCCGCCGGCAAAGCCGGTGAACCGTTCTACGATGCAAAGCTGAAGACGGCGCGCTACTATGCAGCGCACGCCCTTCCGAAGGCGGTGGCCTATGCTGAAGAAGTTATGGGGGGCGGCCAAAGTACACTCGCCGTCTCCGAGGACGAGTTCGACCTCGATCGGCGAGCTTTGGCGCTCGTGTAGCGCGCGAGGATTTCGAACCGCGCTGCGCGCGCCGCGGACGAGACCGGCGCTGGCTGCGCTCGTTATGAGCGCGGCGGTCGCGGGCGGGTTGCACGCCGCACAGGCCGGGACGACTGGCGGGATTTCAGGAGTCGCGACCGCTCCGGACGGCAGCCGGGTGGCCGGACTTCCCCTGACCATCATCAATCCGGTGACCGGTGTGCTTACCGCTACGACCGATAAGCAAGGCTTTTTCGTCTTGCTGGCCTTACCGCCCGGACGGTACATGTTCATGGGGACCCACTTGGGCGGCGACTACTTTTTCAGAGCGGATTGCATCGGCGTGGACGTGCATGCTGATCAAGTTTCGCAAGTGCATATCTGGCTCGATCGCAAATGGGTCGATTCCAGCTGCGGCGATCTCGAGAGCTAGCGCGCCCGATTTCGAGAACGCTCACCCGCCCTCCATCGCGAGCGATTGCGCTGCAGCCTCCCCTTGGGCGGGGGTGGGGCTGCTCGACCTTTCACGTACATTTCATCATTTTTTACGGGACGGTGGTTCGCGACCGGGATACCATAAGAAGGATGAACTCTGACACCGCGGCGGTCGCGAAGACCCCGCACGCAATCTTTCGGACGGTACAACCCATGAAACACCTGACCACGTTATCGAGAACTCTGGCGCTCGGGACGGCGCTCGCGATGGGACTCGCCGCCGCAGCTCCGGCGGGTGCCGCCATGCTCGTGCGAACCACGACGATCACGCGAACGGTTACTCCGTCCAGCACGGTCTTCGTGCAACCAGGGACGGTGGCGACGACGGCGCTCGCAACGGTGCCCACGTACACGACGGCCTACGTTGGAACGCCTGCAGTCGTAGCGGCCCCGACGTACATCACCGCACCGTACGCGTACAGCGCCGGCTATTATCCGCCGCCCTACTACACCAATCCGTCTAATGCGCTCATCTTGCCGGCCGCGTTGGCGCTGATCACGGCACTACAAGGTGGCAACGCGTCGAACGCCTTCGCGTCCGGCGTCGCCGCAACGATGCCGCTGGCCTACGGCGCGTCGCCGTGTCCCGCGGGATACATTCCGACGCAGACCTATCCGTACGGCCCCGCATATCCGCCGGCGATGACGTGTCAACCGGCGTACCCGACGGCGTACTATCCGTCGTATCCCAGTTCGGGCTACAACTACGGCTCGAACAGTGGTTACAACTACGGCTATAACCCGGGTTACAACTACGGCTACAGCACGCCGTCGTACCCGTATTCTTCTCCGTATCCGTACGGGGCCCAGTACTCGTATCCGGCGCAGTATCCGTACATGCCGGCGTATCCGTATAGTCCGGCATACCCGTACGCGCCAACCTACGCGTACTCACCCTATCCGTATCCACCGGCCTATCCGTACGCGGCCTACGCGCCGTCGTATCCGTTCGCGACGGGTTACGCCTACGCGCCGTACCCGTTTGGGTACGTTCCGTCGGCCTACGCGTATGCCAATCCCTCTGACGCGCTTCCGCTCATCGCGGCAAGCGTGCTGCTCTCTTCGTTGTTCGGAGCGAACCAGCCGGCGTACGTTTCGGCGTATCAGCCGGCGCTCGTCTCGCCGTTCATCACGCCGATGGTGACCGGTGTGACGCCGATCGTAACCGGGATGAGCACCGTTCCCCTCGTGACGGGATACGTCACGAATCCTGCGACGGTGAGCACGGTACAGCCGGCGCAAAACGTCAGCGTGACTCGCGTGACGCGCGTTTACGATCCGGTCGCATCGCGTACGGTCCTGTCGCGTACGGCCCTAGGGCAACTGAGAACGGCGGCGGCGTGGCGTCGCGCAACGGTCGCGAACGCCGCTCGCACGGGCGCGTTCCGCGCCGCCGCCCTCCGCAGCGCTTCTCGGATGACGCCGCGGCTTGCGGCTCTGCGAAGTCCAGCTCGCGTCTCGGCGCTCCGCGCGGCATCGAGACCGGCGACGTTGCGGACTGCGGCACGTGCAAACGCCTTCCGCGTAGCACAACGCGCAGCGTACCATCCGGCGTACCACGCCGCGTACCATCCGGCGTACCATCCGGCGTACCGTGCCGCGTACCATCCGGCGTACCGCGGAGCGTACCATCCGGCGTACCGCGCAGCGTACCATCCGGCATACCGCCCGGCATTGAGCCGGCCCGCCTACCGCGCGGCAGCGTTCAGCCGTCCGGCCGCACCACGCATGGCGGCCTTCCGTCCCGCCGCTGCACCCCGAATGGCAGCACCGCGAGCGGTGGCGGCTCCCCGTATGGCGGCGTTCCGCCAACCAGCACCGGTCCGCCCAGCACCGGGAGGTGGACGGCGCACCCGAGGCCGCGCATTCTAGTACGCCCCTAACGATCAACCATCACGACAAAAAGGCGTCGCGTCCACGAATAGGACGCGACGCCTTCTTCAATTAGAAGCCGCCGGGGCGGAACACCATGAGCGCGACGATGGCGAGCGCCAAGACGAACAACGCGATCCCCACGGCGGTGCGCTTACGTTCCCCGGAAAGAAAGGTGGGATCGTCGGGACCGCCCTGCGAGAGAACGCGGATTTGCTGTTTCAAGACCGGCGTGTAGACGGCGAACGCCAAGAGGGCCAAGATGATGTAGAGGGCGACGGCCCATTCGATCCACGCCTGGTGCCACGAGCGTCCGGAGATGATGACCTGCGCGATTCCCGTAATGAGCAGAACGCCGTACGCCGGGTTCGCGAGCCGGTCGTCGATGAATTTGATGCCACGCAGCGCAAAGAGCAAATGGTCGCGCTCCAAGCTACCGCGCGCGAACCATACGGCGTAGGTCGCGTTACTGCCGACAGCGACGATTGCGCTGAGGACGTGGATGAACACGATGGCGTGATACATGGCCGGTCAGCTCCCTGATGCGTTGAGCGAAGAAAAGCGTTGGCCGCCTCGAGCAAGTTTTTCAAGCAGTGGCGCGGGCCGCCAAAACGCGGGATCGTCCTCGGCAAACCGGTGAACTGCAGCCAGGACGCGCTCGAGACCGGTCGCGTCGGCATAGGCCATAGGACCGCCCCGTTCGGCCGGAAAGCCGTAACCGGTCCGCCAGATCGTGTCGATGTCCGACGGCGAAGAGGCAATACGATCGTCGAGGATTCGCGCGCCTTCATTGATAAGGGCGCAAAGACACCGCGCTACGATCTCATCGTCGGACGGAGCATGCGGCGCTATGCCAATCCTGGATCGCTCTTGCGCGAGTACGTCGTCGACGAGCGGGTCGGGGATCGGTGTGCGTTTTCCTCCGTCATAGCGGTAGTACCCGGCTCCGGTTTTTTGCCCCAAGCGTCCCGCTTCTACGAGACGATCTGGGATTTCGCTGACACGAAACGGTAAGCCGCCGCGTTTGTTCCGTTCCTGCTTCGCGCGCCAACCGACGTCAACTCCAGCGAGATCCGCAACGGCGAACGGTCCCATCGCGAAACCAAATGCGACGAGTGCACGATCGACCTGTGCCGGCGTCGCGCCACGCTCGAGAGCGAGTTCTGCCTCACGCCGGTAATGCAGCAGCATGCGATTTCCAACGAACCCGTCGCCGTTGCCGACGACAACGGGAAGTTTGCCGATGTGCCGCGCGAAGTCGAGCGCCGCATCGATCGTCTCGGCCGCGGTGCCGCTTCCGCGCACGACTTCCAACAGCCGCATGACATGCGCGGGACTGAAAAAGTGCAGACCGAGGCTCCGCTCGGCGCGCGGTGCTGCGCGGGCGATCGCATCGACGTCCAACGTCGACGTATTCGTCGCCAGGATCGCGTCCTGCCGGCACGCCCGGCCAAGGCGTTCGAAAACTCCTTGTTTGACCGAAAGATCTTCGAAAGCCGCCTCGATCACCAAATCCACGCGTCCTAAAACGCCTTGATCATCGGCGTCAAACGCGATGCGCTCGAGACGGCGGAGTTTTTCTTCCTGTTGCAATCGCCCGCGCGCGACGGCGCCGTCGTACGTTCGCGCGATCGTCGCTCGTCCGCGCTCCAGCGCCTGCGCCGACGCGTCGCTCACGTGCACCGGAAGCCCGGAATTGGCGACTGCCATTGCGATGCCGGTCCCCATCGTTCCGGCGCCGATCACGGCGACACGTTCGATCACCATTAGTGCACCACTCCTTCGCGTGCCAACATCTCGGCGTAAATGCGTTCGACGTCGACGAGCGTATCGATTTCCTCGGGCGACTTGTCGGGGCGGAGCCGAACGATGCGCGGAAAGCGCAGCGCGTAGCCGCTGTCGTGCAACGTGCTCTTTTGGATGATATCGAAAGCTACCTCGATGACGATGTTCGGCTCCACAGGAATTTCATACGCCCGCGCTTGGGAACGCTGCGCCGAGACGGGCAAACGATGCTCCAAGAACCAGTTCGTCAACTCGGAAATCTCTCTATCGGTGAGGCCACTGTAGGCCTTGCCGATGGCGAGCAGCCGCTCGTCGTCCGCTCCCGCCCGCACGGCGAACGTGTAGTCGGAAAGCACGCCATGGCGTTTACCATGCCCCCACTCGACCGCGACGACCACGGCGTCGAGCGTCGAAAGTTCGCGTTTCAACTTGAGCCACCACTTGCCACGGCGGCCTGGCGCGTACGGCGAGTCGGTCCGCTTCAGCATCAAGCCCTCGTTTCCGCGTGCACGCGCGGCCTCGAACGCGGCGTTCACGTCCTCGGAAGACGTGCCGTCCGGCAAAACGTGCCACGGCGCGATCGAGAGATGTTCGGCCGGGACAAGGCTCCCTGCAAGTCGCGCTCGGCGTTCGATCAAGGGCACGTCGAGCAAGAACGTTTTTCCTGCGGCGAGCAAATCGAAGGCGAAGAACGTCACGGGAATTTCCGCAATCAACTGCTGCGTGGGATCCTTGCGTTGCAAGCGCGTCTGAAGATATCGGAAGGGCAGCACGCGGCCGTTTCGCCGTGCGACGATCTCTCCGTCGAGGATGACGTCGTGTGGTGAGCGCGCCAGATCTGCGGCAATCTCCGGGAAGGAGTGGCGAATATCGCTCAGCGTGCGGGAAAAGAGGCGCACCTCGCTTTGGTGCTTGTGCGCTTGGGCTCGAATTCCGTCGTACTTATCGTCGATCATCCAACTGCCGGCGGCCAGGTCGCGATAGGCGTTTCCATACGGGATCGGAGTCGCGAGCATGAACCCGAGTGGAGCGCCGTAGCGAACGGCGACGTCGGCGAGGCGATCGTCTTTGGCCGCGACGGCGACTTCACCGATGTCCCCCGCGGCCATGACGGCCCTTCTCACCTCCGCGAGCGGGCGGTCGAACGCAACGGCAATCGCTTCAACGACGAGCGCCTCGCGCAGCCCGATGCGCAACTCTCCCGCGAGCAATTTGATGACGTAGCACGCCTCCAGTTCGGTCGTGCACGCGCGGAGAATTCGCTCGCAGAGCCAGAGTCGCCGTTTCCCAGCGGCGGGCCCGGTACTGTCCGCAACCTCGTCCAGCAGCATTTTGAGTGCGGCCGGCGTGAGCGTCTCCCTGAAGAGCCCAAGATCGACCGCGGGACGGACAAACTGCCCGAGCGCCGCGCCGATGTCACCAGTCGAGCGGTATGCCGCTCCAAGGCTGCGTCCATCGATCCCCCACACGTTTTCCGCAGCCTTCACGATCGTGCGTCCCCCAACGGAGAGCCGACGCTGCTCGTGTGCGCCAAACGGATCGGCGGTGAAGAACCGAGTCGCTGCCGCGAGGTCGGGCCCATGTTGCGCGCGCAGGTACGCGGCCAGGCGAGCGACCTTTTCAAGCTTTGAAGAGGTCTCGGCAATCGAAGCACAGGCGGAGGCGAATGCGATCACACGGGGCGCTTCACCGCAAAGCCCTCGCACGCTGCCTACGACGGCGTCGGGCCGCTGGATGACAGTCGCGGCACCTTTTGCGCGCCGCGTGGTTTACTAACGACCATGGCCCGCATCTACGAAAACCTGGCGGATACGTTCGGAAATACGCCGCTCGTCAAAATACCTCGGCTGAACGATGGAGTGCGGGGAACCGTGCTCGTGAAGATGGAGTCCTTTAATCCGGCCGGCAGCGTCAAGGACCGGATCGGCGTCTCGATGATCGAGGCCGCCGAACGGGACGGCCGCCTGCGAGCGGGGTCGGTGATCATCGAGCCGACCAGCGGTAATACTGGGATTGCGCTGGCGTTCGTCGCGGCGGCCAAGGGCTATCCGCTGGTTTTGACGATGCCGGATACGATGACGATCGAACGGCGCAATCTCTTGAAAGCCTATGGCGCGCAACTCGTGCTGACGCCGGGCGCAGAAGGCATGCCGGGCGCAATCCGCAAGGCGCAGGAAATCCACGACAGCAATCCGGCCGCTTATTTCATGCCGCAGCAGTTCGAGAATCCCGCCAACCCGGCAGTGCACCGGCGTACGACGGCTGAAGAGATCTGGCGCGATACCGACGGCCAAGTCGACGTCCTGGTCTCGGCAGTGGGCACGGGTGGCACGATCACCGGCGTTTCCGAGGTAATCAAGCCGCGCAAACCGGAGTTCATCGCGATCGCCGTCGAACCGGATGCTTCTCCCGTTTTGTCCGGGGGCAAACCGGGCCCGCACAAAATTCAGGGAACCGGCGCCGGTTTTGTGCCAGCCATCCTGAACACGCACGCGTACGGGGAAGTCATCCGCGTGACGAATGAGGACGCGATCGAAATGACGCGGCGGGCCGCACGCGAGGAGGGAATGCTCGTCGGTATTTCATCCGGAGCGAACATCTGGGCCGCCCTCCAGGTCGCCGCCCGGCCGCAGATGGCCGGCAAGCTGATCGTGACGATCGCTTGCGATACCGGCGAACGATATCTCTCGAATCCGGTCTTTTCCGATCTGGATGCGCAGGTCGTCGAGCCGGCGCTCGTGTGACGACGCAACCGGCACAAAAAAGCAAGCATGGCGCGTACCCGCAGGGTGTACCGTTCATTGGCGTTACGCGCGGCGAGCTCATCGAATCGGTCCATGCCGTCGCGGCCTGTGCGGCCGATCCCAGTGGGACCGTAGCGCTCGAACTCGGTGACGTCGAGGTTCCGGTCTACTTACGTTCTGCGGCCAAGCCGTTTATCGCGGGCGCAATCGTCGCATCCGGAGCAGCGGAACGGTATGGTTTCGACGATCGCGAGCTCGCCGTCATCGCCGCTTCGCATAACGGTGAACCGTTTCACGTCGAATGCGTGCGCGGTATACTGAGCAAACTCGGAAGAAGCGAGAACGACCTGCAGTGCGGCGCGCACGCGCCGACGTACGAACTTGCGGCCCGCGCGCTGGTAACCGGCGGCACCGCCTTCAGCGCGATTCACAATAATTGTTCCGGCAAACACGCCGGCATTCTCGCGCTCTGCGCGATGCTCGGCGCGGACCATACGACGTATCTGGAACGGTCCAACCCGGCGCAGCAAACGATTCTCGCTTTCTCCGCCCGGATGACGGGCGACGACGAGAACGCTTGGCCGGTCGCGGTCGACGGATGCGGCATACCGGTCTTTGCAACCGCGTTACGCCGCGCAGCACGGGCCTTTGCCCGGTTCGCTACGCTTGAAGGGATCGCTGAAAGCGATGCCCGGGCGCTCGAGCGCGTGCGGCGTGCGGTGCAGGCTCAGCCCGCGTTTCTCGCCGGGACGGGACGCTTCGATACGGACCTCATCGTCGCAACGAAGGGGACCGTCGTGGGAAAGGCCGGCGCGGAAGGGGTCCATGGCGACGCGTGGCTCTCCGGGCGCCTAGGGCTTGCGATGAAGGTGATCGACGGCAACCGGCGCGCGACGAGTCCGGCAGTCATTGCTTTGCTCGATCGCTTGGGAGCGTTGGACGAGGCCGCGAAAGCCGCTCTCGAACCCCACGCCGCTCCGGTTATCCGGAACGTCGCCGGCCGTTCCGTCGGATCCGTCATGCGAATCGATTAAAGAGGCAGCGTTTTGACCAAGTTTTTCCTCCGTCGCCCCATCTTCGCGGCCGTCTGTTCGATGGTCATCATGATCGCGGGCCTCATCTCGATTCCCACGCTTCCCATCGCGCAATATCCGCGCATTGCGCCCCCGATCGTCTCCGTCAATGCGACGTATCTTGGGGCCAACGCTCAAGCGGTGGAGTCCTCCGTCACCGTGCCGCTCGAGGAAGCGATCAACGGAGTCCAGGGCCTCCGGTATATTACCTCCCAGAGCACGAACAACGGCCTGTCGACGATTACGTGTACGTTCGATCTCTCCCGCGATTTGGACCGCGCGACCGCCGACGTGCAGAACGCCGTGCAAACTGCCTCAGGAGTTTTGCCGGCCTCTGTGCAGCAGACGGGCGTGACGGTGACCAAGAACTCCGGAACCTTTATCTTGGCGATGGCGCTGACCTCGACCAACCCGGACTGGGACCAAATCCGTCTCTCCAACTATGCCAACGTCTACATCAAGGATGTGCTGAAGCGTCTCCCCGGTGTGAACGACGTGCGCATCTTCGGCGAGCGGAAATATGCCATGCGCGTCTGGGTCGATCCCAAGAAGCTGGCGGACAACGGTCTGGCAGCCTCGGACGTCGTCACCGCATTGCGCAATCAGAACGTCGACGTTCCGGCCGGGTCTCTCGGGCAGCCGCCGAATCTGCCGAACCAGCCGTACCAGATTTCTATCCATACGCGCGGCCGGCTTTCGACACCCGACCAGTTTCGCACCATCATCGTCAAGGCGACGCCGGATGGCGGCTACGTGCGTCTCGGCGATGTCGCACGCATCGACCTCGGCGCCGAAGACTACTCGAGTTTCATCGCCTTCAACGGGCAGCGCAACACCGTAGGTCTCGGTATCCTGCAGCTTCCTACCGCCAACGCGCTCACGGTCGCTCAGGAAGTGCAGCAAAAGATGGACGAGCTGTCGCGCACCTTCCCGGCAGGGGTGAAATACGAGGTCGGCTTCGATACCACCACCTTCGTTCGGGCATCGATCCGGGAAGTCATCATCACCCTGCTGATCGCCATCTCCCTCGTGGTCATCGTGATCTATCTCTTTTTGCAGGACTGGCGCACCACGCTCATCCCCGCCGTCACGATCCCGGTCTCGCTGATCGGCACGTTCGCCTTTATGAAAGCCTTCGGGTTTACGATCAATACCATCACGCTGTTTGGTTTGACGCTGGCTACGGGTCTCGTGGTGGACGATGCCATCGTCGTCATCGAGAACATCTCGCGCTTCATCCAGGACAAGAAGATGGACCCGTATGCCGGCGCAGCGGGCGCGATGGCGGAGATCCAGAGCGCGGTCGTCGCTTCCTCGCTCGTGTTGCTCGCGGTGTTCATCCCGGTCGCGTTCTTCCCAGGGACGACGGGATTGTTGTACCGTCAGTTTGCGCTCACGATCGCGGCGTCGATCACGATTTCGCTCTTCAACTCGTTGACGCTTACCCCGGCGCTCTCGGCGCTCTTACTCGGACGAGAAGAATTGCATCCGCGTGGGTTCATGGGCTTCGTGGACCGCGTCATCCGCAATTC
>JAFAXE010000156.1 GCA_019241305.1 Vulcanimicrobiota bacterium
ACGGCACGTCGACGGCCGGCAGCGCGGTGCGCAGGTTATACAGATGGCGTCGCAGATTCGTGCGGGCCGTCTCTTCCGTTTCGTCGGGCCACAGCGTGAACGCGACGTGGTCACGGGTTAAGGGGCGCTCACGTCGCAGCAGCAACACTGCCAAGAGCCGCAGCGTAGCCGTTCGGAGTTTGATCTCGAACGGGGTTCGGTCGTATGCAACGCGCAGGCTGCCGAGCAGGAAGATGGCGAGACGGCGACTCGTTGCCGTGAGCTGCTGTGCCATGCCGGTCCTCCCGGTGTTCCGCAGAGGTGAGCGTTGCTCCGGCGTCAACAAAGCGCCGGCGTGAGGGCAGTCGTGACGCGGGTCTCGGAGGCACACGTCGAGATCGCGGGAGAGGTCGTCGGAAGCATCGGGGTGGGCTTGTTGGCGCTCGTCGGCGTGGGGTCCAACGACACGGAAAGCGACGCGAGATACGTTGCACAAAAGGTCATCGGCCTTCGCATCTTTCCGGACGGCGCCGGCGCGATGAACCGTTCGCTCTCCGAGGTTGGAGGCGCGGTGCTGGCTATCTCACAATTCACGCTGTTCGGCGACGTGCGCAAGGGCCGCCGTCCCTCGTTCAGCGCCGCGGGGGAACCTGGGATGGGCCGGCAGCTCTACGACCACTTCGTTGAGGAACTGCGCCGCAACGGGACGACCGTCGCGACCGGACAGTTCGGCGCCATGATGGAGGTCGTCTCCAGCAATGCCGGCCCGGTGACCATCCTCATCGATTCGCAGCGGACCTTCTGAGCGACGTTCCTCCCGCGGGGGGAGGGATGTTACTCTGCGGCGCAAAGTTAAGGGCGCATGGAGGTGCGGCAGGCCATCGCCGACATCGCGGAAGTCCGCGATCGGTTAGCGGCCGTCCAGCGCTTTGGGGGATATTCCGGCTGGGCCTCGATCGCGAGCGGCGGCGTCGCCGTCGGCGCTGGGATCGTCCAGGCTCTCGTCGCCCCGCGGCCGCTCAATCTTGCCTCCCAGCAGCTCTACTTGAACTTGTGGCTCATCTGTCTTGCGGCGGCGCTGGGAATCAACTACGGCGCGATCCTCGCTTGGCGAACGCGGCACCGCGATTCGCAGTCGCGCTATCAAGTACGCACCGTCGGCATGAGCATTTTGCCGGCGATTGCTGCAGGTGGCGTGATCACTGCGGCGCTCGTGCTACACGGACTCTATACGCTGCTGCCGGGAATGTGGTGCGCGACCTACGCGCTCGGCCTGTTCGCGTCGCGCGCGCTCGTTCCGCCGCCGGTCGTTGTCGTTGCGGTCGTCTTCGGCTTCATCGCGACGCTGTTGTTGTTCGCGCCGGATGCCATTGCACTTGATTGGTGGATCATGCCGCTGGCTTTCGGCGGTGGACAGGTCGCGATCGGCGCGATCGTCTTATCGGAACGCCAGACTGCTCCGGGGAGGTACCCATTCTGAAAGCCCCACGACCCTTTGCATACGAAGGTCTCAACCGCATCTTTCACGAGCGCGGACGCCTTGCCGTGTGCACATGTCTCGTCGCGCATGCGGAAGGAATGACGTTCACCGCCCTGGCTGAAGCTTGCGGCCTCACGGACGGCAACCTGAACCGCCATCTGCATGCACTCGCCGAAATGAAAATCGTACGGCTGTCGCGGTTGCGCGGGTTCGGTCGCCCGACCACCGTTGTGCGCATCACCAAGCCCGGGCGCGCACGGTTCTTGGAGTATATCGACGAATTGGAAGCGGTGATTCGGGCGGTGCACGCAAGTGAGGAAGGGCCAAAGACCGCGCAGCACCTTTCCAGATTGGCGGCGCAGGCATGATCGAACGCGTGCCTTCACGCGGGAAAGCGCGGACGCTTCCAGCACAGCTCCAGCGCGCAGCGTCGCAGCTAGCGGCTTCGGAACTCCCTCGACATGTCGCCATCATCATGGACGGCAACCGCCGTTGGGCGCATGAGCGGGGACTTCCGACGGTCGAGGGCCATCGGCGCGGTGGCGACGTGCTTCACGAAATCTGCGCGACGAGCGGTGAGCTCGGTATCGAATACCTGACCGTCTACGCGTTCAGCGAGGAGAACTGGCGGCGTGAACCGTCAGAGATTCGCGTTTTGATGGACCTCGTGCGCTGGTTCGCCCGCAAAGAAGCGCGTGAATTGAAGCGCAATAACGTTCGCGTACACCTTCTCGGTAGAAGGGACCGGCTTCCACAAACGACGGCAGCCGCGCTCGATGAACTCGTTCGCGGCACAGAGCGTTGCACCGGTTTGCAACTGAATTTGGCGATCGACTACGGCGCGCGAGCCGAATTGTGCGATGCGATTCGCACGCTCGTCCAAGAAGTCGCGCGTGGAACGATCTCGCCCGGCGCCCTCGACGAGGACGCCATCTCGCGCTACCTGTATACTGCCGGCATCCCTGATCCCGATCTGCTGATTCGCACCGGTGGCGAACTGCGGCTCTCGAATTTCCTGCTCTACCAAGTCGCCTACACGGAGCTGTGGTCGACCCCGATTTACTGGCCCGACTTCTCGACGAACGCGTATCTCGACGCGCTGAGCTCTTTTTCGCTGCGTGAGCGCCGCTTCGGCGCTTAGCGACGGCGCTGGAGCCACAAACACAGCAGCTGCAGCGCGCTGAGGAGGGTTCCAAGCGGAAGGTACCAGAGCGTCGCAACCGCCGTGACTGCAAGGGCGGTTGAACCTTTGGTTGGGTTTGCAACGTAGAGCACGATCGCCGCAGCGTAAACGACGCCAAAGGCGACGAAGATGGTTTCCATGAGCGGCGAGACGGGAACGATGCCGAGCGCGGAAACGATTGCCGCCCAGGGCCCAAGCACTTCCGTGCCGCCCGTAGAAAAATACGTTCCCGTCGATAACCCGCGGAGTCCGTCCACGAACATGTATCCACCCTCGAGCAGGGCACAAACAATGACCACCCAGCGCAGCGCCTTCACCGCTGTGCATTTGTTTTACGCACGATCAAAACCCACTCGGCTCGAGCTCGTTTCATGACCCGCAGCGATATTCGCAACGTGGCCATCGTGGCACACGTCGACCACGGCAAGACGACGTTGGTCGATGCGATGTTCCGCCAAAGCGGCATCTTCCGCGAAGGACAGGCCGTCGGCTCCCGCGTGCTCGACACCAACCCCTTGGAACGGGAACGCGGCATCACCATCTTGGCCAAGAACACGGCGATCTGGCACGGCGACGTCAAGTTCAACATCGTCGATACGCCGGGCCATTCCGATTTCGGCGGTGAGGTCGAGCGGGTGTTGCAGATGGTGCAGGGTGTGCTTTTGCTGGTCGATGCCGCCGAAGGTGTCATGCCGCAAACGCGTTTTGTCCTCCGCAAAGCACTCGAACTCGATCTCCGCGCGATCGTCGTCATCAACAAGATCGATCGCAAGGATGCGCGTCCCCGCGAAGTGGTCGACGAAGTCTTCGACCTCTTCATCGAACTGGGCGCAAGTGACGAGCAAGCCGATTTCCCGGTCCTTTACACCAATGCCAAAGCTGGAACCGCGACTCATGACGCTGCAAAAACCGGCCTCGATTTGGAGCCGCTGTTTCAAACGATCGTCTCGCACGTTCCGGAAGCGCCTGCCGAAGACGGGCCGTTCCAAATGCTCGTCAGTGCGATCGACCACAATCCGTACGTGGGCCGAATCGGCGTAGGCCGGGTGTTCCGGGGTCGCGCACGGGTGAACGAGCCGATTGCAAAACTTGCGCACAACAGCGACACCTCAGAGCTCGGTCACCGCCTCACCAAGCTGCTCGCCTTCAAAGGTTTAGAGCGAATCGAAATCGATGAAGCGACCGCCGGCGATATCGTGTGTGTCTCCGGAATCGAGGGATTGAATATCGGCGACACCTTAGCCGACGCGACGGCGGCCGAACCGATCCACGCGGTCTCGGTCGACGAGCCGACGGTCGCAATGTTTTTTAGCGTGAACGCTTCACCATTTGCCGGGCGGGACGGCAAATATCTTACCTCACGGCAAATCCGAGAGCGCTTGATGCGCGAACTTGAGTCGAACGTCGCGCTGCGCGTTTCCGAAACGGAAAGCGCTGACACCTTCGAAGTGCGCGGCCGGGGGGAACTGCACCTTTCCATCCTCATCGAGACGATGCGCCGGGAAGGTTACGAGCTCGCCGTCTCCAAACCGCGCGTCATCGTCACGGAACGGGCCGGTCAGCGCTACGAGCCGGTGGAGTACGTCGTGATCGACGTCGCCTCGGACTACGCCGGAGCGGTCATTGAAGCGCTCGGCAAGCGGCGCGCGGTGATGTCGAACATGGTGTCACTCGGGGAGTCGCAGCGGCTCGAGTACACCATGCCGACGCGCGCCATCTTCGGCCTACGCGGCGAACTGTTGACGCTGACACGCGGAACGGCAGTGATGTCGCATACGTACTACGACCATCACGCGCTCGCCGGCGACCTCCCAGGACGGACGGTGGGTGTGCTGGTAGCGCATGAAACCGGCACGGCGACGGGCTATGCGCTCATGGGACTCGAGTCCCGGGGACGTTTCTTCGTCGGCCCTGGCGTTGAAGTCTACGAAGGGATGATCGTCGGCCGCTCCAACACCGAACACGACGTTACGATCAACGTCGTGCGCGCCAAGAAGTTGACGAACATGCGGGCTGCCGGCTCCGACGAAAACGTAAAGTTACCGCCGCCCGAAGAGGTGACGTTGGAGAGGGCGCTCGAGTTCATCGAGGACGACGAACTCGTCGAAGTCACGCCGAAGGCGATCCGTTTGCGCAAGCGCCTGCTGTCGGAGACCGACCGGCTGCGCCAACGCAAGCGCGAACTGGCAGCGAGCTAACGACTAGATCCCATCGGGCGGCACCGCACCCAAACGATGCCGCATGAAATCGCGCGCCGAACGCCGCGACTGGATCATTCGGAAGGGTGCAGGCGACTGTGCGAAGTTGAAGCAATCGATCAGGTCGTCTGCTCGGGCGTCCGCATAGCCCAATGAACCTAGTTGGAAATTGTCCTCGATGAAATGGAGGATGCTTCCGAAGTCGTGGTCGACGTGCGAGACGTAGGCTGCACGCGCATACGGTGACACCACGATGAGCGGGACCCGAAAACCGTACTCGTACGAATTGTAGAGCTTGTAGGGCGGTACGTGATCGTACCATCCGCCCCAGTCATCCCAGGTGATGATGATCGCCGTACTCTTCCAAAACGGACTGGCACCGATTTGGTCGACGATGGACGCGACCCACGACGGACCGGATCCATCGTTGACGTTGGCGTGGTCGGACTGCGGACCGTTCGGGATGACCCAGGCCACGCCGGCGAGATTCCCGGACGCGATATCGCTGAAGACGTTCGTTTCGGGGATGATGACGTTCGCCCAGTCCGCGCTGAAGCGCGTGTGACGGATCGCGTCGGGCCCGGTCCAGATCGAGCCGATCGAAGGCGCATAGTATTTCCACGTGACGCGGTGCTTGTCCAATAAGTCCAGAACCGTCGGATGGTCGAAGCACGGGGGCATTCGCGTTGTCTCACTTCCGTGCGGGTCGATCATCGCCACCGTATCAAAGGCGGGCGGCTCGCATCCCGCCGGCCCAGGTGTTGGTGTCGGATCGATGATTTCAGGATTTTCAGAAGCGAGCAAGTCGCTGCCGATAGCCGGTTCCGAAGTGCCCGCGATCAGGTATTGATGGGCTGGAAAGCTGGGGCCCTCGTTCGTTTGGAACATCCGGTCGCCAAACGTGTACTGTTGCGCCAGCGTAAAATACTCCGGCTCCTGGTCCGGTGGGACGAAACCATACTGCGGGTTCTGATACGGGCACGGCGCCGGCGTTGCCACCGTTTCTGTGCCCGGAGGTGCAGGCGTCCGGCACGTCACGTACTCTAAATTGGCCCCGTCCATTTTGCCGCCGTCGTACATCGTCTCGAAGGCGCGATGCGAGTGATCGATATCATAGGCGATGCGCAGCGGGATAGGCTGCAGTGGGATCACGTTGCCATGTGAGTCCAGCCCGGTGTTGGCGATGTCCGCGTTCGGCAACCCATGGAAGAGGTCGTCGGGCGTGCGGTTTTCCTGAAAGATGACGACGATGTGCGCGATTTTCCCACCCGACAGCCCCGATGGGGGAGCCATCGTGGGAGAATTCGTGGGCGTCGGAGAGGCGAAAGGAAGGGTGTGACCGCTCTGTCCTCCGCCGCCGCCCCCGCCGCACGCGACGACGAGCATCGCCAGAAAAAGTGTTGCTCCAAGCGCGAACGAGGATCGTTGCATTTCTGCACCTCCGCGCAAGCGACGTTCTCACGGCCTTGAGTAAAATGCTCCTTATCAGCAAGATTCTCATCAAGTCACAAGATTCTTATCAAATTACAACGAAGGGCTCGACGTGCGCGGCGGCTGCCAATAAGATACACCACGACGCCGCTCCCAACCATCAGCACGGTAAGGCCCACGACGCGCAGGACAGCGCCGAGTTTATCCGGCTCAGTATCGGCCGGAAAGAACCCGAGCACGATCGCGAACAGCGTTACGGCGAGTCCGACGCACGCAGCAAGCGCCACGGTCAGTTGTCCGCCTGGAAGCCGCAGTGCGTTCCGTTGTCGCGGGTCTTGACGCAGCACGAGCGCAGACGCGAACAAGAACAAGAACGGAATAAGCGTGATGATGACCGTCGAACTGACGAGCGTGTTGTAGGCGCTCCGGACCGACGCACCCCCTTGTCCCAGAAAAATGAAGATCGCCGAAATTGCGGCTTGCGTCACGAGCGCGACGACGGGTGAGCCCCAGCGCGGATCTATGCGACCGAACGCCTTCGGCAGATACCGATCGATGCCCGCGACGAATGGGATCCGCGCCACTGCCGCGAGCCACGCGCCGACGCTTCCCAAACACGAGACCGTAACGAGCAACGCAGCGAACGGCGTCAGTGCGTTCCAGCCGGTGGCGTTCGCGACGCGAGCGATCGCTTGCATCACGCCGGCGGTCGTATTGACCGCACTTGGAGTCAGCGCGGCGAGTACCGCAACCGTTCCGGCGATGTAGATGACAGCGATCGCGGGCGCTGCGATCAAGAGACCGAGCGGAATGATGCGGCGCGGATTCTTCACCTCGCCGGCCATGAGCGGTAACGACTCCGGTCCGGTCCACGCGAACACGATGACCGACCAAAAGATGATATCCTTCAGTTGAAATCCCGGGCGCATCGTCTGTACGTCAACGTGCGTCGCCGGCCCAAAGCGGGACCATGCCAGTGCGCCGAGGCCGATGAGCAGCAGCGTCACACTCCAGCGCGAGATGGCTCCGGCATTGTTGAGCCATTTCCCGACGTCGAGTCCGAGGACGTTCACGATCGTGCCGAACAAGAGCCCAGCAATCGAAACGATGATGAAGTAGGGTGCCGAGGTCGCAAGCGTGCCGCCGCTGCCACCGCTGATGAAAAGCGCGTTGCCGGCGGTGAAATACAATAACGCCGGAAAGTACGGCAAATTGCTCGTCCAGTACGTCCAGCCCGTCATGAAGCCGGCAAACGGTCCAAACGCGCGCTTGCTCCAGATATACATCCCGCCCTCGTCGGGATAACGCGACGATAGCACGATGACGACCAGCGCGAGCGGCAGAAACATCACCGCGCAGCCACCGATCCAGAGTGGAAGCGAACTCGGTCCGGCGTTTGCGGCCGTTGCAACCCACTGCAGATTCGAGCCGGCGATGACGTAGAACAGCGCGACGTCGGTAAGCCCGAGACTCCGCTTCAGCTGCGGAACGCGCGCTTCGACGGGAATCGGTAGCGCAGCTTCGGCCACAGGCTACCACCTCATCCGCAGGTACACCGTGCTCGGCCGTTTCCGTCGGCGCACGTCACTCCCTTTGGCGGGCGGACTCGCGCATCGTGAAAACGAAAAACGTGCAGCGGAGGATTCGAGCGGTCATGCAGACATTCGTTCGTCCTAGCGTTGGGGCCCACGCGAAGACGCTGGAAGGACGCTGGTACGTTTCGCCAGAGGTTTTCGAAGAGGAGCAACGCCGCATCTTTGCGCGCGACTGGATTTGCGTCGGCCACGAAAGCCGCCTCGAGCAGCCTGGCGACTACTTTTTGGTCAATCTTTGCGGTGAAAGTCTGATCATCGTGCGCCATGGCTCTGGCGCCATCAACGCCTTCTATAACGTCTGCCGGCACCGCGGCACCCAACTCTGTCAGGAGCCGCAGGGACATCTCATCGGTTCGATTCAGTGTCCATACCACGCGTGGACGTACGCGCTCGACGGTGCACTGCTGGCCGCTCGCAACATGCAAGGTATCGCCGGCTTCGACCGTGCAGACTATCCCTTGCACCGCGCGCCGCTCCGCATCGTCGAAGGCTTCCTGTTCCTCACGCTGCGCGACCAACCGGAAACGCTTGGGGGACCGCTGTCTGTGCTGCATGACAAACTGCTTCGCTGGAACACCGCCGAGCTGAAGGAAGCGCGCAGCATCGAGTACGACGTGGCGGCCAACTGGAAACTGATCTTCCAAAACTACTCGGAGTGCTACCACTGTCCCGTGATTCATCCACAACTCGATAAGCTGTCACCGTCGGACAGCGGCCGCAATGATTTCGTGCGCGGCCCTGTTCTCGGCGGCTATTCGGAGCTTCGGTCGAGCGCATCGAGCCTCACGACGAGCGGCCACAGCAGCCGTCCACCGGTCGGCGCCGTCGATGGTGAAGACGTGGACCGCGTGTACTACTACACCGTCTTTCCGTCGATGCTGCTCAGCTTCCATCTTGATTACGTGATGGTCCATACGGTCGAACCTTTGGCGCCGAACCGCAGCCTCATCACCTGCAGTTGGCTTTTCGATCCGAAAGCGATCGAGGCGCCATCCTTCGATCCGACGGACGCGGTGGAATTCTGGGATCTCACGAACCGGCAAGACTGGCACGTCAACGAACTGACGCAGCGCGGCCTTTCGTCGCGCGCGTATCGACCGGGACCGTACGCCAATGCCGAGGGCTTGCTGCACGCCTTCGATCTGCACTATCTTTCGGTGATGCGCTAGTGCGGGGGCGACCGCGGCGCCACGCCGTCGTCGCAGCGGTCGCGTTCATCTCACTCCTGGTCGCACCACTGCATGCGCAGGTGCGCGCACCGGAACACCGTCCACCGGCCAACCTGATACCGGAAACAACGCCCCTGGGAGGGTTGCAATGGCGCAATATCGGCCCCGCGGGCGCCGGGGGCCGCGTGGCGGCAGTAGCCGGCACCGACGCCGACCCCCTTTTGTATTACCTTGGAGCTGCCGGCGGCGGCGTTTTCAAGACGACGAATGGCGGCTTGACCTGGACGGATAGCTGGAACGCGCAGCACGTCGGTGCCATCGGAGCGCTCGCCATCGCGCCGTCGAATCCGCGCATCGTTTGGGTGGGAACGGGAGAATCGAAGCCGCGTAACGACGCTTCGTACGGCGACGGGATTTGGCTTTCCACGAACGGCGGGACTTCGTGGCTTCACCGCGGATTGGAACAGTCGTTCGCGATTGCGCGGCTGCTCGTCAACTCCCGTAACCCGAATGTCGTGCTCGCCGGCGCACTGGGCGATCCATATCGTGACGGTGGTGAACGTGGCGTCTACCTCACCGTCGATGCTGGTCGCACGTGGCAACGCACGCTTGATCCTGGTCCTCGTAGCGGCATCTCCGATATGGCGGGGAATCCCCGAGATCCGCGCGTGGTGTTCGCCGGCGTGTGGCAGATTCGCCGCGTTCCGTGGAGCTTTACGAGCGGTGGTGCGGACGACGGTCTCTACCGTTCGCTCGACGGCGGCCGTTCCTGGCAGAAATTGTCCGGCAACGGATTACCGCACGGCATTCTCGGCCGCATCGGGGTGGCCGTCGCTCCGAGCGATCCGCGCCGCGTGTATGCGCTCATTCAATCGAAGGAAGGCACACTGTGGCGTTCTGACGACCGCGGAGAACATTGGCGGCTCATGACGCGCGACACCGTCGTCAACCAGCGGCCGTTTTACATGAGCCGGCTGGCCGTCGATCCGGTCAATCGTGACCGCGTTTTCTTTTTGTCGGAAAACCTTGTCGAAACGCGGGATGGTGGCCGAACCGTTCACGACGTCAAGACGGCCGTCCACGCCGATCATCATGACATGTGGCTGGCGCGCGACGGGCGGCGCGTCATCGAGGCGAACGACGGCAGCGCTCCCATTTCGGTTGACGGAGGGCAGACGTGGGACTGGCGTTTCAATGCCGTTCTCGGGCAGATTTATCACGCCGGCTACGATGACGAATGGCCGTTTCACGTGTGCGGCGGGCTGCAAGACAACGACTCGTTCTGTGGTCCCTCCAACAGCTTGAGCCCGCTCGGCATCTTGAACTCGAACTGGCGCGACGTCGGGAACGATGGCGATGGGTCATGGGTGTGGCCCGAGCCGGGTCGTCCGACCCAAATCTGGAACGTCGGCGTGAACGAGGCCAACGGACAACTCGGGATTTTCGATCTGCGTTCCAGGCAGAATCTCGACATCTCACCGTACGTCCGCGATACCAACGGCCGCCCACTGCAAGGTCTGCCGTACCGCTTCAACTGGGAAGCGCCGATCGCGTTTTCGGCGCGTGCACCTGGCGTCGCGTACTTCGGCGGCAACGTCGTCTTCGAAACGCGTGACCGCGGACGTCACTGGCAGGTTATCAGTCCGGACTTGACGCGCAACGATCCCGAAAAACAGCAACTTCCCGGCGGCCCCATCAACACCGACGTATCGGGCGCCGAATTTTACGACACGATTCTCGATATTGCGCCCTCACCGCTCGATGGCGCTGTCATTTGGGCCGGAACGGACGACGGACTCATCCAACTGACGCGCGACGGTGGTGCGCACTGGCGCAACGTGACGATGCCCTCGATCGGACCATGGGGACGCGTCGAAGCGGTTGAGCCTTCCCGTACGTCCCCGTCATCCGCCTACGCCGTCATCGACCGCCACCTCATGGGCGACCGGACGCCGTACATCTTTGAAACGCGCGATGACGGCGCCGCGTGGTCGCTGCGCACCTCTGGGCTTCCTCCGAACGAATATGCGCGGGTCGTGCGCGAGGATCCACGCAACCCAAACGTGCTGTACGCCGGGCTGGAGCAGGGCGTGTGGATAAGCCTGAATCGCGGCGCGCACTGGTTTCCCTTGCGACTCAACATGCCGCCGGTTTCGGTCCACGATCTGCGCGTGCAGCCGCGAAGCAATGCGCTGATCGCTGCCACGCATGGGCGGGGCTTTTGGATTCTCGACGATCTTGGCCCGTTGCAACATCTCAGTGCCGCTTCCGCCGGTAGCCGGCCGGCGCTGTTTGCGCCGCTCGCTGCGGTACATTGGTGGCTCTGGTGGAAGCACATGTACGGCACCGGACAGGACGAATGTTGCGCACCAACCGGTGAGTTCGCCGGTGCGAATCCCGACTACGGCGCCTTGCTTTCCTATTACCTACCCCGGCGTGTGGCGCGCGCGCCGGTGATCGAAATCGACGACGCACGCGGCAAGGTGCTGCGCCGGCTTCCCGGGTCGCGCAAGGCCGGTATCAATCGGTTGGCGTGGGACCTCGCCGAGGAAGCGCCGGTCCCGTGGCGCAGCGCGCGCGAGTGGAACCGCGGCCCGAAAACCGGCCCCGACGTCGTTCCGGGAAGGTACACTGCGCGGCTGATCGTTGCAGACGCCGTTGTGGCGGCGCAGGTCATCGTGGAAGCCGACCCTCGTGCTCACTGGACGATGCAGGAATACGTCGCCCGTCGAGATTTTTTGCGGAAGCTCGACGCGCAATTGTCTACGATCGACAACGTTCTCAACGGGCTCGACGCACGGCGTCAGCGAGCGAACGCAGGTGAGCGTGGGCAGCTGAACGAGCTCGAGGGACTGTTCACGTCGCATCCGGTCAATTCCGAAGACAACTTACTGCGCCGCGATCGTCTTCGCGAACGGCTCCTGAACCTCATCAGCGTCGTCGGTCTTTCGCAGGGGCCGCCGCTGCCTCCGCACGAGCGTGAAGCGGCCGAGATCACGAGCGAATACGGCGCGGCGTTCGCTACATACCGTCGGGCGGCTTTGCCTATTACGTGCCTACCTGCCCAAGAAGGCGGCGGTCTGCCCAAAAAGTGGGGGCGAGCCTATATCTTGTGCCCCGTTCGCCAGGGGGACCTAGAGAGTCACCACCGGAGAGCTGTGGCCCCACGCACGACTTCGTTGTTGGTGTGTTCGCGATCGACATGAGCGAATAATCGAAACCAGAACAGAGCACCCATGCTGATGCTCAATCTGGCGCGAGGGCCAGGGCAATCGCCTCCTCTTCAGTCATCGTCGCGCCAGCGGACATAAGACGCATGAGTTTATCAGCACCGAGCGCTTCACGAAGTATGGGGAGCGCACGGTCGTATTCTCGTTGTAACACGAAGTACTTCTCTGCGCCCAGTGC
>JAFAXE010000204.1 GCA_019241305.1 Vulcanimicrobiota bacterium
GGATGAGCCGCGTGGACGCATTCAACTGGACGATCTCGCTTCCGCTCCCTGCCGGGAGTACGCTGCGCTACGAGTTCACCCGCGGCTCGCCGGCGACGGTGGAACGCCGCAAGAACGGCAGCGTCCTCACCCCTCGCGAACTTACCTCAACGCCTTCTCTTCACCAACACGATCGCGTCGAGCGCTGGTCCGACCGCTTCTGACGGCGTGAGCGCGCGCGTTTCGTGCTACGCCTCGAATGTCGCCACTAGGGTGGCGATGCGGTGCTTGCGTCCCCAAGCAAGCGCACATAGAACACCTCTGTCTCGCCAGGGTCGATCTGTCCGACGGCGCCGCAACGGACGAAGCCACGTTTCTCGAGCAACGTGTGCATGATGGGATGCGAGGCAACGGTCGAGACGAACAAGCGGTCCGTGCGCGCCCGTGCCGCCGCCTCGTCGAGGAGACGAGTCGCAATACGGCGGCGGCGCTGCTGCGGATGCACGACGACGAGCGCGACGAACGTGTGCCCGAAAAACAGATCGTGGTAGTCCATCAATCCCGCGACGTGACCGTCGGCTTCTGCGACTAGGAGTTGACCCCGCGCGATGGCGGCGCGCAAGCGTTCCAGGCGGCGTGGATGCAGCACCAGACTCGCGTCGACCTCGCCGATCTCCTCGAGGTCGTCTTCCCTCGCCGTTCGCACCGTCATCGCAACTCCAAACGAATGGTCAGTAGATTGATGCGAAAGCGCGCTGCGACTCTTGAACCGATTCGAGCAGCGTCATCCACGCGATATTGTAGTAGCGCGGATGCGCAAGTTCGGCGTATCCGTCGAGTGGCAGACGTCGTAGCAAACCTTCGATCGATTCGAGCACGGTGATTTGCGGAGTGAAGCCGAGGACTTGCGTCATCTTGACGTTCGACATCCGGTAGTCGCGGACGAGCGCTGGGAGTGGCGCGTCCACGAGCTCCACGTGCCGGCCGGTCAGCGCAAGCGAGCCGGAAACCAGCATCGCGAGCTGCCGAACTTGATAGTTCTCCTGCATGACGTTGAAGATTTGCGCGTGCACCGCGTCGCGCGGCGCCCGCAACGTCTCCATGTGAGCCCGGGCGACGTCCCGCACGTCCACCAGGGGACGCCATTGCCACCCGCCGCCATGCAAAAACAGCTTGCGGTACAGCAGCGCATCTTTCAAAAACGTATTGACGACGAGGTCGAACCGCATCCGCGGGCTGTAGCCGTACACGGTTCCCTGCCGCAGAATGACCGGCGAGAACTCCTCCGAGGCCAGTTCGAGCAGCGCGTCCTCCGCAAACTTTTTCGACAGCGAATAGGCACCCCGTGGCCGCACCTCCGTCGTCTCATCGTACATGCCGGGGCCGATGCCGTCGTAGATCGACGCGCTCGAACCAAAGACGAGGCGCGGCACGCCGCGCTCGGCGCACGCGGCGGCGAGTCGCTGGGTCGCGACCGCGTTCATCTCCCAGTTCGCGCTCGGATTGTATTCGGCAGTTGGGTCGTTTGACAGTCCGGCGAGATGGCAAACGCCTTCGATGTCCGAGAGCCACGCGCCGTCGAAATCGCGCACGTCCGCCTGAATGAGTCGAATCCGTCCGGCGAACTCCTCGAGCGGCTGACCGCCGAAGTACAGCCGGTCGAGGACCGTGACATCGTCGCCGCTCTCGAGCAGCGCACGCACGAGCTCCACGCCGATATAGCCGGCGCCCCCGGTAACGAGAACCTTCATCGTCGCATCAGTGCAACGTGATCGCGACCGCGCGCGATGTCGCGGCACCGTCGACGTTGCGCGCAACGATGACGATGCTGTACGTCCCCTTGATGAACGGCGGGATGAAGGCTGGCAGCCGGTACGACAGGGCGAACTCACCGACGCCGACTTTGGGAACCGAAGCGCTCGTCCCACCAACGCTCGCGACGACGCTGGCAACGTTCGACGACGTCGTCACGGTACCCGAAACGGTGTCGCCTGCATGAACGTCTGTTGCGGAGATCGTGACGCCGTAAATCAGCGGCGGATCGTGCGGGCGCCGCAGGCGCAGCGCTACAGGCGGCGGCGGCAAGAGGCGCACGTCACTTCGCGCCGCGTGCAGCTCGCGCGAGTCTTCGCCCGTCCCCGGTGGAACGACAACGCCACGGTGCCCCTCCGAAACACCGGCAGCCCCGGCGTGCGTTGGGGCCGCGGAATGCTTGGCCGCCGCAGGTGACCCGGACGTTTTGGATTGCGACGGTGCAAAGAGGCATCCGGCCAGCGAGAAGAGCCCGAAACAGAGACCGAAGGCGGCGCTTGCCGGTACGGCAAGGGCCCATCGCGAGCCCGACGGAACACGCCTTTCGTGGCGTCCGTGATGTCGCATTCCCGCCCGGATTCTACGAACCCCGATGCATCCCGGTCGAGCGACTCCCCCGCGCGCGGCGGAACGCTCAGCGTCGTCATCCCGCTTTTCAATGAAGAAGCGAACGTCCCGGAACTGTTGCGACGGCTCGTCGCCATTCTGAACGGCGTTCCGGAGCTCGACCAGTACGAAATCATTGCGGTCGACGATGGCTCGCGCGATGGAACCCTCGCGGCGCTGCGCCGCGCGATGCGCTCTCTGCCCCAACTCGTCGTGCTCTCGTTATCGCGTAACTTCGGCCACCAAATCGCCGCGACCGCGGGGCTCGATGCCTCCACGGGCGACGCCGTCATCTTGATGGACGGGGACCTTCAGGATCCGCCGGAGCTGATCGGTGAGTTCGTCGAACGCTGGCGTGAAGGCTACGACGTCGTGTATGCCACGCGTCGCTCGCGCCGCGGCGAAGGAGCGTTCAAACTCTGGACCGCGCGACTCTTCTACCGAATCACCAAGCGTCTCACGAACGTCGCGATTCCGGTCGACACCGGAGATTTTCGCCTCATGAGCCGGCGCGTCGTCGAGGCGCTCAAACGCTCGCGTGAACGCCACCGGTTCTTGCGCGGCTTGGTCAGTTGGGTCGGCTTTAAGCAGGTCGGCATCCCGTACGATCGCGACGCGCGCTACTCGGGCAGTACGAAATACCCGGTCTCGAAGATGCTGCGGTTTGCGATCGACGGGATCACGGCGTTTTCCGATATCCCACTGCGCTTCGCAACGTACTTCGGCTTCCTCGTCAGCGGCTTCGCGTTCGTGTATGCCGTCGTCGTCCTGATTCTCAAACTGCTGCATTACAACGAGCCAGGCTACACCTCGACGATGATCGCGATCCTCTTCCTCGGCGGCGTGCAGCTGATCACCATCGGAGTCCTCGGCGAGTATGTCGGCCGAATCTACGATGAAATCAAAGCGCGGCCACTCTACCTCGTCGCTTCCCTCGAGCGCAGCAGCGAACCGCTCGTTCCGACACAGACGCCTACGCGGTCTTCGCCCATGATGCCGTAGCGCGTGTTCGCGCATCCCGTCGTCGACCAAACGATCCACAAGCATGCGCTCGACGCGCTAGGCGTCATCGTGTACTTTTTGACGTTCGTCGGCGTCGCGGTCGCGACGCGCAAGCGCGCTTCGTACGGGATTGCGGCACTCGTGGTAGCCGATCCGTTCGCGTTCTACCGCGACGTTGGAGAGACGACGCTCACGCTTCCGAAGGTCGTGCTCCTGGCGGTGATTGCATCGCTGTTGACTCGCCCGCACATCGCGCGAGCGGCATGGAGTGCGCTCGGCGCGCCGCGAGCTCGCATCCTGCTGTGGTGCGCCGGTGCAATTGTTGCGGCGACGGCCCTTTCGATCGTGCAAGCCGAGCATCGCGTCCCCGCCCTGCGGGAAACGCTGAAAGCGTTGGAATACGCGGTGCTCTTCGCAACCGTCGTGGTCGCCGCCGCCATCGACGCGTGGGAACGTCCCGTCCGTGTCGCATTCGCCGCCACGCTTGCGGTGGTCAGTATCGCCGCCCTCTCGCAGGAGCTTTTCGGCGCTCCCTCCGGCTTCTGGTTTTTCAACCATCCGATCCCGCGGATCGCCGGTCCGCTCGAAGGACCGAATCAATTCGCAGGCTACCTCGGGCTGATGCTCCCCGTCGTTACGGCGTTTGTGCTTCTGCGCCGTCCTTCTGGCGCCGAGTTGGCCGTGCTTGGTATCGCCTCGATGGCGCTTGTGCTGACACTTTCGCGCTCCGGCGTTGTCGCGAGCGCCTTCGCGGTGATCTTAGTCCTCGTGCTTGCGCCGTCACCGCACCGCCGCGCCGCGCTGATATCGTTCGTGAGCGGCGCGCTCGCTGGTCTCCTGGTGCTGGTGCTCTTCGGCAGCACGAGTCTGTTGGCACGCTTCTCGAGCTTCGCGGAAGTGGAACGGTCCGGTGGCGTCGGTACGCGCGCGCAGCTTTGGCACGCAGCGATCGCGCTGTGGCGACAGCATCCGATCCTCGGCATCGGCGCCGGCAACTTCGAATTCGAAATTGCGCGCGTTGGCCCCCCGGGAATTCGGACGCACGCGAATAGCCTGTACCTGCAAGCGCTCGTCGAAGGTGGCGTGCCGTTGTTTCTTGCGACCTGCGCCACGGTGATCGCTTCAATCGTCACGTTTCTGCGGGCATCGCTCCGTGAGCCGCTCGTCCTTGGTGCGCTCGCCGCGAGCGCCGGACTTGCCGTGCATCAGGTGTTCGATTTCCTCGTCTTTTATCCGAAAGTCGGCGGCCTGTGGTGGATCGTGCTCGGCGTTGGCGTCGCACGCGCCGCCTATGCGGGTGCGCTCGCACCCGACTCACCGAACGATCCCGCCGGCCAACCGTCCGTCGTCTTTCGGCTTCGCACGCACGCACCGCGATGACCGCTGCCGCCTCGAGCGGCCGGAGCGGCCTATCGCGTCGCGCCGCTTTGATTGGACTCGCAGCAACGATCGCGATCATCCCGGCGAGCTTTGCCGCGACGGGGCTCGTTGCACGCGTCCTCGTATCGCCGGTGCCGCGGCGGGTCGCGGCGGATTTTGCGCAGCCCTTGCCGGTGGTCACCGCGTGGGGCGGCCTCGGCGCAGCGTTGTGGGCGCTGCTCGCCGTCGCCGTCCTCGTTTCGGCCGCATCGGCGTTCGG
>JAFAXE010000028.1 GCA_019241305.1 Vulcanimicrobiota bacterium
CGATCCCGCGAAGCTGAAAACGCTTGAGACACTCGTCCATCAGCGCTTGTTCATTCCGGACATGGAGCGACGGCTTCTGGGACAGCTGCGCCACCATCGCACCGTTGTCACCGACATGGAACCTGAGGCGCTGCGCGGCGGCGTTCAGCCCTCGTTCGCGCACGTGTATGGGGCGCTGTCACCCCACTCCGCCGTCGTCGCGCCGCTCTACGTCGGCGAGACGTTGTTCGGAGCCGTCATCGCCTACGCGAGCGATTCGCAGCGGCGATATACCGAGGCGGACCGCGAGATGTTCGCCGAGATTGCTCGGCGCGCATCGCTGCGACTGGAGCACGAGCGCAGCTTCCAACGTGAGCGCCATCTCGCGCGAACTCTCCAGGAAGCGACCCTGCCGGTGCAGTTGCCGTCCATCGCGGGCGCGCTTCTCAGTACGGCCTATTTTCCGGCGACGACGGAATTGCTTGTCGGCGGAGACTGGTACGACGCTTTCGAGTTGATCGACGGCCGCTATCTATTGACGATCGGCGATGTGACGGGGCACGGACTTCAGGCGTCGGTCGTCATGGCAAAACTCCGTCACTACTTGAACGTGATCGCGATGTACGAGCCGGATCCGGCGCGGGTTCTCGATGCGGCCGAACGGATACTCTTGCAGCGGTATCCCGATGTTATCGCGACAGCCTTTCTCGTCATCTTAGATCCGCGCGAACAACGAATCTCCTTCGCGAATGCCGGGCATCCTCCACCGTTGTTGCGTTTGCGCGATGGTTCGATCGTCCCACTCGAAGCCGACGGATTGCCGGTCGGACTACGGCGGATGTCCCATCCGGCGGCTTCCGCCTCGCGCAGCATCGAGGATGTCGCGCTGCTGGCGTTCTATACCGACGGGCTGATCGAGGCGACGCGAGACTTGGAGCAAGGCGAACGCCGGCTTCGCACCGCGGTTTCGAAGGAGGCGATCCTTTTCACGCGGGGCGCTGCGTCGTATATCGCGACGTCGTGCTTACCGGCGAAAAGTCACGACGACGTCGCGCTCGTCGTTCTCAGCTTGCCGCGCTCGGTCGTGTGGACGTTCGATGCGGACGATGCCGGTTCGGCGCAGCGCGCCCGCAAGGAGTTCATCGCGCAACTGCGCGAGGACGCCTCAGCGGACAGCGATTTCGCCGCTGCGGAGCTGATTTTCGGCGAATTGGTTGGGAACGTCGTGCGGCATGCACCCGGTGCCATTGACATCGCGCTCGAATGGCGGGACGGTTTGGCGCTCCTCCACGTGATCGATCGCGGCCCAGGCTTCTCGGCGAAGCATGCGCTTCGCGTCGACCCGATGTCGGAGGACGGGCGAGGGTTGTGGCTGGTCCATTTGCTCGGGAAAGGTCTGCGCGTCGAACGGCTACCGTACTTCGGTAACCACGTGCGTGTCGCGCTACCTGTTCGTCCAAAACAAGAAACCCCGCGCGCCGGCGGGGTTCCCGAAACTGTGCACCGCGAGGGACTCGAACCCCCAACCAATTGATTAAGAGTCAACTGCTCTACCATTGAGCTAGCGGTGCTTGATCGTTTGCGCCCTGTGGGACTCGAACCCACAACCAGCGGATTAAAAGTCCGATGCTCTACCGATTGAGCTAAAGGCGCAGATGGTTTTCCTTTCTTCGGCATTCCGCTGTTCGCGCGAAAGTTCCGTCACGTTGGGGTGATTGACGGGGCTCGAACCCGCGACCTCCGGATCCACAGTCCAGCGCTCTGACCAACTGAGCTACAATCACCGCGGCGACGGAGAAACTAGCGCACGGTGCGATGCGAGCCCTCCTGCGTGCGCGCCCGGAGGGAATCGAACCCCCATCTTCGAGTTTAGAAGACTCGTGCCTTATCCATTAGACCACGGGCGCAGCGCACCCATCTTACCATGAAGGCCGGCGACCAGGTCGCCGGCCCTCGTGTGCCGCGCTTAGGTGGTTCGGTCCCTCACGTCCCGTTTGGCGCGGTCCACCTCCGCAAGAGTGCGCTCCTTACCCTCCTCGAGGGCTGAGCCAACTTTCTCACCCGGCGTCATCGCGTCACCGGCAAGGGTTCGCTTATCGCGTTCGGCATCGGCGTTCGAACGATGCCCGGCCTCCTTCACCGTATCTCGCACGTCGTCGACGCCGTGTTTGATCGCGTTTGCAGCTTTGTCGATACCGCTCATCAGCTTCTCCTCTTCAATCGGTCTCGAGACTTCCGCCCGTCACCGTACCCAAGAGGTGCGCGGGTCAATCCCGCTCACGTGTGCGTCGCGTTGGGATCGACGTCGACGCGCGCGACTTGCGTGAGGGCAGGGCGAACCTCAGCGTTGGTCAGCGGTTCTGGCGGATACAGGTGCTCGACAATGACGCGCACGGCCCCGACCGCCGGTACGGCAATCAAGAGGCCCGGCAGACCAAAAAGTTCTCCGCCGATAATAAGCGCGAAGATCACTGTCAAGGGGGTGATGTGAACCGTCTTCGCAATAATGCGGGGCAGGAGTAGATGTGCTTCGATCTGATTGATGATGACGAAGCCGATCAGCACGAAAACGCCGTTCGCTAATCCATTCGCGTGGAGCGCGAGAGCGATGGCTGGGATGGCACCCGCCAGCGGTCCGACGTACGGCAGAACATCGGCGACACCGGCCCACACCCCAACGAGGAGCCCGTACGGGACGTTGAGGCCGACCAGCAGCGTTGAGGCTAAGATACCTACGGTGGCGGCCACGATAAGTTGTCCGCGCACGTATCCACCGACAGCGATGTTGAGGTCCGTCAAGATATCGACCGTTTTGGGACGCACGCGTTCGGGGATGATGCCGAGAAACAGGCGCTTCATCCGTTCGGCCTCGGCGAGCATGTAAATCGACGCTACCGGAATCGCGATGAGCAAAATCGTGATGCTCATCGCCGACTTTGCCGTTGCAACTGCCCAGGCACTCAAGCCAAAGATATTGTGCTGCACGTACGCCACCGTACGGCTCGGCGTCTGCGCTAACCGCAGCCGTAGCGAAAGCGGGATGCGCGCCACCGCGGCGTCGGTCGGATGTTCTAAATAGTGCCGTTGGGCAGCATCGAAACGAGGATAGTCGGCAACGAGGGATTCTACGTCGGAAACGAGACGCGGCGCAAAAAGCCAAACCGACAATACGATGATCGCAGCAAAGAGCGCATACGGAATAGTGATCGCAGCCCAAAGAGGTAAGCGGACATTGAGCCGGCGTACGAGCGGGTACATGATGTACGCGACGAACAGCGCACCGACGGCTGTGGCCGTCGCCGTACCTGCCGCGACCAGATAGGTCACGACCTTTTCGAGGATGAGCCATCCCAGCACCACGGCGCCAAGACCATAGAACCAAACGGCTAGGCGCGGTAGCGCCGCGGCCTGGGAGGATGCGGCTTGATCGCGCCCGGGCGCATGGGGTTCGCGAGCGGGTGTTCGCGACGATGAACGCATGCGGTATCGTCTTTCCCACATCGGCGGGTCGGACGATCCTTTCAATGACGGAATTGTCGCAATGAAGGCGCGGGGCTGGCGGGACCTGTCGGTCGGGGAGCGCGCCACCGTGGTCGGATGGGCCGGATTTGCGGCGATCGCCCTGCTGGCGGTGGTCTTCTACCTGCTACGCTACATTATTCTGCCATTTGCGGTAGCGGCTGCCTTCGCGTATCTCGCCGCGCCGCTCATACGGAGGATGCGATCGGGTTGGCGATTACCCCATTGGTCGGCGGCGCTCATCGTCTTCGTCGGATACTTGGCCATCGTCTTCGGTCTTCTCGTTGTTGCAAAAAACACGATCGTTCCGCAACTTCAAGGCCTCTTTGCGATGGCGCCTGGCAATCTGCACCGCCTTCTCGTGGAGCTCTTTCACGGCGAACGGCTTCACGTGTTCGGCTCTACGATCGAAGCGACGGCCGTCAGCAACCGCATCGTTGGAGCAATTGCCCAAAGCATTCGCGATCCAGGCCGGCTCATCGGAGTGGCCGGCTATGGCTTCGGCTTCATCACGGGATTCTTTCTCACGCTCGCGCTCTTGGGATACTTTCTGTTCCAAGGGCCGACGCTGAAGCGCAGCACGTTGTGGCTCGTGCCACCACGCTTCCGGGAGACCGTCGCTACGCTCAGCGCCGACGTAAGCCCCATCGTTTTTGGTTACGTGCGAGGACTGCTGATCATCGTCGTCTACGCGACGGTGGTCACCTGGGGCGTCATGCGTTTCGTCGTCAATTTGCCTGGCGCAGGCGTCGTCAGCATCGCGATCGGAATTTTGGAAGTCGTGCCATTCTTCGGGCCAATTCTTTCGATGGTTCTGATTGGGCTCGTCGCGGCGGAACACGCGACGACCGCCACCATCGTCGCCTTTGCGGCGTTCGTGACCGGACTCCGTGTGTCGATCGATCAGTTTGTCGGTCCGATGGTGCTGGGTCGCGTCGTAAGCCTTCCTCCACCGGTGATCATCTTCGCCTTTCTCGCCGGTGCGACGCTGTACGGCCCGGTCGGCGTGCTGCTCGCCGTCCCCGTCGCCGCGGCCGTCAAGATCGTATTGCGCGACATCTACGGCGACACATCTGCTACGATGGACGGCACGCGGCGTTCCCGATCGTCTCTTGCAAGCCACTCTTGATGGAATGCGTTACCAGCGGATGCCAATGCCGTTCGTCCGTAAACGAAACGTCGGGATGACACGACTCGAACGTGCGGCCTCTGCGTCCCAAACGCAGCGCTCTACCAAGCTGAGCTACATCCCGGTTCCCGGCTGATTCCGCTCCACCAACCGAATTGCCTGGCGGTGCGTCTCCGGTGACAGTTCGCGCATCGCACTTCGCACCGCGCGATCTCGGCGGAGAGTCGCGCCAAGCCGACGCCTCGCGTTAGTAAGCGACTAATGTTGTCCGTCTTGCCTCCGACGTGATCGAACTCGAGGACGCGGATATCATCCTCACCACAATCGACACAAGTGTGAGTCGGTAGATAGCGCCGAATCCACTCCTGATTGCGCCGTCGGTATCGAACCTGGTTACGATACCGACGCGCGTTGTGGCGTTCGCGTGTACCGGCATAGTAGCCGCGATAGTACTCCCGGGTACACGCCTTGCAGTATGAGTGGAGTGCGCCGCCCTGCGAGCGGTGCCGCCGATGAAACGCCTTGGCGGCGAGAACCTGCAGACACCGTGAGCAGGTTTTTGTTGGCGAGAGTTGCGTCACACGATACTATCACGACTTCCGGTGAAGGTGGCAAGAGTCTGTCGTGAAATTCCGAGATTTCTGTTGTAGTCGCACCCCGAACATTGATCATTTCTTCAGCGAAGGACGTAGTCGGATTAAACTTCTCACTGCCATGGCACGATGACTTACGGCGTTCTTCTCTTTCTCGGACAATTCGGCGAAGGTGCGTTGCAGCGGCGGATACCAGAAAATCGGGTCGTACGAGAAACCGCCTTCGCCGCGCTCGTCGACGAGTTGGCCTTCTACGGAACCTTGCACCGCGAACTCAGTGCCCTCCGAATCGACGTATGCGATCGCACACACGAAGCGCGCCGCCAGTACGCCGGATGAGGCTGAGCGCGCTTCGCGCAGCAACAAGTTGCGGCGATCCGGCCATGACAAATCTGGACCGCCGTAGCGCGCCGAGAGCACGCCCGGCACCCCGCCCAACGCTTGCACTTCGATGCCGGAGTCGTCGCCGATCACCGCTGCGTCCCGAATGCCAGCGTCTTGAAGTTGCGCCGCAAGCGCACGAGCCTTCAATAAGGCGTTCTCCCGATACGAAACCTCGCCTTCGGGAGGACCGAGGTAGCTTTCAAAGGTCGCAACTTCCCGACCGAATGCGGCCAAGATCTGCCGTAGTTCACGCAGCTTTCCGGCGTTTTTGGTTGCCGCATACACGCGAAGGTTCATCTAGGAAGCCGTCCTTCGACTTCGCTCGCTGCGCTCGCTCCGCTCAGGATGACACGTTCTTCGTCGCATGAAACGGCGACCTTCGACTTCGCGAGCTACGCTTGCTCGCGCTCAGGATGACACGTTCTTCGTCACGCAAAGCAGCGTCCTTCGACTTCGCTCAGGATGACAGTTTCTGCGCTACAGATACGTGCCGGCTTTGATGTACCCGACTCCCCGGAACAGGGCAATGGTTTCCCCGCCGTCGGTCGCGATCGTGACGTCGTACGTGGAGGTGCGTCTCGTGCGGGCGCGTTCTTCGGCGCGCGCGATCAACGTTTCGCCTTCACGTGCCGCGCGCGTAAACGAGATGGTGCACTGCAGCGCGACGGTGGGCTCGTTCCGCGAGTTGCACGCGTAGGCAAACGCCGTGTCGGCGAGGGCGAACACCGCACCGCCGTGGGCGATGACGTGGCCGTTCAACATGTCGCGGCGGACGCGCATGGAGAGCACGGCGAAGGCCTCGCGCACCTCGAGGACCTCAATCCCCATCGACTGCGCCGCATAGTCGCGGCCGTACATGACGCCGGCAATGCGACAGGCCAGCGCGTCGGCGGTTTCGGCCGCCTCGGGGGCCGGTGGATTCACCTTCATGGAATCGTCAGAAAACTGGGATGATGTCTTCGGGACCGATATGGCCCACGTCGACGCCGTCGAGATCGAGCTCTGGGATCGCGGGGAACTCGATCCCCCACTCCTCGACGATCGCCCGCACGCGGGCAAGCGCCATGCGCCAGTTCTCCGCCTGCTCGTCGTACGTCAGCACACCCAGACCACCGTCCCGCGCATGTTGCACCAAGACGCGATGGTTCGGCAGAAAGTATTCCGGTATATCCCAGAACTGATTCGGCGGTTCCCACAGAATCATCGAAAGGAACACGAAACCGGCCCGCAGTTGCTTCGTGATGAGCGCCTTGTGCTCGTCTCCGAGCCCCGGCCAATCCTTCTCGAGGATCGTGAGACAAATCGCGAGGTGCCGCGCCTCGTCTTGCCCCACTTTCTTGAAAACCTCGCGAAACACCGGATGCGTCGCCTTTTTCGACATGCCGAAGAACAGCGTCGAGCTCGCCACCTCGCCCATCATAAACGACGTAAACAAAACCGACAGCGGATACTTGCTGAGCGACTCGCTGTAGCCTTTCCAGTATCGTCCGCCGTTATGGTAGAGCCAGCCGATGTTGTTTTGCGCGGCGCGTGCCAAATCCGTCGTTGCCTCGAAATCGAGCGGGCCGCCGGGTACCAATTTTTGAATCGCGCGCTGGCAGCACTCTTCGTGGTTCATCTCGTCGCGCGTGATCGAAAAGAAGCACTTACGGACCGGGTCTTCCGTGTGCTGCTCGAACGCGTGAATCGTCGCCTTCGCGAACACGGCGGGACCAGAACCGTCGAAGTTGGCAAGGACGGCGTACCAGTACATGATGCCGAGCCGCTGCTCTTCGGTAAAGTCTTCCGGGCGAAGCTCGTCCCACGGAAAGTCGGAAGGATTGTAGACCTGCCGCTTTGAGCGCTCGTAGATATCGGCGAGCTTCGGCGTCTCGACCCGCCACTCCATCGGATAGATATTCGGCTGGGGCACCTCGGGCGCGGGGATCAGTCCGCTCTCGGGAATGATGATGCCGGTCGTTTCGGCGGCGGTCGCCATGCGCAGGTCGCTTCTCCTTACCAAATGGTCAGTTTCAGTGTACCCCGAATTTGCGTACGCGGTCAACGTTCCAGCAGGCCGCGAAAAACGAGCCTTTCGACGGCGTCCGCGACCTGAGCGGGAGTGACGCGCCCGCGGGGCCGATACCACTCGACGATCGAGTTGGTCATTCCAAAAACCAGCCGCGTCGCCAGCGCAGCATCCAGCTCTGGCCGCACCTCTCCAGCGCGCTGCGCCTCCGCGAGCAGGGTAGCGACGTGACGGTCGAATTCGCGCCGGCGCTCGATCGCACGATGCTCGACCGGCGAGTTTCCACGAACGCGGAACAGCACGCTCAACTCAGGCAAAAGCTGCAGCGTCGTCAGCGCAACGCGACGCACGATGTGCCGAAGCCGGCTGACCGGGTCGGCATCCCGGCTCGCAGGCTCCTCGAGAATCGCGAACAGAGCGTCGAGTGCTCGTCGCAGTCCCCGTTCGAGGAGCGCCTCCTTGCTCTCGACGTGATGGTAGATGGCCGCCTTCGTGACTCCAGCCGCTTGCGCCACGTCATCCATCGAGGCGCCGTCGAACCCTTTGCGCGCGAAGACGCCAAGGGCCACGTCGGTCAACGAATCGATGTCGTACGTCTTCCGAATTTGCGCTGGAAAAGACGAACGCCGCGCATTCACGCGGCGTTCGAGATTCATGTAGCGAGCGCGATTACCTGCGGATAGCCTCCGTCGGGTCCGTGAACGCTCTGCGCACGTGACTCAGGCCTCTCGTCGCTCGCGGGCTTTCTGCCCCGGTGGATCTTGCGAGTTCGTTTCGCCCTCCTACAGGCGTGCGATCATTGTCTCGAGACACCCTCAGTATACCCACCTCGCGAGAGGGATGCAAGGCAGGTCGTGCCTACACTAGGGATATGGCGACTGCCACGCTCGCTTCCGGTGACCTCACCCACGACGAGTTACTCGGAATTTTTCGCAACATGCTGCTGCAGCGGGCTGTGGACAATCGTGGATTCCAACTCAACCGGCAGGGCAAAATCGCGATCGCCATGGGCTCGGAAGGTCATGAAGCGATTCAGGCAGGTACCGGTGCAGCCTTCGTGCGTGGCAAAGACGTCCTCTTTCCGTACTATCGCAACACCGGGATCGTCCTCGCGTGCGGCTTTCCATTGGAGGACGTCTTTCGTTCGCAATTCGCGCGTGCGACCGACCGTACGAAGGGCCGTCAGATCATCAATCACGTAACCGATAAAGCGCGAGGCATTGCCAGCATCAGCTCGATCATCGCCGCACAAGTGACGCATGCCGTTGGCGCAGCGTACGCGATCAGGTACCGGCTTGAAAGCGAGCGCGTGGTGTTTTGCACGTTCGGCGAGGGCGCGACAAGCGAAGGCGAGTGGCACGAAGCGATGAATTTTGCGGCAGTCCATGGCGTGCCGGTCGTGTTCGTGTGTGAGAACAACCGTTGGGCCATTTCGACTCCGCAGAGCAAGCAAATGGTGGTGCAGGATGTCGCGGCTAAGGCAAGGGGCTACGGCATGAGGGGGCTCACCGTCGACGGATTCGATCCCATCGCGGTGTGCCTCGCGGTGCGTGACGCGCGGCAACGAGCGCTGGCGGGCGAGGGCCCCACGCTCGTCGAGGGTCAATGCTATCGCTTCCTTTCGCATACGACCGACGACGA
>JAFAXE010000087.1 GCA_019241305.1 Vulcanimicrobiota bacterium
AGGGGTTGACGAGTCCAGCAGCATCGCCGATGAGGATCACCCGCTCGCCGACGACGGCGCTGCGGCCACTGTAGGTTGGAAGCGCCCACCCAACCGGCTCCGCGATCATTTCGGCTCCCGCCAGTCGCTGCGACAGCGCGGGATCATCCCGCACAAGCCGCGCGAGCAATTCATGCATTCGTGGTTGCGTGGCAGGAAACGTTTCGACGACCATGCCGACGCCGACGTTGGCGACTCGTTCACTGGTCGGAAAGATCCAGGCGTACCCAGGGAAACTTCCACTCGTGAACGACAGATCGCACCGCCCGGCGGAACGGGCAACGCCAGTAAAATAGGCCCGAGCGGCTACGAGCAATTCGTCACGCCGAGGGATGCCGCGCAGCACGCGGCCGACCTGCGAGCCTGCGCCGTCGGCGCCGATCAGCACGCGTACGCGCATGGCGCGGGCTTCTGCGCCTTCGCGCACCGAGACGGAGACCGCACGGTCGAGGAGTCGAAAACCAACGACCGTTCCCTGTTCGAGTCGCGCGCCCGCGCGTGTCGCGACGCGCACGATCGCGTCATCGAGTACGACCCGTGGTATCACGCGAGCGAAGGCAGGAAACGTTTCGAATTTTGGAAGGACGTACGTGATCAGTTCTCGTCCGTCGCTAAAGAGCGCGGCGCGGTCCACCGTATTCCCACGGAGCGGGCTCGAGAAAAAATCGATGCCCAATGCATGCAGCTCGGCAAGGGCAACGGGACCGACGAAATCGCCACACACTTTGTCGCGCGGAAACCGCGCGCGGTCCACCAGGATGACGTCGAGACCGGCGCGAGCCAAAGAGGTGGCCGCTGCGGCCCCCGCAGGGCCGGCCCCCGCAATCAACACGTCTGCGTCCAGACCGGCGGCGTGTATCATACGCGCTGCAGTTCGGCGTTGCGCAGAAATACGGCGACTGCAAGAACGAGCGAGGCGGCGCCGCCCCCCGTCAAGGCGAGGGGCAAACCAATCATGCTCGCAAGCGAGCCAAGCAGAAGCGAACCGAGGGGGACGACTCCCAAAATGATCATCGAAAAGACGGAGATCGCCCGTCCGCGCATGTGATCGGGCGAGAGCGTCTGTAGTAGCACGTTCGAGCTTCCGGCAAAGCTCAGCACGCACAGGCCAATCCCGACGAGAACGACCAGCGCCACCGCATAACTGTGCACGAAACCAAGCAGGAAGACGCCGAGCGACATCCCGGCCGCGCTCACGAACCACACGGTCCCACGCCGGCGGCTACCGACGATCGCCGTGACGGTCGAACCTAAGATCGCGCCAAAACCGCTCGCCGCAAACAGCAACCCCAGGCCGCGCGCATCGACGTGAACGACATGCGCCGCATACGCAGGGAGTAATTGCGAGTACGGCCGGACCAGCGCACAGGTGACGACCAGCATCAACACGATGGGGCGCAGGACCGTGTGCCCCGCCAGGAACCGAATTCCAGCGGCGATGGCCGCAGCGAGGTTTTGCGGCGCCGCTGAACTGGGCGCAGGAGGCTTCATGAAAGCGAGCGCGAGCACGACGGCGAGCGTCGCGAAGGCATTCACGTAAAAAGAGGCCGCGATTCCCGTCGAAAGAATGAGCAGCCCGGCCAGCGGCGGCCCGAGCACGCTCGGCGCATTGAAGGCGATGGAATTGAGCCCTATCGCGTTTCCCAAGAACTCGCGCGGAACGAGCAGCGGAACCCAGCTCTGCCGCGCCGGCGCATCGAACGACTGCGTCGCAGAACGGAGCGACGAAAGAACGAAAATGTTCCACAGTCCCAGATGATGCGCACTGGCAAGGATTGCGAGGCTCAGAGCGACGACCGACGTCGTCACATTCGTGACGAACAAGACTCGCCGGCGAGGATAGCGGTCCGCTACGACCCCGGCGACCGGAGAAAGGAGCAACGCCGGAACCGCGTTACAGGCGCCAAGAATACCGACGTCCAGCGACGCGAGCTTCGCACTGCCGGCGAGCTGCACGACGGCGTACCCCAGCGCCGTGAATTGCATCCAGGTACCGAGGTTCGAGATGAGCAGCCCGCTCCACAGCAGGCGAAAGTCGCCGAAGGCAAAGGTTGCAAGAACGTGCGAACGCCTGCGCGGAGGCGCCGCCTCGATTGCGACTGGCGAACGGGTGATCGTCACCGCGTGCTCTCGCTCTGCGCACGAACGGCCGCGACGATCGCGGCGGCGGCCCCATCGATTCCGAGCCGTGACGAATCGACGATGATGTCGTAGAAGCGCCGGTCGCCCCACACGATTTCGTAGCGATCCCACGCGAAGCGCCGGCGCTGCACGTCGAGCCGGTCGACCTCCGCTGCGGCCTTGGACGACGCGAACGCGAACGTCTCGATGATCCGTTCGATGCGCCAGCTTCGCTCGGCGTGCACGAATGCGCGCACGAGTCCCGGCATCCCGGCGAGCACGGCTCCTCCCAGCCAGCCTAACACGACGACGTTACCGCTACCCGCACGCTCGCGCATCGCGCGCTCGACTTCCGCTCGCACCGTCTCATCGAAGTCGCCAGTCGTCCCCAAAGATGACACGACATCGACCGTTCCGTCGCGCATTTCGGTAAGAATCCGCTCGGAAAGCGGCTTCGTGGACTCTGCCCGTGCATCGACTTCTTCGCGCGACGTGCCCAGACGAGCCGCGACTTCTGAAGCGATCTGATCCACCACGAGGTCGTACCCGAGCGCTGAAGCAACGCGGTCGGCGACGGGGAGGCCACCGGCTCCGTACTCTCGTGAGATGGTGACGATCATCGTTGCCAAGCGTTCGCGCCGGTCGTTGCCGGCGCCCGGCGCCAAGACGAGGGCCTCGCTTTCCTCGAGGTTAACGCGCGGAACCATGAACGCTTCTCGCGACGACGGTTCGCTTGCGCCCGCCGCGCTCGTCGAGCGCGTCGCTGCAGTCCTGGCCGGCGAGCGTGACTTCATCGCCAACGCAGCCAACGCCGTCGCTGCCATCTATTTCGGAATGCCGGACGTCAACTGGGTCGGAACGTATCGCTTGAGCGACGACGAGCTCGTCCTCGGGCCATTCTGTGGCAAACCGGCATGCGTTCGCATCGCGCTGGACACCGGTGTTTGTGGCGCAGCCGCGACGCGCGAGGAAACGGTCGTCGTCGACGACGTGCACGCCTTCGAAGGCCACATCGCGTGCGATGCGGCGTCCGCTTCGGAAATCGTCGTGCCGCTCGTTGGGCCGCAGGGACTGGTCGGCGTTCTCGACGTCGATAGTCCACGGCAAGCACGTTTTGGTCCACTGGAACGGGCGGCACTGGAAGCGATCGCCGCGCTCTTAGTCGTCGGTTCAGACCTGAAAGGATAGTTTTCTGTGCTCCCCCTTGCGCTGTTGACGCTCTGGACGTCCGTGACGACGCCCCCACTGCGCCACGTCATCAACCTCGATTACTCGACCGGAAACATCTCGGTGTTCACCGTCAGCGGCCAACGTGCGACGCTCGAGCACCGTTTCACCGTGGTCGATCCACGCTTCGGAAGTCCCGGTGGACTCGCCGCACGCGCTGGACTCATCTACACCGCGGTCGCGTCGAGCAATGGGACGCCATGTGCGGCCTGCTTCGAAGTTCTTGGCCTCGACGGCGCGCTCGTCGCCCAAGTCGCTGCGCCACGTCTGCTGGCATTGTCCAGTGCGCCGGATATCACCGACATCGCGGTAGACGCACGCGGCGAAGTTTTCCTCAGCGACTACGGTCAGCGCGCAGCGTATTACTATGTGTCCGGCCACAGCGGCTATGTCGGTCCATCGCTCGTCGAAATCGGCGCCGGCGCGGCTTCCGTCGCCGTCTCCCCGAACGGAGGCCTGGTGTACGTTCAGGGTAACTGTGGCTTCGGCCAAGCGCGGGAGTATGTCCGTGAGGGATCCGGAGGATACGTCGCGCACAACTGCTTCGGGATCGGGACGATCGCGCTGATCGGCGGTGCGGCCGACGATGCCGGAGACGTCTTCACGCCGGTCGACGGCGTCTTCGGACTCGTTTCGATTTCGGATGCCGCCGGAAACGGTTATACGTTCAGTATCCCTGACCCGCGCGGCGGCATCGGTGGAGTCGCCCTTTCCCCGGATGCAAGCGTGGCCTACGTCGCCGATCACACCCGCGAAGTGATCTACGCGTTTGCGCGTCCGCCCGGCGGTTGGCTCTCCGGTAAGAAACCCAAAGTCGTTGGCAAGGTCACCGGCTTCAAAGCGCTTGATGTGATCGCGGTGCTCCCGTAGCCGCGTTGGGTTAGCGGTAGTGGCGCTGCAACTCCACGAAACGGGCGCTGTGGCCAACGATGGATTGCGTGGCGATCGGCTCCTTCGGAATGCGTGTCAGCTCTTCGAAGGTCGGCCGTTCCTCGCGGTACAGTATTCCAAGCGGAATCTTGCCGGTGCGGGTGAGCACCTCGAAGGCTTGTGAGCGGTTCGTTGGATCGTACTCCGTATGTTGCGTCACGTCTTCGACGTTTTCTTTGAACCACGCATACGTGTTGATCTTGTTGTACGTGACGCACGGCGACATGACTTCGACCACCGAAAAGCCTCGGTGACGGATGCCGGCCTTGATCATCTCGACCATTTGCTTGGGCTGCGCGGAAAAGCCCCGCGCGAGAAAGGTTCCACCGGCGGCAAGCGCGAGCGCCAACCCGTTTATCGGCGCTTCGGCGCTCCCGCTCGGAGTCGTTCCGGCAATGTAGCCGGTTGCGCTCGTCGGTGAGGACTGGCCTTTGGTAAGACCGTACGTCTGGTTGTCCATGACGATATACGTCAGGTCCGCGTTGCGCCGCAATGCATGGATGAAGTGGCCGGCGCCGATCGCGTAACCGTCGCCGTCGCCTCCAGCCGCGATCACGGTGAGGTCCCGGTTCGCCAATTTCACGGCGGTCGCGACTGGAAGTGCGCGGCCGTGCACGCCATGAAACGCATAGGAATGGAGATAGCCGCTGATTTTTCCGGAGCAGCCGATCCCGGAGATGAAGGCGACGTCCTTCGGTTGCAGACCCAATTCTGCGCACGCCGATTTGAGTGCCGCCAGGACGCCGTAGTCGCCGCACCCAGGGCACCACCACGATGGAGTCGCGGTTGCGAAATCCTTCGGGCTCAGCGTTATGGCCATTAGCGGCGAACCTCCGCGTAGAGCGCTTCGGCGTGACGACGAATCGGTTCCATGATCTCCACTGGCCGGAATGGCCGTCCATTGTACTTGCGAACGGTCCGTAACGAGTCCAACGGCCCGACGACGTAGCGCACCAGACGTTCCAGTTGTCCCGTGTAATTGTTTTCGACGATGAAGACGTGGTCCGCGCCTTCGATGAAATCGCGCACATCGTCTTCAGGGAACGGCCACAACGTTCGCAACTGGAGGAAGCGCGTCGCAATCCCTTCGCCGGAAAGCCGGTCTTGCGACTCGGCGATCGGTCCGCGATTGCTTCCGTATCCGATGATCGCGATCCGCGCGTCAGACGGTCCATGGACGAGCGGCGGCGGGAGCTCGGCCCGGATGGTTTCCATTTTTCGCATGCGCTTCTCCATCATCCGAGCGCGGTTGCGCGCGTTCTCGGTGATGACGCCCATGTCGTTGTGTTCAGAGCCCGCTTCCAGATGCATCCCGCCAGGAACGCCCGGAATAACGCGCGGCGAGACACCACTTTCGGTAAACGCATAGCGCCTGTATTCGCCAAACGTTACCTCGCCGTCCGCAATCAGGCTGCCGCGCTCGACGCGCACCGCTTCGACGTCGAGCGGTGGTAACGTCGCTTTGCTTTGGCAGAGCGCCTGTTCGCTGAGGATGAACACCGGAAGCTGAAAGCGCTCGGCGAGATTGAAGGCGTCGACCGTCAGCGCGAACGACTCCTCGACGGTACCTGGTGCAAGGACGACGCGCGGGATCTCCCCATGCCCGGAAAAGATGAGGTGGTTCAAGTTGCTCTGTTCGGTCTTCGTCGGCATCCCGGTCGACGGACCGGCGCGAGCGCATTCCACGACCACGACGGGAATTTCCAGCACTCCGGCAAGCCCAAGCGCTTCGGTCATCAGCGCCTGACCGGGACCAGAGGTCGCCGTCATCGCACGCGTTCCCGCAAACGCGGCGCCCAGTACCATGTTGATGGCGGCCAACTCGTCTTCGGCTTGGACGACGACGGCGCCGAACGTGGGACCGTATTTGGCCATCCACTCGAGGATATCGGTCGCGGGAGTAATCGGATAGCCCGCCATAAAGCGGCAACCGGCGACCAGCGCACCGTACGCAATCGCGTCGTTGCCCATCATGATGAGCCGCCCGCTGTCGGGGACGGCGACCAAACCGTAACCCGTCGGCGCCGCCGAAAAATGTTCGCGAACGTAGCGCTCCCCCGCCTCGACGGCGCGCACGTTGAGATCGACGACTTTCTCGCCTTTGCGCTGGTAGACACGCGCGACCTCATCCCGCACGATGGTCGGGTTCATCCCGATCAGCGCGCCGAGCGCGCCCAGCGAGATCGTGTTGCGCACGAGCTCTAACCCGAGTTCGCTCTTCGCCATCTTGGCCAGCGGCATTTCGTACCAGGAAACATCCTCGCGCCGCAGGTGCTCGGGAATCGCCTCCGACGTGTTGTCGAACACGATGAAACCGCCGGGGCGCATCTCTTCGATGTGCGCCTCCACCGCCTCGACGTCGAACGCGACCAGACCGTCGACGGCGTCCGCCATGCCGTAATTCGAACGCTCGCCGGCCCGGATCACATAGTTGGTGTGACCACCGCGGATTCGTGACGGAAAGTCCTTATAGGTATAGACTTCGAGCCCCATCCGTTTGAAGACGCTCGCAATGAGGTCGCCGGTCGTCAGACTTCCGTCGCCTGCCTGTCCGCCGAACATGATTTCGATATTGTTGAGGACCACTGTAGCCGATGCACCCCCTGGGTGCGCGCCCGTAGGCGCGCAACCGCCGGCCTTCGCTGTTCCAGCTAGCCCCAGAGGGGCCCTCGCGCCGGCGCCGACGGAGGCGCCAGGCCGCCGCCGAAGCGTGAATGGTCGTTATGCCGATCATTCAAACGCGCCAGCTCCGTAAGGTCTTCCGTTCCGTGCGGCGCATTCCGGGCGCCCTGGGAGCCGTTCGCACCCTCTTTTCCCGCGACTACGTCGACCGCGTCGCGGTCGAAGGGATGACGCTGTCCATCGAGGAGGGCGAGCTGGTCGGCTACATTGGGCCCAACGGTGCGGGCAAATCGACCACCATCAAGATGTTGACCGGCATTTTGGTTCCGACTTCGGGCGATGCGACCGTCGCGGGTCTCGTGCCATGGCAACAACGGCAGCGCAATGCCCGCAATATTGGGGTCGTCTTCGGACAACGCAGCCAGCTCTATTGGGACCTTCCACTGATCGAATCATTCGAATTACTCCGCGCGATTTACGGCGCCTCGGCGGACCGTTATCGGCAAAACCTCGACCACTTCACCGAGATCTTAGAGATGCACGAGTTCTTGAACACGCCGGTCCGACAGCTGTCGCTCGGTCAACGCATGCGCGGTGATTTTGCCGCCGCAATGCTGCATGATCCTCGTATCGTTTACCTCGACGAACCGACGATTGGGCTCGATGTCGTCGCGAAAGAAGCGATCCGCAATTTCGTCTCCGAGGTCAACCGCGAGCGTGGCACGACGATCGTCTTGACGACGCACGATCTTTCCGACGTCGAACGGCTGTCGCGGCGCATCGTCCTCATCGACCACGGGTCGCTCGTGTACGACGGCACGATCGAACGCCTCAAGGATCAATACGGCACTCACCGCACGCTCGTCGTTCGGCTCGCGGAGGCGTACCCCGAGGTGAAGGTTGACGGCGCCGAGGTCGTCGGCCGTGACGGGGACGTCGTGCGGCTGCGGTTCGATCGCGGAGCCTTCGGCGCGGATCAGTTGATTCGGCGCGTCACGGAGTCGTACTGCGTCACCGATGTTTCGATCGAAGAGCCCGATCTCGAGTCGATCATTCGGCGCATTTACATCGAAGGTTACGAACCCACGCTCACGCCACGGGCAGAAATCCTACCACACGCCGTTTCGTGAACGCTGCGGCCCCGTATCTCGAGTTCGCGAGGAAGGCGTTTTCGCGCGAGGCAACCTACCGCGTCGAAGTTTTCACCAGCGTCGGCTCGTTCGTCTTGCGCGTCTACCTCTTACGCTCGGTGTGGACGGCGCTGTACGCGCAAAATGCCGCCCCGGCCGGCATTCCGCTCCATGCGATGATCACGTACACGACGGTCGCGCTGTTGATGTCGCTCGTTCTCGAGGTCGACGGAACACGGATGATCCGCGAGAAGGTCCGCGAGGGAACGATTGCGGTCGACCTGATGAAACCGATCAGCTTGCCCCTGTACTTCTTCAGCGACGGTTTCGGTCAAACGCTCTGGAACGCACTCTTGATCCTGCCGTCGCTTGCGTGCGCGCTGGTGCTCGTGCGCATCGATCTGCCCAGCCTGCCGGCGCTCATCGGCTTTGCACTCGCGTTCGCGCTTGGGTACGGCGTGAATTTTTTCCTCAATTTTCTCATGAACGCCGTAGCGTTTTGGACGCTAGAAACCTTCGCGATCCAATTGATGGTGCGCTGGGTCTCCGATCTGCTCAGCGGTCAAATTTTGCCGCTGTCGCTCTTCCCCGGAGCGCTCGGAAAGGTCGTCGGGGCGCTGCCGTTTGCGTCCATCTATTCCACGCCGCTGCAAATCTATATCGGACAACTCTCCGGATACGCCGTTTTCCCAGCGCTCTTGACGCAGGTTGCGTGGCTCATCGCGTTCGCTGCGATCTCAGCGGCGGTGTGGCAACAGGCTCAGCGGCGCGTCATCGTTCAGGGCGGCTGAACGAAACGCTCCAAACGCCGTCCGCTACATGTTTCCGGTCGCAACCGCGGCGCCGAGCGGCGCCGTCGCATCGAGCGGCTCGAGCGAAACGCGCAGGGCGTGCCCGTGGCCAAGCCGTTCTTTATTCGTGAGCAAAACCTCGAGGTTGTCGCGCGCCGGGCTGAGCGCCCCGACCAAAATTGGCTTCGCGTCGACCAGCCACAAGTGATACGCAGTCCCTGCAGTCGGCGGTGGAAGGCCGCGCAACACGACGGCGGCACGCAAGTTGCGTCGTCCGATGATGAGCCGGCCACGAACACCGTCCCCTTGCAGAACCGTCTGGTGCGGCCCGTCGGCGAGCATGCCGGCGACCGTCATCAGCGCGCTGTCGCTCCGCGGTTGCATCAGCGTCGTAATCGCTCCGCCAACGACGAGCAAGACGGCGGCTGCGGCGGCATACGCGAAGGCGACCGGCGCGAAACGGCGGCGCAGCGGCGTGACGGTCGCTGGGCCGCTTACGGCGGGCAGCGGCGGCGGCATCGCTGCTGGAACCGAACGCAACGCGTTGGTGACGGGAATGTACGAGACGAGGCCACGCCGGCAATTTTCGCAGCGGTCCAAGTGCCCTTCGAAACGCTCTGCATCGTCGCGGTCGAGCGCGCCGAGTGCAAACGCCTCCAGGTCTTCGTGAATAGGATCGATCGTGATCTCGTTCATACCAAGTTCCCCTGTAATGGACCCAAAATACGACGAAGCTTCTGCATGCCAAGTCGCACGCGGGACTTCACCGTTCCGAGCGGCTCATTGACGACGCGCGCAATCTCCGTTTGCGTGAGACCACCAAAGAATGCAAGCTCGATGACCGTGCGCTGATCGTCCGAAAGAGAGGCTAACGCTTCCCGCACGGTTCGGTCGCGCTCGAAGTTCTCCACTTGTTCCTCGGGACCGCTTTGCATTGACGCCTTCCCGGCCGCCGCTTCGAATGGCACGACGTCGACACGCTTATGGCGAGCGCGATCGATCGCGGCATTGCGGGCGATCGTGAGCAGCCAGGCCCGTAATCGGCCCGCTTCAGGATTGAAGCGACGCGCATTGTTCCACAGCGTAAGAAACGCGGTCTGGGTCACCTCATCCGCAACCTGTCGATCGGAGCAGATACGCGCAACAAATGAAGCAACTGCGCCGGCGTGGCGGCGATACAACTCTTCGAACGCATCCGGCGTACGTGACTCAACGAGCAGCATCAGCGCCTCGTCGGAGAGATCCCCGCACCGAGCGGAGTCGGCACGCGCGAACGGGGCACGCCGGCGCGCTGGCTCGACCATGCATCACGTATACGCGCGGAGTTGGGACCTGCCTGCTGCCCGCTCGCTTCGGTCCATTCCGTCCTTCAGTACGGTCAGGCGAGTCCATCTGGATCACCGCACCATACGGCGGAAGCCGCCGCCTGCCTGCCAAAGGCCGCGCAATGGCAGCAGCGAGTCCAGAGCACGCGGATCTCATCGTCATTGGGAGCGGTCAGGGCGGCGTCCCGCTCGCGACCGCGCTGGCTCATCAAGGCAAACGGGTGGTCCTGTTTGAGCGCGGTCCCTTTGGTGGATCCTGCATCAACGTCGGCTGTACACCATCGAAGTCGTTCCTTGCCTCCGCGCACACTGCCGGGCGCGCCAGAGCCGCGGTTCCGCTGGGTGTCCATGCAGACGTACGAGTCGACCAGCGCGCGGTTTTCGAGCGGCTTCGCCGGATCCGAACGAACTGGAGCGGGCTCACCGAGCGACGCCTCCGGGACGCCGGAGTCGAAATCGTTCCGGCGGAGGCGCGCTTCGTTGACGTGCGGACGCTCGCCGGCGGGGGGCGCACTATCCGCGCGGACCGCGTCGTGATCGACACCGGCACCTCGCCGCGGATTCCCGATATCGCAGGATTGCGCGAAACGCCCGTGCTGACCAACCTTACTTTCTTCGACCAGATTGAACTCCCCGACGTGCTGCTCGTACTGGGCGGCGGCTACATCGGCTTAGAACTCGGACAAGGCGCGCGCCGAATAGGGAGTGCGGTGACGATCGTGCACGGCCACGACCGCCTACTGGAACGCGAAGAGCCCGATGTCAGCAGCATCGTGCAGCAGGCGCTCCAGGACGATGGCGTGCGTTTCGTTCTCAACGCCACCGTCACGTCGGTCGCGCGCGAGAACGGGCGGCTTTGCGTTCATCTTGCGGACGGTCAGGTTTTGGAAGGCAATGCACTCTTGGTCGCAACGGGTCGTACACCGAATACCGCCGCGCTGGATCTCGCCGCTTCCGGCATTGACTGTAGCGGCAACGGCTCGGTGCGCGTCGACGACTATTTGCAAACGACGTGCCCGGGCGTGTACGCGCTGGGCGACGTCGCCGGCCAGCCCGCCTTCACCCACGTCTCGTTCGAAGATCACCGGCGACTGCTCTCGACCTTCGCCGGCTCACCGCGCCGCCGCGACGACCGTGTCCTTTCCTATGCGATGTTCACCGAGCCTCAAGTGGGGCGCACGGGCCACACGGAAGCTTCGGCGCGCGCTGCCGGAATCGCGGCACGCAGCGTAACGCTACCGCTCTCCGAAGTCGCGCGGGCGACGGAATGGAATTTGCTGCGAGGCTTCTTTCGCCTCGTCGTCGACGAACGAACCGATCGAATCATCGGTGCCACGTTCGTAAGCTATGAAGCGGGCGAACTCATCCACGTCATGGTCGCGCACATCGAAGCACAGGCGACGTGGCACGTGCTGGAACGCTCGATGTACATCCATCCGACGTTAGCGGAGGGCCTTCCATCCCTCGCCGAGTTGCTGACGAAAGCGCCGAACGCCTAAGCGTTCATGGGCCCTCTGCGGCGGGCGGCACGTCCCAGTACACGAGTTCGCCGCTGCCAGTCAGCATGATCTCGTGCGTCCCCTTCAGCCGCAGCGCGTCGCCACGTCCGAGCAGCGTACCGTTGGCCGTCACTTCACCGTCCGCTACGAAAAGGAACCCAAAGCGTCCGTTCTCCAGCCGGCGCGAAAGCGTGGTGCTCTCCAGACGCGCAACGGCCGCCGTCGCGTCCTGCCAGATCGAAATCTTTGCATCCACGTTGGGGTCGCCGCTCGCGATCGTCAACCAGCGATTCTGCCGCTCCGCCATCGTGTAGTCGACTTGGCCGTACTGTGGACGCAGGCCACGCGCGCGCGGTAAGACCCACATTTGCACGAGCCGCACCGGTGCGGTCTTCGAGTGGTTGAATTCGGAGTGCGCGATGCCGGTGCCGGCACTCACGTACTGCACGCCGCCGGGCCGCACGATGCCGACATTGCCCATGCTATCGCGGTGCTCTAATTCACCGTCGAGCACGTACGTCAAAATTTCCATGTCACGGTGCGGGTGCGTGCCGAAGCCGCGGCCGGGCGCGATCACGTCGTCGTTGAAGACGCGCAGCGCACCCCAGTGAACGTTTTGCGGATCGTAGTAGTCCGCGAAACTGAACGAGTGATACGTCTGCAACCAGCCGTGATCGAAGTAGCCGCGCGCATTCGACCGTTGCACCGCCGCATGGGGAGCGCTCGGCGCCGACGTCGTTTCCATGTTCCTCACTTTCAGCGCGGCGGGGGAATTTCGCCGCGGGCTTCGAGCCGCGCCAGTAACAGATGGTAGTACAGCATGCCGCGGGTGTCGCCCAACTGCTCTAACACCGCCTGCACGTCGACCGGTTTCTCCGTCGCCACTCCCGCGTGGCCAAGCAGCAGCGCAAGGCTACGTGCTGCACCCGAGTCATTTTCCGGAAAGACGTCGAGGCGTCCGAGTCCACGCAACAGGATCACGGCAGCGGTCCAGGGCCCGATACCGCGGCATTGCTGGAGGAGCGCAGCGGCTTCTGGGCTCGAGCGACGCTCCAGTTGTTCACGCGAAAGCGCGCCTCGCGCAAGCGCCTCCGCGATGCCGGCAAGGGCCGTTGCCTTCGCGGCGGAGAGACCGGCGCCGCGAAGCGCTGCCGGTTCGGCTGACGCTACGTTGTCGGCGCTCGGGAACGTCCACTGATGGGTCGTGTCGCGTCCGACTTGCGTGCCGAAGCGTTCTACGAGCCGCTGCATCATCGCGCCGGCGGCAAATAAACTGATCTGCTGAAAGACGACGGCGTTGACGCAGGCCTCCCACAGCGTCGGATACCGCGGTGGGTGCACGCCGCGCATGCGCGCCGCGATTCCTCGGAGCCATGGAACGCGGCGACTCGCTCGAAGAAACGGCTGCATGTCAACGTCGGTCGCGAGCATACGCGCGACCGCATCTTGGGTTTCCTTTTCCCTGGCGTTTCCGCGCGCGACGACCGTCAGCCGGTTGGTCGCCGGCTGCGCCACTTCGAGGACGATGACGCCACGCGGCGTTTCGAGCGCACGACGGTAGGTGCCGTCGTCGCCGTAGCGGTCGACGACGTTCGTGGAAAGCCGGCGCAACACGAGCGCCGTGAGGTCGAGCCGATACGGCTCCCTAACCGGGACGTCGAACCGCAGCTGCGGAACGGCATCGTGTGTACCTGGCGGCTTACGCACAGTACTGGCGCATCAACTTTCTCACGATGGTGGAGTATCGTACGAACTTCCTCTTGTGGTTCGGCTTCACCATCATCTATCACGGAACGGCGATCGCCGCGCTGTGGGTAACGCTGCATCAATTCCCATCGATGAACGGCTGGGACTTCCGCCAGATGTCGCTCCTCTATGCACTTTGGATGCTCGGCCACGCCGTGCACAACACCGTGTTCTTCACCGTGGCCGACGTCCCGACGTACGTGCGCGAGGGGCGCTTCGACCGGTTTCTGGTGCGTCCGCTCGACACACTGTTTCAGGCGCTGACCGTGCCGCAACAGGTCTGGCCCGACGAGCTGATGCTCGCGGTGATCTTCTTCGTCGCGGCGACGTGGTTCAGCGGCGTTCACGTCGACGCGGCGTATCTCGCCTACATCCCGCTCGTGGCGCTCGGCGGCGCGCTCATCGACTTCGGGATCACGCTGGTGATCGCGACCTGCTCGTTCTGGTTCATTCGCATCGACACGCTGCGCTGGGTCGTGATGTCGCTCGAGCAGGACTTCACGCGTTATCCGATCAGCATCTACACGCGCGGCGTGCGGTTCGTGCTCACGTTCATCCTGCCGTTCGCCTTCATGAATTACTTTCCGGCGGCGTATTTTCTGCATAAGAGCGAAAGCGGATTGTCGCTGTCGCCATGGGTGGGGCTTCTCACCCCGGTCATCGGCGTCATGTGGGTTTTGGTCGCGTACGCATTTTGGCGCATCGGCCTCAACCACTATCAGGGCACGGGAAGCTAGGCCTTCTGCGGTTCCGTCGGCAGCGGTTCGAAGAGGGAACCCGCTGCGCTCTGCGCCGGCGTCCAGCCCGACGGTTTTAAGTGACGTCCCAACCACTGGACGATGGCGCGGAGGCGCACGATACGGTTTCGTGGTTTTCCGGCACGCGCGAGGTTGTGTCCGTCGCCGGTAAAGCGCACCAGCTCGACGGTTTTGCCAAGCCGGTGCAGCAACGTGAAGAGTTGCTCGCCTTGATCGACCGGGCAACGATAGTCACGCTCCGAGTGCTCGACGAGCAGCGGTGCTTCGATCGCATGGGCGGCACGCATTGGCGACATTTCGTAGAGCCGCCGGCCGCCATCGCTCCACGGCGCGCGGAGTTCACGTTCGAGAAACCAGCCCAGGTCGGCAGCGCCGACTTCGCTGACGAAGTCGTTGACCGCGCGCATCGAGACACCACAGCAAAAGCGGGACGTGTGTCCGAGGAGCCACGTCGTCATGAAGCCACCGTAGGAGCCACCGGCGATGGCGACGCGCCGGGGATCGAAACGGCCGTGCTCGAGCGCCGCGTCGAGAATCGCGAGGACGTCGTCGGCATCGACTCCGCCCCAATCGCCCGTGATCGCGTCAGCGAACGCCGTGCCGTACGACTGACTACCGCGCGGATTGCCGTACGCGACCGCGATGCCGTGCGCAGCCAAGACTTGA